>CANJIM010000022.1 GCA_947474495.1 Rhodospirillaceae bacterium
GAGGCCGGCAAAGAGGAAGACTAGGCGCTACTCCGTCACGTCGAGCAGCAGGCCGTCGGGATCGGCCATGTGGTGGCAGCCGAGCGGGCAGGTCTTGCGGAACATGACGAGACGCCCCGCACCTTCCTTGCCGCGCCCGACGATGCTCGGGCTCGGCTGGAAGCGGTAGTTGCGCTCGGTCGCGCGCTCGATGTCGGCCTTCAGGGCGTCGACGCTCTCGACCTTGAAGCCGATGTGATCCATGCCGCGCGCCGAGATGCCGGTGCCTTCGAAGTCTTCCAGGCGCCACGGAATGATCACCAGCGTGATATGCCCGTCGGAGAGATAGGCGTTCTTGCCCGGCGACGGGCCGTCGATGCGCTTCAGATCGAAAACTTGCTCGTAGAAGGCCGCAACCTTTTGCGGATGCAACACGCGCAAGGCGATGTGATCGATGACGCGATCCTGCGTCCGGCCATCCACCGGATAGATCTCCTCGGCGCCGAGCCCGCCCTGCGGGGTCGCTCCGCTTTGCCAGAGCCCGAAGACATTGCCGTCCGGGTCGTTGGCGGAGATCATCCCGCTGCCGGGACGTTCGAGCCACTCCAGCGCCGGATCGTATTGGCGCAGGCGCGTCAGCGCCGTCGCGAGATCGTCGACCTCGATGCCGAAATGGTCGAGCTGCGCCGGCTGGCCGGAGAGTCGTGGCTTGATGTTCATGCCGACATGGCCGTCGCCGAGGCTGACGTCGTCCAACGGGCCTTTCGTGCCGGTCGGCTTCAGGTGGAAGAAGCCTTCGTAGAAGCGGCCGAGGGCGCAATTGTCTTCGCTGACGATGGTAATGTGGTTGATTCTCGCACGCATCTGATCACGCCACGATGTCGAGCAGCACGCCGTCGGGATCGGCGAGATGCCAGGAGCCGAGGCTGCCGCGCGCGAGCATCTCGAGGCGCGCCTGGCCTTCCGGGCCGCGGCCGAACGGCGCCGGGTTGAGCAGCGGATTGCTGTCGACGGCCTTGCGCACGTCCTCCTTGAGCTTGTCGATGTCCTCGACCTTGAAGCCGATATATTCCATGCCCGGTCCGACGACCGGCATGCCGGCGTAGTCCTTGATGCGCCACGGCAGCAGCACCAGCGTCACGCGGCCGTCGGTGACGCCGAAGGCATTCTCGATCGGCAGGTTGGCCGGCTTGAGATCGAACATGTCGATGTAGAACTCGGCGCAGGCCTCGGCATGCAAGGTGCGGATGCCGATATGGCTGATGCTGCGCGCCGACTGCCAGTCGTTGTGCGTGTAGATGTCCTTGAGATTGTCGCCCTGCGTCTGGCTCAGATCGAAGACATTGCCGTCGGGATCATGGTTGGTGATCGCCGCGAAAGGCCGCTCGATCGGCCGCTTGAGAATTTCGATCTCGGGATATTTTTCGCGCATGCGCGCCAAGGTCGCTTCGAGGTCGTCGACCTGGATGCCGTAATGGTCGAGGCGGCCCGGCCGCCCGGCGCGACGCGCGTTGATGTTCATGCCGACATAGCCGTCGCCGATCGACACGGCGCGCGCCGGCCGCGCCTTCGGCGAGCTTTTCATGCCGAACACGGCTTCATAGAAGCGCGATTCGAGCGCGTAGTTTCCGCTCATGATCGCAACGTGATTGATCTTCGACGCCATGACGCCCTCCCTGCACCGCCGCTCTTGCGGACGCCGCCGCGTCCGTGAGCCGCCTGCTGTTTTTCCCCGCCATACGTAAATGCAAAGGTTATAGGCTAATGCTGATATTTGAATGCAAAAACTGAGTCAATAGCGGCGAAATTCAGCGGGCCAAGTCCTTCGCATCGCCGCGCACAGCGCCGTCGCAATCTGCTGAAAGACAAATTTTCCAAGGAAAAGCAGATATTCCGGCGGCACCTTCACCAGCTTCCGGCCCGTGGCTTTTCATTTAAATCGCCGTTGTGCCGTCAAAATATTGAATGCAATACTGCGGGCCGCTTGAGGACAGCAAAAAGCCGGTAAGGCGTCCGCGGCGCACGGAGACAGCGAATAATCACCGAGTCCGCCGACGAGAACGCGGGCCGGCGGGGGAGAGGGAATGTCGGTACTGACCATGTCGGATGCTGTCTACAGCCGCGCACGTTTCGCGGTGTCGCGCATCAATTTCTGGCACTGGGGCATTTTCATCGCCGTGCTGCTGGCCGTCGGCACGCCGCTCGCCTTTCTGATTCTCGGTAGCTTCTCGACCTCTGAACTGCCGACCGAGTTCATCCTGTCCGAACTGAGCTTCGCCAACTATCGCGCCGTATGGGGCGATCCGCGCACCTACACGCTGCTCTACAACACGTTCGTCTATGTCGCCGGCGCGACGGCGCTCGGCATCACGCTCGCCGCCGTGCTCGCCTGGCTGGTCGAGCGCACCGACGTGCCCGGCAAGATGTGGATCTATGCCGGCGTGCCGATGACGCTGGCGATGCCCGGCATGCTGCAGGCGATGGCCTACGTGCTGCTGCTGTCGCCGCGCATCGGCTATCTCAACGAATTCATCGCCATCTTCGGCTTCAAGCCGATCAACATCTATTCACTCGGCGGTATGATCTTCATCGAGGGGCTGCGGTTGGTGCCGACCGCCTTCCTCATGATGGTGCCGCTGCTGCGCTCGATGGATCCATCGTTGGAAGAGGCCGCCGCCATGTCGGGCGCCAGCCCGAGCCGCACCCTGCGCCGCGTCACGCTCAAGGTCATGCTGCCCGGCCTCTTGGCGGTCGCCATCTATCAATGCATGACTGCATTGGAAGTGTTCGAAGTACCCGGCATTCTCGGTCTGCCGGCGTCGATCTACGTGTTCTCGACCAAGGTCTATTCGATCATGAATTCGAGCGCCATCGCCCCGGCCTACGGCCAGGCCGACGCGCTCGCCATGATCTATGTGCTGCTCGCGATCGGCGCGACCTGGGGCTATGCCCGCGTGATCTCGAAGTCGGAACGCTTCACCATCGTCACCGGCAAGGGCTACCGCCCGCGCGTCACCCGCCTCGGCCGGCTGCGCTGGCCGGCGCTCGCCCTGGTGCTGCTCTTCCTCACCTTCTCGATCATTCTGCCGTTCCTGGTGCTGGCTTACGTGTCGCTGCTGCCGTTCCTGCAGTCGCCGTCGCTCGCCGCTTTCCGCACGATGACCTTCGAGCATTACATCGATTTGTGGGAGACGCCGCTGATCGGCCAAGTGCTGATGAACACGCTTTACCTGGTCGTCATCACCTCGACGCTCACCGTGGCGCTGTCCTTCGCCATTTCGCTGGTGATCGTCCGCTCCAAATTCTGGGGCCGACGGATTCTCGACCAGTTCTCCTTCATCCCGCACGCCATCCCCGGCATCGTCATGGGTCTGGCCTTCCTGCTGCTGTTCCTCAAGGGCGCCAAATACGGCATCGATCTGCATGGCGGCATCTGGGCCATCGCCATCACGTTGGCGGTCGGCTTCATGGCCTATGGCACGCGGGCGATGAACGCGGCGATCCTGCAGATCCACAAGGACCTCGAAGAAGCCGCCTATGTCTGCGGCGCGCCGGGCTGGCGCACCATGTGGCGCATCTTCTATCCGCTGATGCTGCCGACCTTCGTCGGCGTCTGGATTTGGACCATGCTGCACGCGGTGCGCGTCGCCGGCGCGCCGCTGCTGCTCTACGAGGGCGCGGAAAACCAGGTCGTCTCGATCCTGATCTGGAACATGTGGGACGAAGGCAATGTCGAAGGCGTCGGCGCCATCGGCACCGTGATGATCGCCTTCCTGCTGGTCGTCACGCTGTTGCTGCGCGTCGCCGGCTTCGGCCGCGGCGCGGCGGTGCAGCAGTCCGGCCACTGAGGCCGGACCTGCGCCTTACATGTTCGGGTAGTTCGGCCCGCCGCCGCCCTCGGGCACCGTCCAGTTGATGTTCTGGGTGGGGTCCTTGATGTCGCAAGTTTTGCAGTGGACGCAGTTCTGCGCGTTGATCTGCAGCCGGGGGCCCGCCGTATCGCGCACGATCTCGTAGACGCCCGCCGGGCAATAGCGCTGCTCGGGCGAGTCGTATTCGGCGAGGTTCACCGTGATGGCAACGGACGAATCGGCCAGCTTGAGATGGGCCGGCTGATTCTCTTCATGGTTCGTGTTCGAGATGAACACCGACGACAGACGGTCGAAGCTGATCTTGCCGTCCGGCTTGGGATAGGCGATCGGCTTGCAGTCCTTCGCCTGTTTCAAGCTCTTGTGGTCGGCGTGATGCCGCAGCGTCCACGGCGCGCGCCCGCGCAGAATAAAGGTGTCGATCGCCGCATGGACGATGCCGGCGAACAGGCCCCAACGGAACGCCGGACGGATGTTGCGCACCTTCGTCAATTCGTCCCACAGCCAGGTCTGTTTCAAGCGCGCCGGATAGTCGGCGAGCGTCACCGATGCCGGCGCCGCATCGACCAGCAAAACCGCTGCGGCGGATTCCGCCGCCGTCATGCCGGACTTCATCGATGTGTGGATGCCCTTGATCTTCGGCACGTTCAAAAAGCCCGCCGAACAGCCGATCAGCGCGCCGCCGGGAAACACCAGTTCGGGAATCGCCTGCAGGCCGCCTTCGTTCAAGGCGCGCGCGCCATAGGCGATGCGCCGGCCGCCTTCGAAGATCGGCCGGATCGCCGGATGCTGCTTAAAGCGCTGCAATTCCTCGAACGGGCTCAAGTACGGATTCTGGTAATCGAGGCCGACAACAAAGCCGACCGCCACCTGGTTGTTCTCCAGGTGATAGAGGAACGAGCCGCCATAGGTCTGCGCGTCCATCGGCCAGCCGACGGTGTGGGTCACGCTGCCTTGCTTGTGCTTGGCCGGGTCGATCTCCCACAGCTCTTTGACGCCGAGGCCATAGGTCTGCGGATGATCGTCGTCGCGTAAGCCAAAACGGGTCATCAGGGTTTTCGTCAACGAACCGCGGCAGCCTTCGGAGAACAGCGTCAGCTTGGCGCGCAGCTCGACGCCGCGCGTGAAGTTCGCCGTCGGCTGGCCATCCTTGCCGATGCCCATGTCGCCGGTGGCGACGCCGACCACTTCGCCCGCGTCGCCATAGAGCACTTCGGCGGCGGCGAAGCCGGGATAGATCTCGACGCCGAGCTCTTCGGCTTGCGTCGCCAGCCAGCGACAGAAATTGCCGAGGCTGATGATGTAATTGCCGTGATTGTTCATTTGCGGCGGCGTCGGCAGACGGAAGCTGCCTGTTTCGGTCAGAAATAGAAAGCGGTCCTCGCCGGCCGGCACATTCAGCGGCGCACCCTTGGCTTTCCAGTCGGGGATCAGCTCATTGAGCGCGCGCGGCTCCAAGACCGCGCCCGACATGATATGCGCGCCGACCTCGGAGCCTTTTTCGATGACGCAGACGCCGAGCTCGCGCCCCGCTGCAGCCGCCAGCTGCTTGAGCCGGATCGCGGCAGACAGGCCCGAAGGCCCCGCGCCGACGATGACGACGTCGAACTCCATAGATTCGCGATCGGACATACGCTGTTCCTCAACCGTTGGGAGCGGCGAGTGTAGCGATTGGCGTCCGTCCCGCAACCTGTACAAATCCCAAAATCGGTTTCGAGGGCCGCACCCGCAGTCAGGTCTTGGCCTTCGCCAGCTGCCGCATTTCGCCCAGCAAGAACTCGATGAACAGCTTCATGCGCAGCGGCGGCTGGCGGTCCTTTTGGTAGAGCAGGTAGAATTTCTTGGGTTTGATCGTATAGCTGGGCAAAACCGGCACCAAACGGCCGTCGGCCAGGGCGTCGGCGACCAGGTCCTCGCGCAGCAAGGCAATGCCCAGCCCGTCGAGCGCGGCGCGGCACACCAGAATGGTGCTGTTGGTGCGGGGCGTGCCGGACACCCGCACGGTCTGCTTGCCGCCGGGCCCTTGCAGATCCCAGTTGAAGGCGGCCGAGGCGCTCGCCGGATCGAGGCAGTTATGATCGCCCAGGGCCATGGGCGAGCGCGGCGCGCCGTGCGTGGCCAGATAGGCTGGCGATGCCACGAGGCGCTGCGCCAAGGCGATCAGCGGCCGCGCCACCAGCGACGATTCGCGGATGCGCAACGTGCGCACGGCAAGGTCGTAGCCACCGGACACAAGATCGCTGGCATGCGGCGCCATGGCACGGTCCATTTGCACCAGCTGCACCGACACCTCAGGATAACGCGTGCAGAAGGCGGTGATGATCGGCGCGAGTAGTGTGTCCGAAAACGTCCGCGTCGTGAGGATGCGCAAATCGCCCTGCGGCGCGCGGCGGCGCAGCTGCATGCGCTCTTCCAGCGCCTTCATCTCGCCAATGAGACCAAGACAGGTTTCATGATAGTCGGCGCCATGGTCGGTCAGGCTCAAACCATGGGTATTGCGGTTGAGCAACCGCACGCCGAGATCGCTTTCGAGATCCTGCACCCGCTTGCTCACCATCGCCACGGTCACGCCGAGCGCCGTGGCGGCGCGCGTGTAGCTGCCCGCCTGCACCACGGCGGCGAAGGTTTCCATCAGGCGAAAACGGTCCATCGACACCCCCGGCTGGTCAGTCCTCTGTTTATCATATTCATTGATATGGTTTTAAGCAAAACGCAGATGCCGGACAGAGGCCATCCGCCTATCGTCACGCCAACGACACATAAAATCACAGGGATTTCATCGATGGCGCGCACTCCGGAACAATTCAAACAGGCCCTTCTCGACGTCTGCCAGACCCGCTGGGTGCCCGGCACGTATCTTGAGGAATTCAACCGCAACAACCTCAAGCGCGAAGGCGCGCGGGTCTACGCGCTTGAGCATTGCGTTTTCGCCGCCAACTTTCCGCGCTGGCTCGCCAACATCGCCGGCAATTGCCCCCATCTCGACGTGCGGCAATATCTGATCGAGAACATGTTCGTCGAAGAAGTGCGCGATCCCACGGTGATCACCGGCCATTACGAAAGCCTGGTCGATTTTGCGGTCGCCCTCGGCCTCGATCGCCAGTTCGTCTACAACTATCGCGGCTCCGATATCACACGCTGGCGCATGGGCTATTGCGAATGGGCGAGCAAGCGCCACTGGCTCGAAGGCTTCGCCGCCATCACGGCCAGCGAAGTCTCGCGCGGCAAGGACATGATCGCGCGCATGGGCGAGCGTGCCAAATCGTCGCGCAAGCTCTGGGCCTCACTGAACCTCTCCGACAAGGAGCTCGCGCACTGGGACTCCGCCGAAGAGGCGGACTCACACGAGGGCGGTCACGGCGATATGCCGATCGTCATCCTTCAGAAATACGCCAAGACCCAGGAGGAGCAGGACGCCTGCCTCTTCGCCGCGCAGGAACTCCTCGACGTCTATTGCATGTGGGCAGACCAGATCGGCGTCTGGGCGTTCCAGGCTGCCGGGCTCAAGGCGCCGTCGCTTGACGGGCGCCGCAAAGGACCTGTCATGAAGCTCGCCGCCGGCGAGCGCCAAATCGCCTAAGACGGCTTCCAACGAGCCCCGTTCCTCTCGCCCTATCGCGCGGAAGAACGGGGATGCCGGCATTTGGCCGGCCGAGACGACGACAAGAACAATAAGCGGCGAACGTCCGCAGCGTGACGAACAGGGAGATGACCATGAAGCTGATTCACTGCGTCCTAGCGGGACTGCTGGCCTTCGGTGTTGCGACAACGGCCAGCGCCGCGCCATTCCAAAGCCGCGACCGCATCAACCTCGTGATCGGTTATGAGGTCGGCGGCGGCTACGATATCTACGGCCGTTTTGTCGCCCGCCACCTGAGCAAACACCTGGCCAATGGCCCGACCGTCGTACCGCAGAATATGCCCGGCGCCGGCAGCCTGCGCGCCGCCAATTTCATCTACAACGTCGCGCCGAAGGACGGCACCACCATCGGCACGGTGAGCCAGAGCATCGCGTTAATGCAACTTTTGGAAACCCAGGGCCTGCTGTTCGAAGTCGATAAGTTTTCCTGGATCGGCCGCATGTCGGACGTCGATACCGTGCTCGGCGTCTGGCATACGGCGCCGGTGCGCAGCATCCAGGACACCAAGACGCAGGAGATCGCCGTCGCCGTCGGCGGCGCCTTGTCGGGCTCCGATCTCTACGTGCGCTTTCTCAACGCGCTGGTCGGCACCAAGATCAAACCGATTGCCGGCTATTCGGCCAAGCAGGCGCTGCTCGCGCTCGAACGCGAGGAAGTGCATGGCTCGTTCAGCATCCTCTACAACCAGATGAAGGCACAACAGCCGGCCTGGTTTAGCGAAAACAAACTGCGCATCCTCGTGCAGATCGGCAGCGAGCGCCGCGCCGCACTGCCAGACGTTCCGACCTTGACCGAACTGGCGAGCAGCGAGGACGACCGCCGCATGATGTCGGTGATCTCGGCCGGCGACATCGTCGGCCGCACATTGATCGGACCGCCCGACATGCAGCCCGACCGGCTGGCGGAACTACGCCGCGCGTTCGACGCCACCATGGCCGATCCGGAAGTGTTGGCCGAAGCGGCCAAAATGCAGCTCGATATCAACCCATTGACCGGCGATAAGCTGCAGGCCCTGACGGAGGAACAGAAGCGTCTGGCGCCCGCCACCGTCGCCCGCATCAAGGCCATCGCCGCGGAGAGCAAATAGGCGGATCGGCTAACTCAACTCTCGGCCGTTTCGCCGCCGGTCGACCCATGTTAGGACTCGGGGCATGCCCAGCCATGCCCTCTCAGAGCTTGATCCGCTCGCCGCCCTGCGATGGCAGGTCGAAGCCGGCGCCGACGAAGCGATCGCCGACGAACCGGTCGACCGTTTCGCCACCTCGAAGGCCGCCAAGCCGGAGCCGGTCGCCGCTGTCGCGCCCGCCGCGCCACAAGTTGCGCCCAGTCGCCCCGTTCCCGTTCAAGCCGACGCCCCCCGCGCCGTCGCGCCGCAAGGCGCGCAAATCAAAGCGTCTAGCACCATTCTGCAGGCGCCGACCTATTCGGCGACGCCGGGCGCGCAAAGCGGTGAAGCCCTGCAATCGGCCAGCGCGCTCGCCGCCGGCGCGAACAGCCTCGACGAATTGCGCGCCGCGCTCGCCAGCTTCGACGGCTGCGCCCTCAAGAAGACGGCGACCAATCTGGTGTTCGCCGACGGCAATCCGGCGGCGCGCGTCATGTTCATCGGCGAAGCGCCGGGCGCCGACGAAGACCGCCAGGGCCTGCCCTTCGTCGGCGTCTCCGGCCAGCTGTTGGACCGCATGATCGGCCATATCGGCCTGACCCGGGCTGAGTCCGCCTATATCACCAACGTGCTGTTCTGGCGCCCGCCCGGCAACCGCACGCCGACGCCCGGCGAGATCGGCGCCTGCCTGCCCTTCGTCGAGCGCCATATCGAGCTGATCGACCCGGCGGTCATCGTGCTGGTCGGCGGCATTTCGGCCAAAACCATGCTCGCCCGCTCAGAGGGAATCACGCGGCTGCGTGGCCAATGGCACAGCTACGAGACGCCGCGCATGAGCCGTCCGGTGCCGATCATCGCCACCTTCCATCCGGCCTATCTGCTGCGCAGCCCCGGCCAGAAGCGCGAAGCCTGGAGGGATCTCCTCGCCATCCAGGCGAAGATGGAAGAGCTCGGCATCGCGCCGGTCAAAGCGCCGACTGCATCATAGTATATTTTTGTAACTATGATAATTTGGCGGAGTCAACGCCACCCTCCGCTATCGGTGCCGCCTTAGGCCTAAATTCCCGTCATTGAAATCATTTAGAAATCTCGATTCCTCCACAGGTTTTATAGGTTTTTAACAGGCTTCGGGCATTCACCATACTTGCCCCGAGCTTCCCCCTTCCGCTAAGAACCATGCCATGACTGAGGCGGCCAACCACCCCAGCCAGCGTGTTACGTGCCCCCAGCGCACCATCAGAGGGGTTCACAGCGCCAACCGACCCCTGAAGGCCTTTGTCGCCGTCGGGGCTCTTGCGCTCCTTTCCGCCTCCTTGCTGTTGTCGACCACCAGCCTGGCCAGCGAGCCCGGCCGGCAAGCCGCGTCGACGACGCCGACTTACGCCTTCACCGACCAGCTGGCGCCGACCGAACTGCCCGAGATCCTGTCGACGGCCGACGCGACCCGCTATGCGCGCATCTTCGATCTGCAGGACGCGGGACGCTACGCCGAGGCCGACAAGGTGATCGCCGTGTTGCGCGACAAGTCGCTGCTCGGCCATGTCCAGGCCCAGCGCTATCTCGCGTCCAATTACAAGGCGACCTACGGCGAACTGGCCGCCTGGCTCGATGCCTACGGCGATCTGGCCGACGCCAAGCGCGTCTATGCCATCGCCATGAAGAAAAAGCCGGCCAAGACGGCTGGTCCCAAGGCGCCGAGCGGCAACAGCGCCGTCCTGTCCTATGCCGTGTTCGGCGGCGTCATCGAGCCGCCCGCCAAGCCGTGGAACGCCGCGCTCGACGCCTTCCGCAAGGGACAGTATCTCGCGGCGGCCAAGCAGTTCGAAGGCGTTGCCCGCACCCCCAAGGCGTCGCCCTGGGTGCTGTCGGCCGGCGCCTATTGGACGGCGCGCTCCTACATGCTGGCCCACCAGCCGCAGAAGGTCACCGCCTGGCTTGAAGAGGCCGCGCGCCATTCGCGCACCTTCTATGGCCTGATCGCCCGCGAAAGCCTCGGCCTCGAACCCGATCTCGATCTGCGCACGCCGGCGCTCGACGCGCGCGATCTCGCCGCTCTCATCGAAATGCCCGCCGGCCGCCGCGCCGCCGCGCTGCTGCAGATCGGCGATGCCGAACGCGCCGAACAGGAACTCGCCGCGCTCGGCAACAGCGCCTCGTCCGCCGCCAACCGCGCCGCCCTGGCCCTGGCCGGCCGCGCCAACATGCCGAACCTGGCGCTGCGCCTCGGCAATGCCTTCTCGTCGAGCAACGGCGACGGCACCTTCCGCGACGCCGCGATCTATCCGGTGCCGGGCTGGCGTCCGCCCGAGGGCTACGACATCGACCGCGCGCTGATCTTCGCCGTGATGCGCCAGGAATCGGCGTTCAACATCCGCGCCCGCAGCCCGATGGGCGCCACCGGCCTGATGCAGCTGATGCCCGCCACCGCCAGCTTCATGGCCGAAGGCGAGCGCTTCCGCGGCAGCAACCGCGACCGCCTGCTCGAACCCGAGACCAACATCTCGCTCGGCCAACGCTACATCCGCCATCTGCTCGCCGATCCGTCGGTCGCCAACAACCTGATCATGCTGTCGGTCGCCTACAACGGCGGCCCCGGCAATCTCGCCAAGTGGCAGCGGAAGTCGGGCAACGAAGACGATCCCTTGCTCTTCATCGAGAGCCTGCCGTCGCGCGAGACGCGCATCTTCGTCGAGCGCGTCATGGCGAACCTGTGGATCTACCGCATGCGGCTCGGTCAATCGAACGACTCGCTGGCCTCGCTCGCCGGCGGCGCCTGGCCGATGTATGCCGCGCTCGACGGCCTCGGCAATGAGGACGTGCGCGTCGCCGAAGCGCCCCGTGAATTGAGCGAGTCGGATGCGCTCAACCGCGCCGCCCTCGATCAGATGGGCCCGCCGTCCGGCAGCATGGGCGTCCTCGGCACGCTCGAGGCCGAGTAAGCCGCGCTTTTGACGGCGCGACCGTGCGGGCGTAACATCGCCCAATCATGGCCATCGACGAAACCCGCAGCTTCATTCCCGTCAACATCGCCGTTCTCACGGTGTCCGACACGCGCCGTCCGAAGGACGACGAGTCGGGCGACGTGCTGGAAAGCCGCCTGACCGACGCCGGCCACAAGCTGGCGGCCCGCGACATCGTGCGTGACGACGTCGGCGAGATCACCGCCAAACTCAAGCAATGGATCGCCGACCCCAACGTCGACGTGGTGATTTCCACCGGCGGCACCGGCCTGACGGGCCGCGACGTCACGCCGGAGGCCTTTGAGGCGATCTACGAGAAAAAGATCGACGGCTTCGGCGAGCTGTTCCGCATGTTGAGCTACCAGAAGATCGGCACCTCGACGATCCAGTCGCGTGCCACGGCGGGCCTCGCCGGCGGCACTTACCTGTTCGCCCTGCCCGGCTCGCCCGGCGCCTGCAAGGACGGCTGGGACATCATCCACACCCAGCTCGACTCGCGCTTCCGTCCCTGCAACCTGGTGCAGCTCATGCCGCGCCTGCAGGAACATGTGAAGAAGGCGACGGCGTAAGACGTCGTCATCGCGCCGTCGTCTCAGGCCGGCCGCCGCTCCAGCAGCGCCTTCAATTCCGCGATATCCCGCCGCACGGCGGCGATCTCGGCGCTGATGGTCGCCGTCTCGGCGTCGGAGGCCTGCTGGATCGCCGCGATCTCGGCTTTCTGCTCGGCTTCATGCTCGCTCTGCATGGCGTTGACGATGATGGCGATGAACAGGTTCAGCATGGTGAAGGTCGCCACCAGGATGAACGGAATGAAGAACAGCCAAGCGAACGGCTGCGGCTCCATGATGTCGCGCACGATATCGGCCCAGCCTTCCAGCGTCATGATCTGAAACAGCGTGAACATCGAGCCGCCGATGCTGCCGAACAGCTCGGGCGCATCGTCGCCGTAGAGCTTGGTCGCCAGCACCGCCGAGACATAGAAGAACAGCAGCAGCACGCCGGAGATCGCGCCGAGGCCGGGAATCGCGCCGACCAGCGAGGCGACGACGCGGCGCAGCGACGGCACCACCGAGACGAGCCGCAGCACGCGCAGGATGCGCAGCGCGCGCAGCACCGACAGCGCGCCAGTCGATGGCACGAGAGCAATGCCGACCACCGCGAGGTCGAACAGATTCCAGCCGTTGCGGAAGAAGCCGAGGCCGCGGCCGATCATCTTGGCGGCGAGCTCGGCGACGAACACCATCAGGATGGCGTGGTCGAGTCCTTCGAGCCAGGGGCCGTAGCGGTCCATGACGCTCGGCGCGGTCTCGAGGCCGAGCGTGACGGCATTGACGACGATCAGCGCGATGATGGCGCGCTGCGCCGGGAGGCTTTCGGCGATGTCGGCGAGGCGGCTGCGCCAATGATGCGGCGCGTTGTCCCCATTAGACGGAAGGGGGCCGGGCGGCAGTTGGGACGCGCCAGAAGGCGGAAGAGGAGAGAGATCGGTCATCGGGGCTCCGGGTCATGCGGGGCGGCGAAAGGCCAGGGCGAAAGCGCGCGCACTATGGCGAAGCCGGACCGTCCTGTCATGACTTGAAAAGACCGAGCATGATCAAAGAGAAAGCCGAACCCCGATTCATGTTCTTGATTTGTTCTCTCTGGCGGATTAGCGTCTCGCCATGACCCAAAACACAGCCGACCTCTCCGACATCAGCACGGAGTTCGAGCCGTCGCCTTACGAGGCTCTCGATTCCGACCAGCCCCTGCCCGATCAGGCCATCAAGGGCCGCGGCGCGGTGAGCAACGCGACCGGCCGCTTCGAGCCCGAGACGCGCATCCGCACCGATGACGGTTGGGACATCGCCCAGCGCCTCGACGAAGACGAGGAGATGGCGCCATCGCTGCGCACCACGGTGCAGGCCGACACGACGCGCAGCGTCATCGCGCGCAACGATTCGCCCGACATCCCCTTCACCCAGTCGATCAATCCCTATCGCGGCTGCGAGCATGGCTGCATCTATTGCTTCGCGCGGCCGACCCACGCCTATCTCGGCTATTCGCCCGGCCTCGATTTTGAGACCAAGCTGGTCGCCAAGTTCGACGGGGCCAAGCTGCTCGAAGAGGAGCTGCGCAAGCCCGGCTACAAATGCCAGGTGATCGCCATGGGGACCAACACCGATCCCTACCAGCCGATCGAGCGCAAGCACGAGATCACCCGCAACATCCTCAAAGTGCTGCAGGCCTATAACCACCCAATCGGCTTCGTCACCAAGTCGGCGCTGATCCTGCGCGACATCGACATCCTGGCGCCGATGGCCGAGAAAGGCCTGGCGCATGTGTTTGTCTCGCTGACCACGCTCGATCCCGAGCTGGCGCGCACCATGGAGCCGCGCGCCTCCTCGCCGCAGCTGCGCCTCAAAGCGATCCGCGAACTGAACGCGGCGGGCATCCCCTGCGGCGTGATGACGGCGCCGATGATCCCCGGTCTCAACGATGCCGAGATGGAAAAGCTGCTGGAGGCCGCGTGGGACGCCGGCGCCCGCCGCGCCGGCTATGTTCTGCTGCGCCTGCCGCACGAGATCAAGGACCTGTTCGCCGAATGGCTGTGGGCGCATTACCCGATGAAAGCCGAGCATGTGCTGTCGCTCATCAAGGGCACGCGCGGCGGCAAGCTCAATGATCCCAACTTCGGCAGCCGCATGCGCGGCGAAGGCCGCTATGCCGAACTGATCAAGCAGCGCTTCGAGCTGGCCACCAAACGCCTCGGCTTCAACAGCGAGCCGCGCAGCGCGGGCTTGCGCACGGACTTGTTCGAGCGGCCGGTGAGGCCAGGCGATCAGTTGCGGTTGCTCTAGCTAGTCGATCTTCACCTTGTAGATTTTCTCGACGTTGCTGATCGCCACCTTGCGCGCCAGGTCGGGCGGCAATTGGTTGAGCAGGATGCGCGCGCCGACGGTGAGCGACGGCGTCCGTTCGGCGAATACAGCGCCCGCCGCCGTGCCGCCCGCCGCGTTCTCCCCGGCATAGAAACGGTCGGTACCCATGACGAAGCGGTCGGGAAAATCGACCATGAGTTGCTTCCACTCCGGCGCAATCTGGCCGTCGCGCCCGAGCGCCTGGTTGCGCAGCGGCGAACGCGGTTGCACTTTCAAGCTCATATAAAGATTGGCATGCGCCGCCAACAGCCGGCGCGCCAGGTCTGCCGTCCAATGTTCGGTTTGATCCCAGCCCGCATGGGCCCAGACGATGCGGGCGGCACGGTTGTGCGCCAGCAGGACTTCGAACTGCGCCAGGTTGGGCACCAGGGTCGCCGGATTGCGCGAGCTTTTCATATGGGCCGGGGCCGGACCCGGTTCGATCACCGGATCCATATGCAGGTCGATCGGCACGTCGCGTTGCGCCGCGATGTCGGCGAGCAGCAGGAACAAGGGATGATCGGGCCGCGCGCGGTGATAGGAATGCTGCTCGAGATGCGACAGATGCGTCACCGTCATCTCGCCGAAGCCGATGGCGCCCGCATCGAGAATCGCTTTCGCCATTGTGACGAAACGTTCGCGCCTCGCGTCGTCGACTTCGCCGGCGTCAGGTTGCGCCAGGATCATCGGGCCGATGCTGCCGCCGCCGCCCATGGCGAAGAGCCGGCCGCGATAGGGCTTGATGGCGCTCAAGAAGGCATCTTGATCGTAATTGCCGGCGCCACCCGCCGGCTGCGGCGTCGGCATGACGAAGGAGGCGCGCACGTTCGCCTCATCCATCGCCTTGATGATAGCTGCAGCAGCCGCGTCGTAATCCTGCGCGCCGAGCCGTTGACCACCGCCGACGAGATGCGTGTGCACGTCGACCCAGGGGATGGCCGCGCGTGCGGCCGCTGGCGGCGCATCAGGGCTCGCCGCTTCGGGTCGCGCGCCGCGCTGCGGACCACCGGGTCCGCCGGGCCGCGCGCCCGGAGCTTGCGCGGCGGCCTCCGCCGTCAGAAACAGCAGCGCGGCCAAAGCCAACGCGATGCGATGGAGAACGCTTGTCATGAACAACCCCCGGCACGGCAATGAACGGACGCTCTCCCCGCTGCGGCAAGGCGCGACGAACGTAAGAGGCGCTAGAATATCGACCGGCGCAAGCGCGGAAAAGCGCTGCGACCGCAGATAAATCAGGGCGAATGAAAGGCGTTCTCTTCGCTCGCGCCAGCCTGTAAGTTTGCCCCGCATGTTCCATGAAGCCGGTCTCATCGCCATCGCCGTCGTCGGTCTCGCCGCACTCCTGTGCGGCATGGCCATGACCTGGCTGCGCCAGCCGGCCATCGTCGGCTACATCCTCGCCGGCGTGCTGCTCGGCCCCTCCGTGCTCGGCATCGTCAGCGAACGCGAGAACATCCAGATTCTCGCCGACATCGGCGTGCTGCTGCTGCTGTTCCTCATCGGCATGGAACTCTCGCTCAAGTCCTTCATGCGCGTGTGGAAGGTCGCCATCGGCTGCATGATCCTGCAGGTCGCCGGCGCGCTCGGCTTCAACTTCCTCCTCGCTTACATCCTCGGCTGGAATCCGGCGGCCGCCATGGTCGGCGGCTTCGTCATGGCGCTGTCCTCCACCGCCGTCGCCATCAAGATTCTCGAGGACATCGGCGAGCTGGACAGCGACACCGGCCGTCTCACCATCGCCGTGCTGATCGCCCAGGACCTCGCGGTCGTGCCGATGATGCTGATCGTGCGCAACATGGCGGAGCGCGAAGGTGGCATCGGCTGGGTCGGCGCGGCGCAGATCGCCTTCGCCGTGATCTTTCTGGTCGGCTTCCTCATCGTGCTCGCCAGGAAGGGCACCGTGCATCTGCCCTTTATCGGACGCATCGCCAGACATGCCGACTTGCGCGCCCTCGCCGCCCTCGCTCTGTGCTGCGGCGCCGCCATGCTGTCAGGGCTGTTGGGCCTGTCGCCGGCCTACGGCGCCTTCCTCGCCGGCGTGCTGATCGGCAACAGCCATGTCAGCGCCGCCATGGAACAGGCGACACAGCCGATCCAGAGCATCCTGATGATGGTGTTCTTCCTCTCGATCGGCCTGTTGATCGACCTGCGCTTCATCTGGGAGAACGTCGGCGCCGTGGCGCTGTGGCTCGTCGTCGTCACCCTGTTCAAGACGGTGCTGAACATCGGCATCCTGCGCGCCCTCGGCACGCCGTGGAATCAGGCCTTCGTCGCCGGCACGGTGATGGGACAGATCGGCGAGTTCTCCTTCGTCATCGCCGGCACCGCCTTCACCGCCGGGCTGGTGACCGCCGAGGGCCAGCGGATGGCGGTCGCCATCATCGCGCTCTCGCTCGTCGTCAGCCCCTTGTGGCAGGTGATGGCGCGCCGCCTTGATGACGCCGCCGCCATCGGCGTCACCTCGTTCCGCGAAATTCTGCGCGCGCTGTTCACCCACGGCGAGACGCCGAGCATTGCCAAGGTGGCCGCCGCCGCCGGCGAAGGCCTGCAGCGCCGCCGTGAAGAGCGCGACGGCACCAACGGGGATTCGTGAGATGCCGACCTATCGGCAAGAAACCGAACTGATGCAGGCGCACGACGCCGCCCGCGTCTGCGGCATCGACGAAGTGGGCCGCGGCCCGTGGGCGGGTCCGGTGGTCGCCGTCGCCGTGGTGCTCGACATCGCCAAGGTGCCGCGCCGCCTGCAGCGCCGGCTCGACGATTCCAAGGCCCTGAAACGCGAGGCGCGCGAAGACATCGACGCGCGGCTGCGCGATCTGTTCGGCCATGCGGTGTGGGCCGGCTTCGGCGCCGCCAGCGTATCCGAGATCGACGAGATCAACATTTTGCAAGCGAGCCTGCTCGCCATGCGCCGCGCCCATGACGCGCTGCCGGTCGCGCCGCAAGCCGCCCTGGTCGACGGCAACAAGCTGCCCGACCTGCCCTGCCCGGCGCGCGCCGTGATCGGCGGCGATGCGCTGTGCCTCTCGATCGCCGCCGCCTCGATCATCGCCAAGGTGGCGCGCGACCGCATGATGGTCGAGCTGTGCGACGCCCACCCCGGCTACGGCTGGCGCACCAACGCCGGCTACGGCACTGCCGAGCACCAGGCCGGCCTCGCCAAGCTCGGCGTCACCGTCCACCACCGCCGCAGCTTCGCGCCTATTGCACGACTGTTGGGCGCCGCCTCCTAATCATTCCGGCCCGGGCCCCGGCCTCGCCCTTCCCCACTCGTCACCCTCGGGCTTGACCCGAGGGTCCATGTTTCCATCTGACAAACGGATGGATGGATTGCCCGGTCAAGCCGGGCAATGACGACTAGAGATAAAAAACGCCCGCCGTCAATGTGAACGGCGGGCGAAAGTTTGTTTTTGCGAAGAAGAAAATATGCCGTGCGGGAAAGTCCGAACGGCAGAACGAAAAGGCACGGCGTCGGCGACGAACCCGGCAGTAGAAGTGCCGGGGCCTCGAACTACTTCAGGCTTTCGCTCTCTGTCGCACGCGCCATGGCGCCCGGCGCGATGCCGATCTGGCCTTCGAACAGCAGGTTGCTCTGCGCCAATTCGGCGCGGATCTGCTGACGCAGCACATCGATGCTGACGGCTTTGCCCTCGGCATCGAAATTCCAGAAGGTCCAGCCGTTGCAAGTGCTGGCGTTCTGCACATGGGCGCCGGCCTGATGGATCGAGCCGGTGAAGTCGGCGGTGACGATCTGGCCGTCGGCGCGCACTTTCGCCGTCCAGCGGCGGCGGTCGTCGAACAGGATGTCGCCGGGGTTCAGAAGCCCGCGCTCGACCACCCAGCCGAACGGAATGCGCGCTTCCGTGCGCTTGCTTGGGCTACTGACCAGCGTGGCGTCGACCATCGGCTGCACCGCGGCGATGCGCTTGCGCGCGACATTGGCGTACTCAGGGCTGGCTTCGATGCCGATGAAGCCGCGACCGAGTTTCTTGGCGACCGCGCCCGAGGTGCCGGTGCCGAAGAAGGGATCGAGAATGACGTCGCCCGGCTTGGTCGAGGCCATGATGACGCGATGGAGCAAGGCTTCCGGCTTCTGCGTCGGATGGGCCTTCACACCCTCGTCGTTCTTCAGGCGCTCGCCGCCCGAGCAGAGCGGGATCAGCCAATCGCTGCGCATCTGCAGGCCGTCGTTCAGCGCCTTCATCGATTCGTAATTAAAGGTGTACTTCGACCCTTGAGACTTCGAGCACCAGATCATCGTTTCGTGGGCGTTGGTGAAACGCTTGCCGCGGAAGTTCGGCATCGGGTTGGACTTGCGCCACACCACGTCGTTCAGCATCCAGAAATCAAGGTCCTGCAGGATGGCGCCGACGCGGAAGATGTTGTGATAGCTGCCGATCACCCAGAGCGAGCCGTCGTCGCGCAGCACGCGGCGCGCCGCCTTGAGCCAAGCGCGGGTGAAGCGGTCGTAGTCCTCGAAGCTGGCGAACTTGTCCCAGGCGTCATCGACGCCGTCGACCACGCTGTCGTTCGGCCGGCGCAGGTCGCCTTTGAGCTGCAGGTTGTACGGCGGATCGGCGAAGATCATGTCGACCGATTTCTCGGCCAGGCAGTTCATCGTCTCGATGCAGTCGCCTTCGAGAATTTGCTGAAGTTGGCTGTCGCCGCTCATCGTCTTATGCCCCTGGGTTAAGGGGGCAAGATGAGTCGGGCGCGAGTCGGCGTCAATCTCTTTTTAGAATCAATGACTTACAGACTCTGTCCACACAACATGTGGGACTCGGTGGATAACCGGACTCAGGATTTAGTCCTGGTCGAAAGAGGTAGCGGCCCCCGTCCCGCCGTTTTGAAACGCACCTCGACGGCGATTGAGACGGTTCCATTCAACATTAAACGATCATGCGCCGGCAGCGACGGCAGGAGATAAACGCGAAGTCCGCAGCGCGACACTGCCCATCGCCTGCTCACGCATCTTCATGGCACGGCAATTGCTTGATCCTCCGCGACAATCCTGACGCCAAAACCCCTGTTTTCAGCGAGCGCAACGCCGCTTCACCATTCTATACTTGATTCACAATTCAATCGTCACCTGAAGGACATTTGAGCATGCAGAAGATGATCGCCGCCGCCGCCGCATATTGCCTGCTGACGGCGATATCGGCCACGGCTGTCGCGCAAACTGCCGACGAGAAGAAGATCGCCGATTTCTACAAGGGCAACACTGTCTACGTGCTCATCAGCTCCGCTCCCGGCGGCAGCTTCGATCTCTACGGCCGCATCGTCGGCAAGTACATGGCGAAGTACATTCCCGGCAATCCGAACATCGTGCCGCAGAACCTGCCCGGCGCCGGCGGCTACACCGCGGGCGCCCGCATCTCGGTGACTGCGGCGCAGGACGGCACATCGATTGGCATCCTTAACCCAGCCGTCATCATGGACCCGCTGCTGGGCGATCCCGCGCAAGGCAACAAACGCCTGAACCTGGCTTATCTCGGCAACGCCGCGCCCAATCTCGAAGGCTGCTTCATGCGCACTGACGCGCCGGCCAAGTCCTTTGAGGGCGCCTTGAAGACCGAGGTGGTGATGGGCGCCACCGCCACCACGGCCGGCTCGGCCTACGGCTATCTTATGCTGCTGCGCCATGTGCTCGACGTGAAAATGAAGATCGTTTCCGGCTACGTCAGCACCACCGAGATCATGCTGGCCATGGATCGCAACGAAGTGCAGGCGATCTGCGGCGTCGGTTATGAGAGCGTGCTGATCTCGAAACCCGAATGGTTCGCCAACGACACGGTGCGCGCCTTCACCTACCAGGGCTCGAAGGTGCTGACCGAGAAAGAAATGGCGACCGCCAAGCCCGCCGTCGCCTACGCCAAGACCAACGAGCAGCGCCAGATGATGGAGCTATACAACCGCCAGGGCGAGTTCGGCCGGCCCTTCGTCACCGGCGCGACCGTGCCGCCCGAGCGCATCACGGCGCTGCGCGCCGCTTTCATGAGCGCCATGAAGGACCCGGAGTTGGTCAAGGAGCTGAAGACGCGCGGCCTAGACGTCGACCCGATGGACGGCGAGACAGTGCAGAAGCTCGTCGCCGAGGTCTATGCCATGCCGCCGGAGATTGTCGAGAAGACACGCGCGGTCATGAATTCGAAATAAGCCGACTGGATGGCCGCTCAATCTGAGCGGTCCGACAGGCATAGACTGAAGCCGAATTCTAAAGATGCGCGAAGCGCTAGGCTCCATGTGAGCGGCGCGCGATAGCGTGAAACGAAAAGGGCGTCGCTGCGAGGCGACGCCCTTTATGCGAGTCGTCTCCATGGCGCTTACTTCGCCAATGGATCCGGCCGCAGCTGGAAGTGCGTCGCCAGCGGCTTGGTGCCCTTGCCGCCTTCGATCAGCCAAGGTGTGCGATCGCCGTTCGTCGTCCACAGGCCACGACCTTTCCAACCGGCATTGGGATCGTCAATGCGGCCGTCGAAGCCCTTGGCGTAGAAGCCGAGCGGATAGGGCACGCGCAGGTTGACCATCTTGCCGTCCTTCAGCGCGACGAGGCCGTCGTTGAGGTTGGCGGTGGACATCGGCACATCCTCGCCGAGGCCGAAGGTGTTGTGCTGATCGACCCAACTGTAATAGCTCGACTCGGCGCTGTTATCGCCGATGCCGTCGAAACCGGGGCCGGGATATTTGTAGAACGTCCAACCCTCGGGGCAGTGGTTGCCCGTCGCCGCCGGGCCATTGAGCGGGCCCTTGCACTTGGCGCGGTCGAAGGCGCCCATGTGGCCCGAGGCGAGCGAGACCCACACCACGCCCTTCTTGTCGATGTCAGCGCCGCGCGGGCCGAAGCCGGGGGCCGGCACGTTGTAGATCTCGGCGAGCGCGGTATGCGTCGGGTCCGAACCCGGCGCGATGCGCACCACAGCGCCGGGGTTGGAGCGGATCGAGCCCCACACCGAGCCGTCGGTCGGATGCGGCATCACGGCATAGAAGCTCGCCGAGATGCGCTTATCCTTGCCAGGATCGACCGCGACGTTGGGCTCGACATAGTCGTCGCGCTTGCCGTTGCCGTTGGTGTCCAACACCATCGGCGTCCAGCCCTGCGATTTGACGATGTCGCCGGTCTCGTCGAGCATCTTGGTGTTGATCCAACCGATCACCTGGCCGCCGCCGCTCGTCCACAATGTGTCGTTGGCGTCATAGCCGAACTGCAGATGGTGCGTCTGGAAACAGGTCTGCAGCGGCGTGTATTTGCCGGTCTTCGGATCGTACATCGTGACGCGGCGCTGCGAACGGTCGAGCGGGAAGACCTTGGCCGACGGATGGTCCGAACCCTTCTTGCAGAAATCCGGGTTGTCCGGCCCGTGGCCGGTCGCCGACAGCCACAGCCGGCCGTCGCGGCCGAACATGGAGTTGTGGTTGTTGGCCTTGGTGTCCCAAATTTTCTCGTCGCCCCAATAGGCCGAGGGCTGCAGGCTTTCGGCCGAAGCGGCATGGCCGGGGCCGAGCGCTTCGGGCGTGCCGGCTGCCACCGTCATGCGAAAGGACGACGTCGTGTTCTTCACCGGATCGAGGATCGGCACCAGGTCCGAGCTATATTCCGGCGAGCCGTAGAGCGGGCCGTAGGCGTTCACCGTCGGGAAGCGCCGATCGGAGGCGATCAGGTCGTGAACGTATTTCTTCGCCTCCATCCACTCCCACATGGTGACGACGATGTTGCGTTCGGCGCCTTGCGGCCGCTCGGGTTTGGTCTTCGGCAGCTCGCCCTTGGCGACGCGCGCGGTCCAATCGCCGAACTGCTGATAGGGCACGCCGCCGAGCTGGCCGGCGAGAATATTGACCATGCTTTCGCCGGCCTGGCCCGCTTGCGTGCGGCGCATCCAGGCGTCGGCATGGTCGGGGAATTCTTTCAGAAACTCCGGCGGAATGGTGCGCGTCGATTGCTGGCCGAGCTGATGGCAGCCGACGCAGCCGTTGTTCTTCATCAGGTTCAGCCAGTCGGACTGCTTGATCGCCGCCGGGATGTCGCTCTTGCCACCGAATTGGTCGGCCGCGGGAATCTTCAGCATCGAATACCAATAGATCGCCGGATAAATCTTCGCCGCCGTCGCCGCGTCGGGCGCGGCGCTCGCCCGGTGGTTCACCAGCTTGCCAGGCTCGGACTTCACCTTGGGGGAATCGACGAGACCGTAGCCGCGCACCCACAGGTCGTACGTGGCCTTCGGCAGATCGGGGACGACATAGCGGCCCTGGTCATCGGTGACGACGACGCGGATGAAACGCGTCGGCAAGTCGCGCGTCTCGGCAATGACCCAGACGCCGGCCTCGGGACCGTTCGGGCCGCTGACGACGCCGCCGATATCGTCGGCGTCGATGGCGACCGTCTGCTGCGCGACGGCGCCGCCGATCCACAGCGGCGAGACTGCCACGGCGGCGACGAACAGCAACAGGCAGAGCCCGCCCAGCAGATGGCGCGGCTGCAGCAGCGAGCGATGATGCGCGAAACGCGGACGCACGGATGGCGTGGGCTTGGTCATGGATGTCTCCCCCTCTGAACGGCGCTCCTGCGATGAAGGAGTGTCCGTCGATCCCTGTGGCGCGCAATGCAAGGGCGCGCTTGTCATTCCATCCGCCTTTTCGGCGGTTTCTGGCCGCTATTAGGCGGGCCGCAGCGGTAGAGAGTCAAGCCGGCCAAAAGCGGGATTCCGCCACAAATACGGGACGCTGTTGCACGAGAATCGCCGCAATAGCCGGCTTGCCCGCGCTGTGATGCCGGGACCCGTTACCGTCTAAGCCGCGCCGACTAGACCGCCGGCTGCTCCAGCCCGTAGGCCGCCGCCATCACGCGGATGTCGGCGAGCTTGGCGTGGAAGGCGGACCAGTCGTCGCGTTCGGCGATCGGCGACCAGGTCGCCTCCATCTCCTCGATCACCATGCTGCAAGCTTTGCCCTGCTGGAAATAGCCCTGATCGAGCGCCGACGGATTGCGCGGCGCGTAGTCGGCCCAGGCACGGCGCACGGTACGGAAGTCCTCGCGCGCATATAGGGCGGCGCTCGGGCCGGCGTTCGCGCGCGCGGCGCTCGCCTCGCCGCCGAACCAATCGAAGAAGACCTGCTCGTAGGGCGCGGCGCTGGCGGCGAGGAAACCGTAAAGCGCCGCGACCAAGGGATCATCCTTCGCCGGGCCTTGCGGGATCAATCCAAGGCGCGCGATGAGCGCATGGGCGAAGGCGCGCTGCAGCGTCGGCGCGAAGATCTCCTGCGCCTTGGCGATATCCTCGGCCGGTGCGAAACCGGCGAAACATTCGCCGAGCCGCGCCAGATTCCACGCCAGCGCCGTCGGCTGCTGGCCGAAGGCATAGATCTTGGTGCGGTCGAAATAGGCGGCGGTGAAATCCATATCGAAGGTCGGCACGAAGCGCCACGGCCCGTAATCGAAGCTCTCGCCGGTGACGTTGATATTGTCCGTGTTCAGCACGCCATGGGCGAAACCGGCGGCGAGCCATTGCGCGCCGGTGACGGCGACGGATTTGCACACCGCTTCGAGGAAAGCGATCACGCGTGCCGCTCCCGTCTCGCCGGCCAACTCCGGATAATAATAGCGGATGCAATGATCGATCAGCGTTTCGAGGGCGGCGCGATCCTCGAAATGGGCGTAGCGCTGGAAGGTGCCGATGCGCATGTGCGAATGGCCGAGCCGCACCAGCACGGCGGAGCGCGTCGGCGACGGCTCATCGTTGCGCATGAGCTGCTCGCCGGTCTCGATCAGGCTGAAGGCTTTTGACGTGTTGACGCCGAGCGCCTGCAGCATTTCCGCAGCGAGCACCTCGCGCACGCCGCCCTTGAGCGTCAGGCGACCGTCGCCCTGTCGCGACCAGGGCGTCTGGCCGCTGCCCTTGGTGGCAAGATCGAGCAGGCGGCCGCTGCCCTGTTCGCGGACTTGCGCGAACAAAAAGCCGCGACCGTCGCCGAGGTTCGGGTTGTAGCTACGAAACTGATGGCCGTGATAGCGCAGCGCCAGGGGCGTCGGCAGATTGCCGGGCAGCGGCCGAAAGCGGCCGAAGTGATCGATCCATTCGGCGTCGGTCAGACCAGCGAGTCCGACCGTCGCGGCCACGCGATCGTTACGGTGGCGCAGGATCGTCTGCGGAAAATCGGCGGCGGCGACGACGTCATAGAAATGGCCGCCCAAATCCTGATGGGCGACGGACGGCTGATAATGCGGACTCACAGGCATGGTCAGGTTCGCTCTACAGACAGGCGCATTTCGTTCGGTCCTCGCTCAATAGAATTAGTGACTGTTACTTAAAAATTTCGCGAGGCGAACCCTAAACAGCCTGTTGCTGCGCTCCTCTTACGCATGCGGCGCGAAAATGAACAGCTGTTGCCGCGATAGGAGGCGACTTACATCTACTTCGTTCGCACACGAATGATTACGGCGCCCGTTTTCGCGCCATGGCCGTCGTACAAAAATTGACACGATTCCTATGTTTGAGACATTATCGCTGACGGCGCCCAACGTGCGCGCCGCGTTTACAGTTCAATGGCACACGCTTTGCTACAGGGTTATGCGGTCATCAAACACGGCCGCGCCTGACGTGTGCCAACCAGTCCGACACTCTCGTCGATACGCTTTCCCACTGTTTTCTGACACGTCCTTTCTGTCGCTATCGATTTTTCGCGCCCCCCACAGCTCGATATTTAATTGCCCTGAGATGGAGTAGAGCATGCATAAGATAATCCTGCGTTCGTTGAGCTATTGCCTTCTGATAACGGCCGCCACGATCTCGCAGATGATTGCCCCATCAACCGCCAAGGCCGATGAGGCGTCCGATCGCAAGGTCGCAGAGTTCTACAAGGGCAACACCGTCTATGTCGTGATCGGCTCGGCCGTCGGCGGTGGCTTCGACTTCTACGGCCGCGCCGTCGGTCGCTTCATGTCGAAATATTTGCCCGGCAATCCCACCGTCGTGCCGCAGAACATGCCGGGCGCCGGCAGCTTCACGGCGGCGGCCAAGGTCGCCGTTAACTCGCCGCAGGACGGCACCTATATCGGCGCGATCCAGCCGACCGCGATCCTCGATCCCGTCCTCGGCGATCCCAGCAAGGGCGCCAAGCGCCTGGACCTCGCTTTCCTCGGTAACGCCGCCGAGAACGTCGAGGGCTGCTTCCTGCGCACCGACGCGCCAGCCAAGTCCTTCGCCGACATCTTCAACACCGAGGTCGTCCTCGGCGCCTCCAACGGCGCCTCGTCGACGCGCGAATATCCCTCGATCCTGAAGAACGTGCTCGGCATGAAGTTCAAGATCGTCACCGGCTATCCCGGCAATGCCGACATCTTCCTCGCGATCGACCGCAACGAGGTGCATGGCATGTGCGGCTCCAGCATCCTCAACGTCATCGCCTCGCGGCCGCTCTGGTTCTCCGACAATATCGTTCGGATGGTCTCGCACCAGGGCATCAAGCCGTTGCCGGTGATGAAGGAGACTGAGGGCGTTCAGCCCAGCCTCAACTATGCCAAGACTGAGGAGCAGAAGCAGATCCTCAATCTCTATGATCTGGGTGGCCGCTTCGGCCGGCCCTGGGTGACCGGAGCGACCGTGCCGGCAGAGCGGATCGCCGCGCTGCGCACCGCCTTCATGAAGTCGCTCAACGATCCCGAACTCCAGAAGGAAGTCATCGCTCGCGGCCTCGAGGTCTCGCCGATGAGCGGCGAGGAAGTCCAAAAGCTCGTCGCCGAGGTCTATGCCATGCCGCCCGAGCTGCTGAAGAAGACCCGCGTCGCTCTCGGATACGAATAAGCCATCGTTTCCGCTCGACCGAACAAGCCGCCGGCGATGCCCAAGCTCGCCGGCGGCGACTTTTTTACCCACTCCCGTCGCATGCGGCACGGCGGCCTTCGCCAGACCGCCGCTCTCTCCCAACTTGATGATTTCGTCTGACGAACACGCTTTTTCGTTCGCTGGCGCAGCGGCTTGTTCAGCCAAGCCTGGAGGCCACGCAAGATCACAGTGAGCTTGACCTTGCGCCCCTGCCAGACGAGAATCTCCAACAGATCATTAGATCTATTTACAATTATTTTTTCATGATTTTGAACGCGAGGCAGTCAACATGCGTGCGAATGAAGGACATCATCATCTTTCGGGCGGCAACGTCGTCAGCTTTGAAAAGCTTGCCGTGCTGTTTGGCGGCAGCGCCGACGCCGTCACCCAGACAACCGACTTGGTCGGCGCTTTCTATACGGACCTGCTCTCCGAACTGACAGCAATCACCGAACATCAGTGGCGCTCGGACTCGCCGCGCGGGCTCATCAAGGGCTTCATGCTGAGCGGCCCGCCGGGCACCGGCAAGACCACGATGGCCAAGCGCCTGACTTATGAGCTCGGCCGCAAGTTCCAGGCCGAGGACGAAGACGCGCCGCCGGTCGTGATGGCCTTTATCGACGGCGGCGAAATCTCCCGTTCGCGCTACGGCGAAAGCGAAGAGCGCATCCGCGACATCTTCATGCATGCCAAGTCCGGCTTCACGGCGGCCGGTCAACGCTCGGTGTTGCTGTTCGACGATGTCGAATCGATTTTCATGTCGCGCGGCAGCCAGCACGCCAAGGAATGGCACTTCTCGCAAGACAGCGTGTTCTTTCACTCCATCGACGAACTCGACACCTCGAAGTCCATCATCGTGCTCACGAGCAACCGGCCGGACCTTATCGACGAAGCGATCCGCGATCGTTTCCTGAGCTACACGGTCGACTATCCGGATCTCGACACGCTCATCCAGATGATCGCGCAGATTCCCGTGCTGCAGGAGCTCTCCGGCAAAGAGCATGCGGCGATGAAGGACGAGTTGGTCAAAGCCGTCAAAAAAGGCGAGGTGCGCAGCATGCGCGACGCTCAGCGTTTCGCGCTGCGCCGCTATGTCGCCAAATTGCTGAACCGCAAATCCATGGCACTGGAGCACACGGACTAAACGATAATCACTGAACGACCGAGTTACTGAGCTACCGCGAATTGAACGAAAATCACTGGGCTAAAAAGGAATAAACGAGAATGGCTAAGAATTTCTACGACGACTGGTTGCAAGCGCCGAACCAGATTCAGGACCAACTCGAAGCGACGCTGCTCGTCGCGCGCGACCAGGACATCCCCTGGGTCTCGACGCCCCAGGACGTCAAGACAAAGCTGATGGTCGCCAACCACCTCGGCTTTTCGACCATGGGCAGCAATGTGCTCAAATCGGAGATCCCCGTCGGCTGGCATAGCGGCAAGCACCGCCACGGCGAAGAATGCATGCACATCCTCGAAGGCGAAGGCTTCAGCATCATCGAGGGCCAACGCTTCGACTGGCACAAGAGCAGCACCATCCACATTCCCTTCTGGAAGACGCACCAGCATTTCAACACCGGCGATGTCCCGGTGCGGATCGTTCACGGCATGGTCTTCGATCTCGAGCGCTACCTGCGCATCGCGCGCATCGAGCAGATCGAGACCTGCGGTCCCAACGATCCGTCGATGATCGCCGCGATGCCCAAGGAAACGTCGCAATATTATCCGAATGGCGCGCGCGCGGTCATTCACCTGGAGCAGGCTCCGACCAACAAGGAGAAGCTCCCGGAAGGCGAAAGCTACAATCCGCAAGGCGCCATCGCCGCGACCAAGAACCAGCACGACTTCTCGAACTACCTGATCGTGCCGAAGAACGGCTTTCGCGCCACCAGCGTCGCCATGACCAACCGCTGGATCGAGCCGGCTGGCCACGCGAGCGGCAAGCATAAGCACCTCGAAGCGGTGGTCTATGCGGTCGAGGGCCACGGCCATACCGAGCTGAACGGCAAGCGCGTGCCGTGGGATGCCGGCGACGTGCTCTATGTCCCGCCCGCCATGTGGGAACATCAGCACATCAATGAAAGCACCGAGTCGATCACGCAACTCCGCATCGGCTTCAACATCCGCATGTGGGTGACGTCGATCTGGCCGGAAGGCTTCACCAGCACGCGCATCTACGACGAGGACGGCAACCCGATCGAAGCCGGCCGCATCGTGCGCAAGCGCGAGCGCGAGCGCTAAGCCGAACAAGCCGTTTACGCGATTAAAAAAGCCGCCGGCGATGCCTAGCTCTCCGGCGGCTTTTCTTTGCGCGTTAACCCGGCGCGTGTTTCGCGATCTTGGCGAACACCGTCGGCAATCCAGCCTCGTCGATCTTCGCGCGCGGCCACCAGATGCAGTCTTTCGGCGGCTTGGCGTCTTTCGGCGCGTGGCCGGCGAGCACGGTGAACTCCAGCTCGAAATGCGTGAAGCCGTGGCGCACCACGCCAGGCAGCGCGAACCATTTGAGATCGAGCGGTGCTTCGGCCTTGGCCGCTGGCTTGTCGATCTCTCCTTCCACCCATGAACTCGACGGCACTTCGAGCATGCCGCCGAGCAGGCCCTTGGGTGCGCGGCGGCGCAGCAGCACCTCATCACCCTTGACGATCCAGAAGGCGGCGGCGCGTTTGAACGGCCGCGCCTTCTTGGCGACCTTCTTGGGCAGCTCGCCCTGGATGCCCTGGGCGCGGGCGGCGCAATCGACGCTCACCGGGCAGATGGCGCAAGCGGGGTTGCGCGGCGTGCAGATCGTCGCGCCGAGATCCATCATCGCCTGGGCGAAATCACCGGCGCGTTTTTCCGGCACCATGGCTTCGGCGAGGCGCTTGATCTCCGGCTTGCTGGCCGGCAGCGGCGTCGTGATGGCATAGAGCCGCGACACCACGCGCTCGACGTTGCCGTCGACCGCCGCCGCTTGCACGTCGAAGGCGATCGAAGCGATCGCCGCCGCCGTGTAGGGGCCGACGCCCGGCAAGGCGAGCAGGCCTTCGAGCGTATCCGGAAAGACGCCGCCGAGTTCGCTCTGCACATGGCGGGCGCAAGCGTGAAGGTTGCGGGCGCGGGCGTAGTAGCCGAGGCCGGCCCAGGCGGCGAGCAGGTCATCGAGCGGCGTCGCCGCCAGATCGGCAACGGTCGGCCAGCGCTCGGTGAAGGCGCGGAAATAGGGCCCGACGGCAGCCACCGTGGTCTGCTGCAGCATGATCTCCGACAGCCAGACCTTATAAGGGTCGGCCGCCTGACCCGGCAGGGCGCGCCACGGCAGCACGCGGCGGTGGCGGTCGTACCAGCGCAGAATCCGATCTGATAAGGGCGCAGCCACAGGAACCGTCACGTTCTTGCGAGACGGCTTGGCGGGCTTCGGGACGCGCTTGGTCAAGGGGGGCATGGCCAGCTACGATAGCGGACATGACCACCCCCAAACCATCCCCCGATAGGCCATCCCCCGCGAAAAGCGGCAAGACGGCCAAGCCCGCGACCCCTGGCCCGAGCATCCAACGCCGCGGCCTGCGCAGCCTGGCCGCAACCCTGCCGCCGATCACCTCGCCGATCTTCAAAACGCGCGGTTTCGCCGAGGCCGGCATCCTGACCGACTGGCCGGCCATCGTCGGCGAGATGCTGGGGCGGCGCACCGCTCCCGAGCGCATTGCCTTTCCGCGCGGCGACCGGCGCGGCGGCACCCTGCATGTCACCTGCGAGAGCGCTTTCGCGCCCGAGCTGCAGCATCTGGCGCCCCAGGTGATCGAGCGCATCAACGGCTACTTCGGCTATCCGGCCGTCGCCCAGCTGAAAATCCTTCATGGCCGGGTCGCCCAGCGGACCAAAGCGGCCCAGAAACACCCGCTGCCGGTCAAAGGCACCGCCGAGGCCCCTGCCCCCTATGAAGAGGACGGCGATCCGCTGGATGCCGCCCTCGCCCGCCTCGGCAAGGCGATCAAGGCCAAAGGGCGCTAGGAGCGCCGCTAAGTTATCGCCCGCATTGGGGTTTTCCACAGCCTGGGGGCGGCCCAAATGCTTATCCACAAGAGTCTGCCGGACCCCCGCCGCCGGACCGACTCGTTTGCTGGACGACCCGGGCGGACCCGCTATATCTTGTGGCTCGGAGATTCAAATGCGTAACATGTTGGTGATTTTGGGCGTCGTCGCGGCCGTGGCCGTCGTCGGATACGCCGTTTATGAGAAGTTTGGCCAGCCGGCCGCGGTCACCGCGTCGGCGCCGGCTGCCTCGAACACGCCCGCCGCCAGCCGGCCCCAGGCCACCCCGATCCCCGCCGCCGCCGGCGACCGCCTGAGCTTCGTGATCAAGCCGGACGACATGGTCCTCGGCAGCGCCGACGCCAAGGTCACGATGGTCGAATATGCCTCGCTGACCTGCCCCCATTGCGCCAATTTCCACGTCAGCACCCTGCCCGCCCTGAAGACCGAATATATCGACAAGGGCCTGGTGAAACTGGTCTACCGCGACTTCCCGCTCGACGGCCTGGCGCTGCGCGCTGCGATGATGGCGCAGTGCGCCGGCCCGGACCGCTATTTCGGCTATCTGGAGCTGCTGTTCGGCCGTCAGGTGCAATGGGCGACCGCCAAGGACCCGCTCGAGGGCCTCGCCGCGATCGGCAAAATCGGCGGCATGACCGACGACCAGTTCAAGATCTGCCTGACCGACAAGACAGTCGAGCAGAAGGTGCTGGCTTCGGCGCTCGAAGGCGAAAAGACCTATGCGGTGCGCGCCACGCCGACCATCTTCATCGACGGATTGCGCTACAGCGGCATGAGCATCGAGCAGCTGCGCAGCATTCTGGATCCCATCATCGCTTCGAAGTAAGCGCGCTTAGTCATTGCGCAAAGTCAGCGCGTTGGTTTCACCCGTAACGACGTAAAAGGGGGCATATTGGTCCAGTTCACCAAGCTCCGGCTCACCGGCTTCAAGTCCTTCGTGGACCCGACCGAACTCCTGATCGAGCCCGGCCTCACCGGCGTCGTCGGCCCCAACGGCTGCGGCAAGTCGAACATCGTCGACGCCCTGCGCTGGGCGATGGGCGAGCATTCGGCGCGCCAGCTGCGCGGCGGTGAAATGGACGACGTGATCTTCGGCGGCACCTCCAACCGCCCGCCGCGCAACAATTGCGAAGTGACGATCACTCTCGACAATTCCGATCGCACCGCGCCCGCCGCCTTCAACGAGAACCCCGAACTGGAAGTGACGCGCCGCATCGATCGCGGCGAGGGCTCGGGCTACAAGATCAACGGCGCCGACGTGCGCGCCCGCGACGTGCAACTGCTGTTCGCCGACGCCGCCTCGGGCTCGCGCTCGACCGCCATCGTCAGCCAAGGCCAGGTCGGCGCCGTCATCGCCGCCAAGCCGACCGAGCGCCGCGCCATTCTCGAAGAGGCCGCCGGCATCACCGGCCTCTATTCGCGCCGCCATGAGGCCGAGCTGCGCCTGCGCGCCGCCGAAGCCAATCTCGCCCGCCTCGACGACGTCATCGCCGCGCTCGACGCGCAGCATCAGAGCTTGAAGAAGCAAGCCCGCCAGGCGACGCGCTATCGCAATCTGTCGGACCATATCCGCAAGGCCGAAGCGCAGATGCTCCATCTGCGCTGGACCGTGGCGACCAAGGCGCTGGAAGAAGCCAACGCCCGTTACGCCGCTGCCGAAACGCTGGTCGAAGAGCTGACGCGCGAGGCCGGTTTGGCCGCCACCGCCCAAGCCGAAGCTGCCGCCGCCCTGCCTCCCTTGCGCGAACTGGAAGCCGAAGCCGCTGCGAAACTGCAGCGTTTGCTGGTCGCCCGTGAGCAGTTGCAGGCGGAAGAAGCCCGCATCAACGCCGCCCGCCAGGCCTGCGAGCATCGTCTGGCGCAGATCGGCGCCGACATCTCGCGCGAACAGGCGCGCGCCCAGGACGCCGACGAAGCCATCGCCCGTCTGGTCGCAGAATCGACGGCGCTCGCCGAAGCGCAGGCCCAGGAAGCCATCGAGATCGAGGAGGCCGTCGCCGCGCTCGAGGAAGCCAAGGCCAAGACCACCGAGGCTGAAGCGACGCTGACGCGCACCACCGAAGAGGTCGCCGCCATCGAAGCGCAGCGCCGCGAAATCGCCCGCCGCCTCGCCGAGACCGAAGGCCGCCACGCCCGCCTGACCGAGCGCATCGCGCAAGCCACGCGCGAACGCGAGATCGCCGCCGCCGACGCCATCGACAAGGACGCCCTCGCCGCCGCCGGCGAGGCCGCCGAAGAAGCGCAAGCCGCGCTGGAGAACGTCCGTGCCGAAGCGGCCGGGGCCGAAGGCGCCCGCCTCGATGCCGAACGCGCCGCCGCCGCCAAGCGCGACGAGCTGCAGACCGCCGAATCCGCCGCCGCGCGCCTGCGCGCCGAGGAAAAGGCCCTCGGCGACGTACTCGCCATCTCCGACAACGATCTGTGGCCGCCACTGATCGACGCGCTCACCGTGCAGCCCGGCTTCGAGACCGCGCTCGGTGTCGCCCTCGGCGACGACCTCACCGCGCCGGCGGACGAAGCCGCGCCGATCCATTGGCGCACCCTGCCGCCGCTGCATGACTCGCGGCCGCTGCCGGGCGGCCTGCGTCCGCTCGCCGATTATGTCGAAGCGCCCGCCGCGCTCGCCCGCCGCCTCGGCCAGATCGGCCTGGTGGAAGACGACAGCCAGGGCAAGGCGCTGTCCGCCGACCTCCTGCTCGGCCAGCGCCTGGTCAGCCGCTCCGGCGCCCTGTGGCGCTGGGACGGTTACACCGTCGCCGCCGGCACCACGACCGCCGCCGCCGCGCGCCTGACGCAACGCAACCGCCTCAAGGCGCTGCGCGGCGAGGTCGACGCCATCGAACAGGCGCTCGACACCGCCCGCGAAGCCTACAAGGAAGCGCGCGAGGCCGCCGACGCCGCCGGCGAGCTGGAGCGCTCCTTGCGCGACGCCAGCCGCACCGCCGAGCGCACGCTCGACGAGAAGCGCATCCAGCACACGCGGCTGAGCCAAGCCGACGCCGCCGCCTCGTCCAAGCTCGCCGCCGCCGAAGACGCGCTGGCGCGCTTGAACGCCGACTTCGCCGAGACCAGCACCGCTCTCGATGCCGACCGCGCCGCCCAGGCGGGTCTGCCCGACGAACAAGGCGGCCGCGAAAAGGTCGCCGAATTGCGGGCGCAGTTGGCAGAATTGCGCGGCCAACAGGGCGAGCGCCAGCGCGCCTACGACCTGCTCGCGCGCGAGGCCGAGAACCGCCGCCAACGTCTGCAGACCATCGCCCACGAGCGCGCCTCGTGGCAGGGCCGCGCCGACAACGCCATGCAGCAGCTCGCCGAATTCGCGGCCCGCAAGGAGACCAACGAAATCGAGCTGGCCGAACTGGCCGCCCGCCCCGAGCAGATCGCCGAAGAGCGCCACGCCCTCGAAGATCAGATCGGCGAAGCGGAAGCTTTGCGCAAGCAGGCCGCCGACGCGCTGGCCGCCGCCGAAACGGCGCAGACCACCTCCGACCGCGCGCTCAAGAGCACCGAAGGCAAGCTCGCCACGGCGCGCGAAGAGCGCGTGCGCAGCGAAGGCGTCGTCGGCACCTCGCAGCAGGTGCTGTCGGACCTCGCCGAACGCATCACCGAGAAGCTGCAATGCGCGCCGGAAGGCCTGCTCGCCATCGCCGAAGTGACGGAAGACGAGCTGCAGGACCAGGCCGCCGCCGAGCAGCGCTTCGAGCGCCTGGTGCGCGAGCGCGACAACATGGGCCCGGTCAACCTGCGCGCCGAAGTCGAAGCGACCGAGCTCGAAGAGAAGGTCACCGGCATGCAGAGCGAGCGCGAGGACCTGATCCAGGCCATCGCCCGTCTGCGCCAGGGCATCAACGAGCTAAACCGCGAAGGCCGCGAGCGCTTCCTCGCCGCCTTCGAGGCGGTCAACAAGCACTTCACCGAGCTGTTCACCCGCCTGTTCGGCGGCGGCACCGCCCATCTGCAGCTGACCGAAGCGGAAGATCCGCTCGAAGCCGGCCTCGAGATCATGGCCTCGCCGCCGGGCAAGAAGCTTCAGGTGCTGTCGCTGCTGTCGGGCGGCGAGAAGGCCCTAACGACGACCGCCCTGCTGTTCGCCGTATTCATGACCAATCCGGCGCCGATCTGCGTGCTGGACGAAGTGGACGCGCCGCTCGACGATTCGAACATCACCCGGTTCTGCAACCTGGTGGAAGAGATCGGCCGGCGTGCCAACACCCGCTTCCTGGTCATCACCCACCACCGCCACACCATGGCCCGCATGGACCGCCTGTTCGGCGTCACCATGCCCGAGCGTGGCGTCTCCCAGCTGGTCTCGGTCGACCTCAAGGGCGTCAGCCATTTGCGGGCGATTGCGTGAGGCTTTTCCCCGCTTTTTCCGGCAATTGGCCCCGCTTCGGCGGGGTCTTTTGTTTGGCGATCCAGGCAGGGGCCCAAAACAGCGCCAAAAGGGCCGCTCCGGCACGGCTTTTATTCAACAAATTCAATCGGCTGGAGGGGGAACGACTGGGTCATTTCCGCGTTGACAGCCGAGCCCCGCAAACCTTATGGTGCGCGCGCTTTGCTGCGGTAGTGGCAGTGAAGACGTTTGCGCGTTTGGCATGACCGACAGTCATCCTCCGCCTCCTCCCGAAGATCCCGATCGGCGAGGTCCGACACTCGAAGACCTGGGCGCGCGCATCAGACGCGCGCGACGCACCAGGGATCCGGGCTCGGGCTCCGGTCAGGGCGGGGCCGATCTTTCCGGCATGGGGCTTATGCTGCGGATCGGCATCGAGATGGTTTCGGCCGTCGCGGTGGGAACCGGCATCGGGTGGTTGTTGGATACATGGCTTGGCACCAAGCCGTGGTTCTTGATCCCCTTCTTCTTCCTGGGATCGGCGGCCGGCCTGCTCAACGTCTATCGCGCCACCGGGCGGCTTGCGGGCGGGAGCTTGAACCCGAACCCCAAGCCCAAGAAACCCGACAGCGAAAAAGAATGACCGGCGCGGTTCTGCCCGCGCCAAAGCAATAACGGCGCGCTGCTCTGCGCCGATAAGGGCGCAGGCGAGTATCTGTTCCCACGCGAGATGACCCGGCGCTCACCAGCGCCAAGCAACCAAGGCGCGGCAGCAAGCCGTGCCCAATAAGGATGAGTGGGACCGTGGCCGGACCTCTTGAACAGTTCGAGATCAAAAAGATCGTCCCGCTCGAAATCGGCGGCGTCGACGCCTCCTTCACCAATTCCTCGCTGTTCATGGTCATCGTGATCTCGGTGGTCACGTTGTTCCTGATGCTCGGCATGCGCCGCGGCGCCCTGGTGCCGGGCCGCTGGCAGTCGATGGCGGAGCTCAGTTACGAATTCGTCGCCGGACTTGTGCGCGAGAACGTTGGCCGCGAAGGCCGCGCCTACTTCCCCTTCATCTTCTCGCTGTTCATGTTCATTCTGTTCGCCAACATGATCGGCCTGGTGCCCTACGCCTTCACGGTGACCAGCCACATCATCGTCACCTTCGCGCTCGCCGCCCTGGTGTTCCTCGGCGTCACCATCGTCGCCATCGCCAAGCACGGCCTGAAGTTCTTCACCTACTTCATGCCGAACGGCGCGCCGCTCTACATGGCGCCGCTGCTCATCCCCATCGAATTGATCTCTTACCTGACGCGCCCGGTCACCCTGTCGCTGCGTCTGTTCGCCAACATGATGGCGGGCCACACCATGCTGAAGGTGTTCGCCGGCTTCGTCGTGCTGCTGGGCGCCTTCGGCGTCGCGCCGATGGCGATCATCATCCCGCTCTACATTCTCGAAACGCTCGTCGCCTTCCTGCAGGCCTACGTCTTCACGGTGTTGACCTGCCTGTATCTGCACGACGCGATCCATCTGCACTAACTGCTTTTACGAACCGCCTTTTAAGAACCCTACCGCCCCACCCCTAACCTGAGAAAAGTTGAAAATCATGGACGTTCAGGCTGCAAAATACATCGGTGCCGGTCTTGCCGTTATCTGCCTCTTCGGCGTCGGCATCGGCATCGGCAACATCTTCTCCGCGTTCATCACGTCGGTTGCTCGCAACCCGGCCGCCCGCCCGATCGTGTTCCCCTTCACGATGCTGGGCTTCGCGCTGGTGGAAGCCATCGCGCTGTTCGCGCTGCTGATCGCGTTCCTGATCCTGTTCGGCTAAGACGACCGGCGGGCCCGGACCACCCGGGCCCGCTTGCGTTTCAGCCTCGTTAAGGAGCCGCACGCCCGTGCCGCAACTCGATCCGTCCTCCTTCGCCCCCCAGCTGGTCTGGCTGGCGATCACGTTCATCCTCCTCTACGTGCTGATGGCGAAGCTCGCTTTGCCGCGCATCGGCGAAGTGCTGGAAGAGCGCAAGAAGCGCATCGACGGCAACCTCGACAAGGCCGCGGCCTTGCGCGCGGAAGCCGAGACGGCCAAGGCCGCTTATGAGAAGGCTCTGGCCGAAAGCCGCGCCAAGGCGCATGCCTTGACCGCCGCCGCCGCCGATCGCGCCCACAAGGAAGCCGCCGCCCGCCAGCAAGCGGTGGCCGCCACCCTCGCCGCCCAGAGCAAGGCCGCCGAGGAAACGATTGCCACGGCGCGCGCCGGCGCCCTGTCGCACACCCAGAGCATCGCCGCCGAGATCGCCCGCGAGGCGGTCCGCAAGCTGCTCGGCCAAGACATCGATGCCGCCACGGCCGACGCCGCGGTGAAGTCCGCCGCCGCCAAAGCGAATTAAGGGGCAGCACAGCATGTTCATCTCCACCGCCCTCGCCGCCAGCGAACACGCCGCCGAACATGGCGGCTCGATCTTCGCCGAACCGGAATTCTGGCTCGCCATCGCCTTCGCGCTGTTCGTCGGCCTGCTCGCCCGTCCGGTCGGCCGCAAGATCACCGACGCGCTCGACGGCCGCTCGAAGAAGATCGAGACCGAGATCGAGGAAGCCGCCCGCCTACGCGACGAAGCCCAGGCGCTGCTCGCCTCCTACCAGCGCAAGAGCCGCGAAGCGCTGAAGGAAGCCGAGGACATCCTTGCCAACGCCGAAGCCGAGGCCAAGCGCTTGGCCGAAGAGGCCGCCACCGAACTCGCGGCCTCGCTCAAGCGCCGCGAACAGATGGCCCTCGATAAGATCGCCCAGGCGGAAGCCCGCGCCGTCGAAGACGTGCGCAACGCCGCCGTCGACGTGGCGCTCGCCGCCACCCGCGAGCTGATCCAGAAGAACCTGGATGCAGGCAAGGCCAGCGCCCTGGTCGACGCCGCCATCGGCGAGCTGCCGAAAAAGCTGCACTAAGCGCAGCCTCATAGCGAATGCAAAAAGCCCCGCCGGATCGGCGGGGCTTTTTCGTTGGGCTCACACCCTCTCAAATCGTCACTTCACCGGCGCGGCGTAGATATATTCGTAGGCCTTCTTGGCCAGCACCGGGTCGTCCTGGATCTGCTTAGAAATGGCGTTATAGAGCGGCACGGTGAGGCCGGCGCCTTCGACGGCGGCCAGGTTCTCCTTGTCCTCGTCCTTGCTCAGAGCAGCGCGCTCGGCGTCGGACTTGCCGTCCTTCTTCTTGGTGTATTCGCGGTCGATGATGCGGATCTTGGCCGTCGCGGCGGCGAAGCGGCGGAGGTCCTGATCGTCGATCGCTTGCGGATGGGTCATGCCCGGCGAGGTCGATTCGCCCGGCGGCTGGGCTTCGGCCGGGGCCGGCGGGGCCGATTGCGCGGCAGCGCCGCCCGCCCATAAGGCGGCGGCGATGAGGGAAGAGGCGAACAGCTTGGCAGCCGACATGACGAGTCCTTTGTTTCTGGCTTCATTCGAAAATGTCGCGTGGCAGGTCGTCCCGCTCAGGGGCTTCCCAAGCCGAGTATAGCCAAGCTGGCGGTTTGAATCCGCCCAACGATTGCGTGAAAAGCGCGCGCCCAATGCGCCCGGCGGCACGCTTTTCACGCCGCGTCTTACTTCGCCGCGCGGGCGTAGCCGTCGATCTGCTGGGCGACGTCAGGGTTGGCCTGGGCGACGCGAACGATCTGATTGTATTTGTCGACGCTCAAGCCCTTCTGTTCGACGGCGGCGGCCATCTTGTCGGTCGCCTCCTTCTGCACCTGCTCCTTAGCCGCCGGGGTGTCGGCCGAGCGGTAGCGGGGACGATAGCTGTCGTTGATCTTCTTCACCTCGAGCGCGGCGACGGCGAAGCTCTTGAGCTCTTGATCCGAGATCGCCGCCACGGCGGCGACCGGCGGCATGGTGATTCGCGCATCGGGCGGCGCACCCGCTGATCGGTCGCTGGGGCGCGCGCCGTTCGACGATTGCGCCGCAACCAAGGTCGCGCCGGCGATCGTCATGCCGGCCGCCAAGGCGCCGGCGAGAATCCCCGTGCCCACAGTCGATTTGAAATGTCGCATGAAAATATTCCTCCTACGCGGTAATACCCACCCAGTAGAGGAACGAGGTCACGTCAGCGACGTTCCCGGCGACAAGATTCCCAACGGAACCTTGCGCGGTCTCAGGCCTGCGCTTTGAGGATCGGCGTGTGATCGTCGTCGCCCGGCAATTCGACGACCGTCTTGAATCCGGCCTGACCGATCAGCTCGACGTGAAAGGCATTGCCGCCCACCTCGTCGAGATGATCGCAATCGAGAAACCAGCCGCCCGGCACCAGGAGGCCGTGGATCGCGCCATAGCAGGCCGCAATGGCCGCCAAGTCGCGCAGGTTGTGGATGGCGATGGCCGAGACGATGAGATCGAACGGCCCCAAATCCTTGCTCCAGGCCGGATCGCGCAGGTCGCTGTGGGCGAAGCGCATCTGGCCGGCATGGGGCGCGAGATAGGCCCGCGCCTGATCGATCATCGGCTGCGAAAAGTCCTGCAGCGTCACCGTCGCCTGCGGGAAGGCCTTGAGCACGGCCTCGCTGACGAAGCCATAGCCGCCGCCGACATCGAGCACGCGGAGCGGCGCCTCGGCCGCGAAGGGCGCCTCGGCCAGCATGCGCGCCATCAAGGGGCCGCGCCGCTCGCGGCGCTTCTGGTTCTTGACCATCCAGGCGTCGGCGTAGCCCGCCTCCTGCCAGTCGTGCTTATCGTGCGAATGGACCGGGTGCGCATCCATGACTTTTGCCCCTTATTGTTTGTGGCGATGGTCGCGCCGCCCGCACGAACTGTCAATTGAACGAAAAACCCCGCCGGCGAAGGCGGGGTTTTTTGAGCGATTATTCCGCCGCTTGCGCCGGCGCAGGCGGACGCCAGCGCAGGATCGGCTTGCGGGCCGCCGCCGTTTCGTCCAACCGGCGGCGCGGGGTCAGGCGCGGCGCGGCATGGAAGAAGGCTTCATCGCCGGCCTTGGCCTTCGCGGCTAGCGAGCGCAGCGCCATGATGAACTGATCGAGGCTCTCCTTGCTCTCGGTCTCGGTCGGCTCCATCAACATGGCGCCATGCACCACCAGCGGGAAATAGATCGTCGTCGGGTGGAAGCCCTCGTCGATCAGCGCCTTGGCGAAATCGAGCGTCGAGACGCCGGTGCCGTCGAGGAATTTGTCGTCGAACAGCGCCTCATGCATGCAGGGGCCGTCGCCGAAGGCCGGGCTCATGACGTCGCGCAAACGCGCCAGCAGATAGTTGGCGTTGAGCACGGCGTCTTCCGCCACTTGCTTGAGGCCGTCGCCCCCGTGGCTCAGCATGTAGGCCATGGCGCGCACGAACATGCCCATCTGGCCGTGGAAGGCCTTGAGGCGGCCGACGCTGGCCTTGGCCGCGCCGTCCGGCGTTTCGAGCAGATCGAAGCCGTTCGGGCCATGCACGACCCAGGGCGTCGGCGCAAAAGGCGCCAGCGCGGCAGTGAGCACGACGGGGCCGGCGCCTGGACCGCCGCCGCCGTGCGGCGTCGAAAAGGTCTTGTGCAGGTTGATATGCATGACGTCGACACCGAGGTCGGCCGGACGCACCTTGCCGACGATGGCGTTGAAGTTGGCGCCGTCGCAATAGAAGTAGGCGCCGTGATCATGCGCCGCCTTGGCGATGGCGATCACTTCATCTTCGAACAGGCCGCAGGTGTTCGGA
>CANJIM010000023.1 GCA_947474495.1 Rhodospirillaceae bacterium
ACCTGGGCTTCGTTGATGGCCGGTTTTTCCTTCATCAAGAGCAAACCCATCGTGCTGGGTGCCATATCGATGGATCTGTTCGCCGTCATCTTCAGCGGCCTGCCGGCGCTCATGCCGATCTATGCGCGCGACATCCTGCATGTCGATGCCGACGGACTCGGCCTATTGCGCAGCAGCCAGGCGGTCGGTGGCCTGCTGTCGGCCCTGGTGCTGACGCAAATTCCGCCGATGCGCCGCTCCGGGGCGATTCTGTTCGTCTGCGTCGGCCTGTTCGGCCTTGCCACATTGATTTTTTCCTATTCGACGATCTTCCTCGTCTCTTGCGCGGCGCTGGTGTTGCTCGGCGCTTCCGATGTGATCAGCGTTTATATACGCCTGACGCTGATCCAATTGATGACGCCAGATGAGATGCGCGGCCGCGTCGCGGCAGTCAATTCGGTGTTCATCACCGCCTCGAACGAGCTCGGCGATTTCCGCGCCGGCCTCATGGCCTCGATCGTTGGCCCCCTCGCGGCGGCGGCGGCCGGCGGCTTCGTTGTGCTCGGCGTCACCGCGCTGTGGTGGAAACTGTTTCCCGATTTACGCGCCGCCGACAGACTCGACGGAAAGTAGATGCAAAAAAGGCCGGCGAATGCCGGCCTTTTTCGTTGAGCATCGGGCCGCTCTATTGCGGAATCTTCACCAGCTTCTGGGCGGCGGCGACGACATCCGTCGGCGTGGCATAGAGCTCGGTGATGATCTTCAAGGCATCCTCGCCATAGACCGGGCTGAGCGCGAAGCGCTGGCGCTCGAGCTCGGCGCGCATCGCCGGATCGTCGACCGATGTCTTGAAAGCGGCCCGCAGCATCGCGGCGCGGTCGGCCGGGATGGCCGGCGGCGCGGTGAAGGGCTGGCCGAGGATCTGGCGGCCGAACAGGAACTTCAGAACCTCTTTGTCCTTGGGGTTCTCGATCACGTCCATCACGGTCGGAATCTCGGGATAGTCCGGATCTTTTTCGAGGCCCATCTGCACGAAGATTTTCCAGTCGCCCTTCGCCACCTTGTCTTTGACATAGGCGCGGCCGCTACCGGACCAGCCGGACAGGAACAGGCCATGCACTTCGCCCTTCTCGACGGCGTTCAACGTCTCGGGCTGGCCTTGGTAGCCGGCGATGTTCTTGAGCTTGGTGCCGTAGAGCGAGTTGAACAGCCGGGAATACATCGCCGGGTCGCCTTCGAGCCCGCTCACGCCCATGGTGATCTCGGCCTTCTTCATCTCGTCGAGCGTGGTGGCCGGCGAATTCTTGGCGACGACGCCCATCCCCATCTCCTTCACCAGACTGCCGATCCAGGTAAACTTGGTCGCCTCGAATTGCGATTGGGACTCGGCGCCGTAGAGCAGCGGCGCGGTCGGAATGGCGCGCGCCATGATCATCATGGTCGAGCCGTCTTTCGGTGCGACGTTATAGAGGTAGTTTGCCGCGCGCATGCCGCCGCCGCCCGGCATGTTGTTGGTCACGAAGTTCGGATGGCCCGGCAGGTTGGCGCTCAGGAACTTGCCCATGACACGCGCGTAGGTGTCGTAGCTGCCGCCAGCGGCACTGCCGACGATGATCGTCATGGTCTTCTGCGCCTTGTAGAACTGTTCGGCCGACTGGCCGAGGGCGGGCGCGGCAAGGCTGACTCCGGCGATCAAGGTCAGGCAGAGTTTCGCGGGGGAAAGGGTCGGCATCGTCACTCCTGTCATTGTGCGGCTTTGAGCAGACTGCGGGTGGCTTCGATGGTTTCGCCGGACGTGGCGTAAATGCGTCCGACGATCTCTTGCGCCTCGTCGCCGAACACCGGGCTGATGGCGTATTTCTGCTTATCGGCTTCGGCGAGCAGAGCCTTGTCTTCCAGCGCCTTCTTGAAGGCGTCGCGCAAGAGGGCGATGCGGTCGGCGGGCACGCCCGGCGGCGCGACGAAGGGGCGACCGAGAATCTGGCGTTCGAACAGCAGGGTCAAGATCTGCTTGTTCTGATCGCCGGGGATCACCTCGAAGACGCTTGGCGCGTCGAGATGCTCTTCGTCCTTGCGGCTGGTCATCTGCACGAAGACCTTCCATTCGCCGCGCGCGACTTTGTCCTTCACATAAGCGCGGCCGGCGCCCGACCAGCCCGACAGGAACAGGCCATGCAATTCGCCTTTTTCGACGGCAAGGAGCGTTTCGGTCTGGCCGGGATAGGCGGCGATCACCTTTATCTTGGTGCCGTAGAGCTTGTTGAACAGGCGGGCATACATGGCGGGATCTGTTTCCGGCCCGCTGGCGCCGAACACCACTTCGGTCTTCTTCATCTCTTCCAGCGTGGTGGCGGGGGCTTTCAGCGACACCGCGCCCATGCCCATCTCGATCACGGCGCTGCCAAGCCAGTTGAACTTGGTGGCTTCGAATTGCGCCTTGGATTCCTCGCCGTAAAGCAGGGGGGCAGTGACGATGCCCCGATCCATGATCGAGATCACCGTGCCGTCCTTGGGCGCGACCGAATAGAGGTAGTTGGCGGCGCGCATGCCGCCGGCGCCCGGCATGTTGTTCGAAACGATGGTCGGATTGCCGGGAATATATTTGCTCATGTAGCGGGTGACCATGCGGCCGTAGACGTCGTAGCTGCCGCCGGGGGCGCTCGAGATGATGATCGACATCTCGCCCTTGGATTTATAGAAATCGCCCGCCGACTGCGCCATCGCGGCGGCGGGCATGACGGCGAGCAAGGCGACGCAGGCGGATAGTAAGTTTCGTGCAGTCATGACGGTCTCCAAACAGGGTTGCATGACTGCGCCTGGGGGGCAGCGCAGGATGTGAAAAACCCCGGCGGCTCGCGCCGTCGGGGTTCAGGAGGGTTACTGCGCCGCGGGCGGCTTTACATAAGTGCGGATTTTGGCGATCACCTCGGGCGAGGTTTTATAGACCGCCTCGATCATCTTCTGCGTCGTCGCGCCGTCGATTGGTTCGATGTAACGGCGCGTCTTGTCGCCTTCGAGCACCAGTTCCGGATCGGCGCAAGCATCGCTGAACGCTTTGCGCAGCATGGCGATGCGATCGGCCGGCACGCCCGGCGGCGCGACGAAGGGCCGGCCGAGTTCGAGGCGGCCGAGGATGACTTCCATCACCTGACGGTCCTCGTCGTTCTTGATCAATTCCATAATTGTCGGGACGTCGCCGACGTCGGGATCGCGCTTGAAGCCCATCTGCACCATGAAGCCGACTTCGTTCAGCTTGTACATCTGCAGCAGTTGCTCGCGGGTCTGGCCCGACCAGCCGCTCATGAACAGGCCGTCGAGCTCGCCTTTCTGCACGGCCTGGACCACTTCGGGCTGGCCCTTGTAGGCGGTAATGACCTTAAACTTGGTGCCGAACATTTCATTGAGCATGCGCGGCATCATGGCGGTATCGCCTTCGGCGCCGGTCGAGCCTAGCACGACCTCGACCTTGGTCGCGTCCATCAGCGTCTTGGCCGGAGAGCGGGCGCCGAACACGGCCATACCCGATTCGCTGGAGGCGCTGCCAAGCCAATTGAGCGTCGACGGGTTGAATTGCGTGTTGGACTGCTCGCCGTACAGCAGCGGCGCGGTCGGCAGGCCACGGTCCATGATCGAGATCGTCGCCCCGTCTTTCGGCGCGATATTCGCGATATAGTTGGCGGCGCGCACGCCGCCGGCGCCCGGCATATTGTTGGTGACGATATTGGGATGGCCGGGCAAATATTTGCTCATGTAGCGCGACAGCATGCGGGCGTAGCCGTCATAGCCGCCGCCCGGGGCGCTGCCGACGACCATGTACATCTCTTTTCTGGACTTATAGAACTCCTCGGCCGTTTCGGCGCTGGCCGGAGCGAGAATAGCGCTGGCGCCGATGGCAAATCCGAGAAGCACACTGAAAGTCGCTGTGCGGGTCACGCGCATGATTTTCCCCTTGGCCTGTTGACTTCGATTTTTGTCGGCGTCACTTTGACTGTCAAAGTTTAGAGGACCGATCCGCGAAAGCAACGGGCGTGCGTCTTCCCTGAAACGATTGCCGTTTCATTGGGCGTGACGTGCCGTGCTTTCCATCATGTCTGCGACGGGAGACACCATGCGCAAGCCCAAGACCTCCGCGAAAAAGACCGCCGCCAAAAAGCTCGGCACAAAAAAGACGGCGAAGAAGAAATCCCTAGTCAAAAAGGCGAAGCCGGCATCGGTGAAAAAGCCGGTCAAGAAAGCTTCGAAGGCGAAGGCTGCGAAATCGAAACGACCGGCCAACACCAAAAAGGCCTTGAAGAAGAAGGCCGTTAAGAAAGCCGTGCCCAAAAAGATCAGCAAGAAGGTCGTCGCTAAAAAGGCGGCGAAAAAGAAGAGCCCGGCGAAGAAGGTGACGGTCGCCCGCAAGGTGCGTGCCGCGCGTCCCGCCGCGCGCACCACGGCGCGCGCCCGCCTCGAAGCCCGCAACCGTCCCGCGACACGTCCCTCGGCGGTCGCCAAGCCGGTCAAGGCGAAGTCCTCTGCGCCCAAGAGTTCGCCGGCGAAAAGCGCGCCCGTCTCCGGCTGGACGCCGCCGGCCGAATATTCGCGCGCCGAGGTAATCGCGATTTCCGACCGCCTGATCGCGCAGCCGGACATTCCGCTCAAGCAGACCGAGGACATATTCCGCATCCACGAGGTCGGTCTCGATTGGGACATGGGCTGCATGGTCTATGAACCGAAAGACCCGTCGCAGATCGCCGTCGGCGCCGACGGCAAGAAGATCGGTATTTTCCTGCTGCATGGTGGCTCGGGCGACTACAAGTCGATGGAGCCCATCGCCAAGCTTTACGCCGGCAAGTTCGGCCACAAGTGCGTGGCCATGACCTTCCCCGGCCGCCATTACTTCGACAGCCCGACGCGCGACTGGCCGGGCGACACGATCAACAAGGACGGCACCGTGCGCACGCCGATCTGGCTGCGCGGCGAAAAAATCACGCCGGACATGTACGAGGTCGTGAACGACGATACAAAACGCCTGCGCTACGGCGTGCGCACGGTCGCGCGCGCCAAGCCGGGCACGATCTTCTACGACCGCATGGCCGGCTGGCTGCCCGCCTTCGAGACGGCGATGAAGGACGCCATGCGCCGCCATTTCCCGGAAGGCGAATATTCGATCTACGTCACCGGCCATTCGACCGGCGGCCCGCATGTCTTCATGATGTGCCAGCGCGTGCCGAACATCGCCGGCGTCATTGCCGTCGAGAATTCGCCGTTCGGCTTCATCCAGGAAGAGCAGCACAATTGGTCGGGCGCCCTCGGCAAGGTGGCGGGCTATGAGCGCGTCAGCAAGAAGCCGGCGCCCCGCACCGATCCGTTCGACGAGCTGTATATCCGCACCTGGCGCGACCGCGCGCGCTATGCCGGTCCCGAATCGCTCGGTCAGGAAGGCCCGGCAGCGCTCATGCGTCTGCCGTGGCTGATGGAGGAGATTCTCGACTTCTGGAACCGGACGAAGATGCGGCCGCAGTTCAAGGCCGAATACATCCTGACCCACAACATCAAGTCGTCCTTGCGCAAGGCGGCGGAAGCGACCGCCAAGCGCATGGGCCTCTCCGGGCCGGACAAAGAGGCGTTGATCAAGCGCTATCTCAGCTTGCCCTATCCGGTGATGGGCCCCGGCGCGAAGCCGGTGCCGCCGGTGCTGTTCGGCATCTCCAAGGACAGCCGCGACCACAGCCCAGAGGTCTATCAGGAAGTGGTGCTGCCGATGTTCAAGGAGCGCATTGATCCGCCGCCCAAGGTCATGGTCACGCGCTTTGGCGCCGGCGTGCATCTCTACACCAAGGCGGAGAAAGACCTGCCGCTCGGCATCGGCCCGGCGGTGGCGGAGTTTTATCACCAGGCCATCACCGGCGGTTATTTCCTTACGAAGTAGCTGAGCGCGGCGGCGAAAAAGCGAAGGGGCAGACGTTAGTCCGCCCCTTTCTTGTGACAGGGCCATTTTCCTGGCGCGGGGAGTCGCCATCGGTTAACGTGCCGGCGTTTTCACGAGGCGAGTTTCATGACGGGTCAGTCCCCCCAACCCGCGCCCCTCACGGTTCCCAATAGCGGCATCTACAGCTTGCCGGGCGCGCTTCTCGTGCTCGCGGCCATTACGCTGTTGCGCCTCGTCTATCTCACGGTTTATCCGTTCGACCTGCATCCGGACGAAGCGCAGTATTGGGTCTGGGCCCAGGATCTCGCCTTTGGCTACTATTCCAAGCCGCCCATGGTCGCCTGGCTAATCGCCGCGACCACCTCGCTGTGCGGCGACGGCGGCGCCTGCGTGCGCGCCGGCGCGCCGGTGCTGCATTTCTTCACGGCGCTCGCTGTCTTTGGCATCGGCCATCGCCTCTACGACCGCCGCGTCGGCTTCTGGTCGGCGCTGCTCTATGTCACCTTGCCGGGCGTCGCCTTCTCGTCAGTGGTGATGTCCACCGACCTGCCGCTGCTGCTGTTCTGGGCCGTCGGTCTCTATGTCTATGTGCGCGCCTTGCAGCGCGGCGTCGCGGTCGGCCATGCTTGGCGCTGGTGGCTGGTGCTCGGCGTCGCCCTTGGCCTTGGCCTGCTCGGCAAATACGCCATGGTCTTCTTCCTGCTGTCGGCCGGCGTGCATGTCGCCTTGGCGCGCGGCCGGTTGGCCGGCTGGAGTTGGCGCGGCATCATGATGGCCATTGTGGTCGGCCTGGCGATCTATGCGCCCAACGTGTTTTGGAACGCCGACAACAGCTTCGTCTCCTACGCCCACACCAGCGACAATGCCAATCTCGGCGGTCATCTGTTCAGCGTCACGGCGTTCCTCGAATTCTTCGGCGCGCAGTTCGGCGTCTTCGGGCCGGTGCTGTTCGCGGCGTTGATTTTCATCGCCGTCCGCTGGCGCGGCTGGTGGCAAGATGACCGAGCTCGTCTGCTCGTCGCCTTCGCGCTGCCGACGCTGCTGATCATGCTGTTGCAGGGCTTTCTCTCGCGCGCCAATGCCAATTGGGCGGCGCCGGCCTATGTGGCCGCCTCGGTGCTCGTCGTCGCCTGGGCGTTGCATGCCAATCCGAGATTGTGGTGGGGCCGCGCCTTGGTGGCGAGCGGCTCGGTCGCGCTGCATGCCGGCCTTGTCGCCGTCTTCTTGGTCTTCATCGCCGCGACCTACGGCCGGCCCGATGCGCTGCCGAGCAAGGCTGATCCGTTCAAGCGGGTGCGTGGCTGGCTCGAGCTTGGCGCCGCCGTCGCTCATGTGCGGACCAATGAAATGCCGGACGCCGTGCTGCTGGTCGACGAGCGGAAATTGATGGCCGAACTGCTCTATTACGTGAAGCCGCATCCGGTCGAGGCTTTTAAATGGCGGCCGACCAGCCGCATCCACGATCATTTCGATCTGACGCGGCCCTACTATCAGGCGCTGTCGCCGGCCAAGGTGCTCTATGTCACCGAGCGCACGGATGCCAGCGAGATCACCTCGCGCTTCAAAACGGTGGAGTTGATCGCTGAAGTGCGGACGCCGATCGGCGTCGGACGTGAGCGCGTCGTGCGGCTCTATGAGCTGGAAGGCTTCAAGGGCTACCCGCAGGCCGACGAGTAAGCTTTCGGGCCTTCAGCGGCGCCGCTTCGGGCGGTTAGCGCGGCGTGCCAGACCAAAACAGCGTGATATTCTCGAAGCGGCCGCGCGCCATGTTGAAGCCGCGGATGCCGTCGATGCGCCAGACTTCCGCGCCGAGCTTCCTCGTCGCTTCGCGAAAGCGCGCCTCTTCGCGGTCGTTGACCAAGGCGAGGCGGTTCTTGGCGCCGGCGAGATAATTGGCGGCGCCGTCCGGCGTCGTCAGCATCGTGTTGGTGCCGAGGAAGAACACCAGGCTCGGCTCGTGGTAGCCGACGGCGGCGACTGGTTCGCTCGGCGGCCAGTCCGGCGTCTGGTTGGCGACCATCAGCATGGCCTGTTGCGCCGGCCATAGCGGCTTCAGTCCCGGCAGCAGACGGCCGAAAATCGGCGGCCAGATCAGCAGCACGCCGAGCGCGGCGACGACGGCGGCACGCAAGGCCTCACCACGCCAAAAGGCGCGCCCGGCTAAACCGATCGCGAGCAGGCTGCCGAGGATCGGCAAGAAGCCGCTCGGTGCGATGCGATGCTCGCCGATCCAGGTGGCGACGATGAAGGCGAAGCCGAGGATGAGCCCGATGACGCTCCACAGCACGAGCAGCGTGCGCCCGGCCCAGTGGCGCATCATGGCGGCCATAGCCTCTGGCGCGTCGCGCAAGGCCAGAGCGCTCATCAGGGCGACGGCGGGCAGCAGCGGCAGCACGTAATGCGGCAGCTTGGTCGGGATCAGTTCAAACAGAATCCAGGTCGGGATCAACCAAGCGAGCAGGAAGCGCGTCGTCGGCGTTTTGCGGTTGCGCCAGGCCCAGATCGCGCCGAACCAGCCGACCAGGGACGCCGGCCAAAAGGTCAGCGTCACGGTCAGCAGGTAATAGCCGGGCGGCGCGCCGTGGGCTTCCTGGCCGCCGATCAATTTGGGCAGCAGGTCCTGGCCGACGGCTTCTTTGAGGAAGTTCGATTCGCCGAGCGAGATGGCAATGAACCAGGGCGCGGCGATCACCAGCATGACGAGCAGGCCGGGCAGCAGGCGGAGCGCGCGCAGATGCGCCCATTTGCGGTCGGCAAGGCCGAGGGCGACGATGGTGAGGGCGGCGATCAGCGGCGTCACCGGGCCTTTGATCAGGATGCCAACGCCCTGGGCGATCCAGAAGACGAGGGGCCAGCGCCAGTCGGCCGTCTCAGCGGCGCGGCTTTGCAGATAGACGCGTGCCAGCGCCAACTGCGCCGCCATCACGGTGAGCAGCAGCATCGAATCGGTCTTGGCGATATGGGATTCGACCGACGGCATCAGCGCCGCCGCAAACAGCAAAGCGGCAAGCAAGGCCGCGCCGCGCCCGAAGCTGGGCCGCGCCAATCCGGCGAGCGCGATCACGGCGGCCAGCGCGCCGAGCAGCGAGGGCAGGCGGTAGGGCCAGATGGCGTCCTTGCCGAAGAGATTGGCCGCAGCCGACTGCAGCCAATAGATGCCGACCGGCTTCTTGTTGCGTGATTCGTCCTGGAAATGGATATCGACGTAATTGCCGCTCTCGACCATTTGGCGCGAGGCTTGGGCGAAGCGCGCTTCGTCGCGGTCGGTCGGTGGAATGCTGGAAATGCCGGGCAGGAACAGCGCCAGGGCGAAGAGGGCGAGCAGGGCATAGGCCCAGCGGCTGGCGAGCAGGCGGCCGCAGCGGCCGGAGAGCGGCGCTCGGTCGTGCAAAACGGCGGTCAGAAAGGCGGTCACAGCGGTCACGTGGGGGTTACGAACGATGGGGCGCGGCAGGGGCGGCGCGCGCCGCCGCCCAATGGTTATAAAGCCGCCGCACTCTATCAGACCTTGCCCCGGAAACCGCGAAAAACCTAGCCTTCGCGGGAGGGCCGTGCTAATGCCCGGACCGGAAAACGACCCCCGTTTCGCAGTCATTTGGCCACATATTTCATGGATTCCGCGCCCCTTCTCTCCGTCGTCGTGCCCGTCCGCAACGAGCAGGACAATGTTCTGCCGCTGATCGAGGAAATTCACGCGGCGCTGGCCCCCTCTGGTTCGGTCAAATGGCCCTTCGAGGTGGTCTATGTCGACGACGGCTCGACCGACGCCACACCGGCCAAACTGGCGGAGGCGCAAGCGCGCTTCCCGCGCCTGCGCGTGCTGCGCCACGCCATGAGCTGCGGCCAGAGCACGGCGATCTGGACGGCGGCGAACGCCGCGCGCGGCGACTGGATCGTCACCCTCGATGGCGACGGCCAGAACGATCCGGCGAACATTCCGGCCATGGTCGAGATCGCGCTGGCCGGCGGCCCCGGTCTCAATCTCGTCGCCGGTATCCGCCGCAAGCGCCAGGACGTCTGGCTCAAGCGCATCTCCTCGCGCCTCGCCAACGGCATCCGCCAGAAGATGCTGCAGGACGGCGTGCGCGACACCGGCTGCGGTCTCAAGGTGATGCGCCGCGCCGCCTTCGTGCGGCTGCCCTACTTCGATCATATGCATCGCTACTACCCGGCGCTCATCCTGCGCGGCGGCGGCACGCTGTTGTGTCACGACGTCAACCACCGCGCGCGCATGCGCGGCGTGTCGAACTATGGCTTCTGGGATCGCCTGTGGGTCGGCGTTACCGACCTGTTCGGCGTCGCCTGGTTGCTGCGCCGCGCCAAGCGCCCCATCGTCGAATACGAGCGTTGAAGCTCAAGCCCTACCTGCGCGGGCTGGTGCTGATCGCCACCTTCGTGGCGGTTGGCTATGTCGTGCAGGCGACCGGGCTGCATGGCCTGTTCGACGAGTCCTGGGTTGATAGCCAGATTCGCGGCCAAGGCCTCAATGGCGAGCTGCTGTTCCTTGCTATGGGCGCGGCCCTCACCGCCATCGGCTTTCCGCGCCAAGCCGTCTGCTTCCTTGCCGGCTACGCTTTCGGCTTTGGCCTCGGCATGGCGCTGGCGCTGATCGCCTCGCTCGGCGGTTGCATACTGGCGTTTTACTATGCACGCCTGCTCGGTCGCTCCTTCGTGCTGGCGCGCTTTCCCGCCCGCATCAAGCGCATCGACGATTTCCTACATGACAATCCGCTGTCGATGACGCTGCTGCTGCGGCTCCTACCGGTCGGCAGCAATCTCATCGCCAATCTCGCCGCCGGCGTCTCGGGTGTGCGCGCCCTGCCGTTCTTCGTCGGCAGCGTTTTGGGTTATGTGCCGCAGACAGTGATCTTCGTACTGCTCGGTAGCGGCATCCGCCTCGATCCCGCCTGGACGACGGGCGTCTCCGTTGCGTTGTTCGTCGTCTCCAGCGCGCTCGGCGTCTATCTGTTCCGCCGCTATCGCAAGAATCGCGCGCTCGATGCCGACGTGAATGCGGCGCTCGACGAACCGGAGAGCAAGGCATGAGCAAGAAAGCGGTCGTCCTGCTGTCCGGCGGCCTCGATTCGGCGACCGCCCTCGCCATCGCGCAGAGCCGCGGCTTCGAGGTTTATGCCATCACCTTCGCTTACGGCCAGCGCCATGCCATCGAGATCGAAGCGGCGCGCAAGGTGGCGGCGGCGGCCAAGGTGGCGCGTCATATCGTGCTGCCGATCGACTTGCGGGTGTTCGGCGGCTCGGCCCTGACCGACGACATCGCCGTGCCGAAGGGCCGCGACGAGGCCGAGATGGCGAGCGCCATTCCGGTCACCTACGTGCCGGCCCGTAACACGATCTTCCTGTCTTTCGCCATGGCCTGGGCCGAAGTGCTGGACTCGCGCGACATCTTCATCGGCGTCAACGCGCTGGATTATTCCGGCTATCCCGATTGCCGGCCGGAATTCGTTGCTGCCTTCCAGCACATGGCCAATCTGGCGACCAAGGCGGCGGTCGAGGACAGCGCGGCGGGCGTCGGCGCGCCGCACCTGACGATCCACGCCCCGCTGATCGATTTTTCCAAGGCCGACATCGTCGCCAAAGGTTTGGCCCTCGGGGTGGATTTCGCTTTGACGCGAAGCTGCTATGATCCGTCGCCGGACGGCTTCGCCTGCGGCGAGTGCGACTCTTGTCGCCTGCGTCTCAAAGGTTTCGCCACCGCCGGCGCCATCGATCCCGCGCCGTACCGTAAAACCTCGTAAGTCGAGTTTTGATCATGCAGAGCCTGCTCTCCACCCGCTTCACGCTGCTTTACATCGCGCTCATCGTTGCGGTGAATTACGGATTCAGCGTCGTGCCGCTGGTGAAATTGCCGGACGGTACCATGTGGCCGCCGCTCTCGCTGGTCGTCGGCTTCATCTTCGTGGTGCGCGATTTCGCCCAGCGCGAAGTCGGCCATAAGGTTCTGCTCGCCATGCTGGTCGGCGCCGCCCTGTCCTATGTGATGGCCGACCCTTACGTCGCCATCGCGTCGACGGCGGCCTTCCTGGTGTCGGAAGTGGCGGACTGGCTGATTTACTCGCTGACCAAGCGTCCGCTCAGCCAGCGCATCATCTATTCGAGCCTGCTCAGCGCTCCCCTCGATAGCGCCGTGTTCCTGTTCGGCATCGGGCATTTCTCGATCGCCGCCGTTCTCACGATGACGGCGAGCAAGCTGGTCGGCGCGTTGATCGTCTGGTGGATGATCCGCAAGCGCGAAGCGACCGGCAGCCTCAAGACGATCTAACCGCGACCTTTGTAGCTCGCCACGCCCTGATCGGGCAGCCAGAGGCCCTTGGGCGGCAGGCCGGTCTGGTAGAACACGTCGATCGGCATGCCGCCGCGCGGATACCAATAGCCGCCGATGCGCAGCCATTTCGGCTTCATCGCCTTGACGAGGCGCTTGGCGATGCCAACGGTGCAATCCTCGTGGAAGGCGCCATGGTTGCGGAACGACGCCAAAAACAATTTCAGCGACTTGCTCTCGACCAGTTGGGTGGCGGGCACATAGTCGATCACCAGATGGGCGAAATCGGGCTGGCCAGTGATCGGGCAGAGCGAGGTGAACTCGGGCGCGACAAAGCGCACGAGATAGACCTCGCCGGGGTGCGGGTTCGCCACCGTTTCCAGCAACGCCTTGTCGGGCGAAGCGGCGATGGCGGCGGCCTTGCCGAGCTGTGTGAGTTTGCCGGTCTTGGTTGTGCTCATGGCTGAACCTTAAGTCGAAATTTCCGGAATGTCGCCTTCGTCGAGCTTGGCAAGGAAGGCGTTGGCGAAGGCGCTCAGCGCGCCCTGTTCGATGGCGGCGCGCAAGGATGCCATCATGTCCTGGTAGAACTGAATATTATGCCAGGTCAGCAGGATCGGCCCGAGCATCTCGTTCGCCTTGAACAGATGATGCAGATAGCCGCGGCTGTGGTTCTGGCACAGCGGGCAGGCGCAACCGGCGTCAAGCGGGCGCGGATCGCGCGCATGGCGGGCGTTGCGGATGTTCACTTCGCCGCGGCTGGTAAAGCCCTTGGCGGTGCGGCCGGAGCGCGTCGGCATGACGCAGTCGAACATATCGATGCCGCGCATCACCGCGCCGACGATGTCGGCCGGCGTGCCGACGCCCATCAGGTAATGCGGTTTGTCGTCGGGCAGTTGCGGCACGACGGCCTCCAGCGTTTCGAACATCTCGGCCTGCGGTTCGCCGACCGCCAGGCCACCGACGGCATAGCCGTCGAAGCCGATGTCCGATAGGCGCTTGGCCGATTCGGCGCGCAAGTGCATATAGCCGCCGCCCTGGTTGATGCCGAACAGGCCGTAGCCCTCGCGCTGTTTGAACGCCGCTTTGCTGCGCTCGGCCCAGCGCATCGACAGATTCATGGCGCGTGCCGCCTCGGCTTCCTCGGCGGGCCATTTGATGCATTCGTCGAACGCCATGGTGATGTCGGCATCCAAGAGATGCTGCACTTCCATCGAGCGTTCGGGCGAGAGCTCGATCTTGCTGCCGTCGAGATGCGATTTGAAGATCACGCCGGTCTCGCTGACTTTGCGCAGGTCGGCTAGCGACATGACCTGGAAGCCGCCCGAATCGGTGAGGATCGGACCCGGCCAGTTCATGAACTTATGCAGGCCGCCGAGCGCCGCCACCGTCTCAGCGGTCGGGCGCAGCATCAGGTGATAGGTATTGCCGAGCACGATCTGCGCGCCGGTGCCGGCGACCGCTTGCGGCATCATGCCCTTCACCGTGCCGGCGGTGCCGACCGGCATGAAGGCCGGTGTGTCGAAGGCGCCGTGCGCGGTATGAACCTGGCCGCGCCGTGCCTTGCCGTCGCGATGGCTGATGGTGAAGCTCAAACTCATCCTTGAATCCTTGCGCCTTTGGCGGGATGCAGCAGGCAGCAGTCGCCGTAGGAATAGTAGCGATAACGCTCAGCGATGGCGTGATCGTATGCCGCCTTCATGCGCTCGAGGCCGGCGAAGGCCGAGACCAGCATGAACAGCGTCGAACGCGGCAGGTGGAAATTGGTCAGCAGCATATCGATAGCCTTGAAGCGGTAGCCCGGTGTGATGAAGAGGCGGGTTTCATCCGCGAAAGGATGGATCATGCCTCGATCGTCGGCGGCCGATTCGAGCGTGCGGGTCACCGTGGTGCCGACGGCGACGACACGGCCGCCTTGCGCGTGCGCAAAATTGATCGTCGCCGCCGTGCCAGCGTCGATCATGCAGACTTCGGCGTGCATCTTGTGATCCTGGGTGTCCTCGACCTTCACCGGCAGGAAGGTGCCCGCGCCGACATGTAGCGTCAATGTCGCGTGCAGGATACCGCGCGCCTTGAGCGCCGCGAGCAGGGCCGGGGTGAAATGCAACCCTGCGGTGGGGGCGGCGACGGCGCCCTCATGGCGGGCGAAGACGGTCTGGTAATCCTCGCGGTCGCGCGCGTCAGGGCCTTGGCTGCGGGCGATATAGGGCGGCAGCGGCATGAAGCCATATTGCGCCAAGGCGGCCATCAATTCGGGGCCGCCGCGGTCGAAGTCGAGCGTCACCTCGCCGTCCTCGCCCTTCTCGGCCACGGTGGCGGCGAAACTGTCGGCGAAATCGATGCGGTCCCCGTCCTTGAGCTTGCGCGCCCCCTTGGCGAAAGCGCGCCAACGCGAATCAGACTCGCGCTTGTGCAGGGTCACTTCGACCTTGGCGACGCCGCGCAGGCCGGAGAGGCGTGCCGGGATCACCTTGGTGTCGTTGACGACGACGATGTCGCCGGGCGCCAGCAGATTGGGCAGATCGCGCACGATACGGTCGGCAAGCTGTTCGCCGATTTCCAGCAGGCGCGCCGATTCACGCGGCTCAGCGGGATGGGTGGCGATCAGCTCGCGCGGCAGCTCGAAATCGAAATCGGAAACTTTCATGGACGCGGTTCTATCACGCGGCCCATTCGGCGCGCACGGCCTCATCGGCCTCATCCGCATGGGCGGCGGCGAGCCGCGCGAAGCGGTCGGCGGGGAGCAGCCGCTTCAAGGCCCAGGCGGCCATGGCGCGCACGAGTGGCGAGGCGTCGGCGGCCAGCGTCTCGGCGACGGGGATGAGGCTGGCGTCTGTGCTGTTCCCAATCGCGATCAGCACGTTGCGCACAAAGCGGTCGCGGCCGATGCGCTTGATCGGCGAGCCGGAGAACACCTGGCGGAATCCTTCGTCGTCGAGTCCGGCGAGGTCGGCAAGCTTCGGCGCGGTCAGCTCGACGCGCGGCAGGAAGGCGTAATCGGCGGTGCGCACGGCATATTTGTTCCACGGGCAGGCGGCCAGGCAATCGTCGCAGCCGTAGATGCGATTGCCGATGGGAGCGCGGAATTCCGCCGGGATATGGCCCTTGTTCTCGATGGTGAGATAGGAGATGCAGCGGCGCGCGTCCAACTGATGCGGCGCGGGGAAGGCGGCGGTTGGGCAGGCGTCGAGGCAATCGCGGCACGTGCCGCAATGGTCGGTCTCAGCGGCATCCGGCGCGAGGTCGAGATCGGTGAAGATCTCGCCGAGGAACAGCCAGGAGCCGAACTCGCGCGACACAAGGTTGGTGTGCTTGCCCTGCCAGCCGAGGCCGCCGGCCTGGGCCAAGGGCTTTTCCATCACCGGCGCCGTGTCGACGAACAATTTGACTTGGCAGTCGAAGGTTTCGGCCATCCAGCGCGCCAGCTGGCGCAGGCGCTTCTTGGCCTCGTCGTGATAATCGCGGTTGCGCGCGTAGACCGAGACGGCGCCACGGTCTTTCTCGGCAAGCAGGGCGCGCGGGTCGCTCGGCGGGCCGTAATTCATCGCCAGCACCACGGCGCTCTTCGCCGCCGGCCATAGGCCCTGCGGTGTGGCGCGCTCTTTCGCCCGCGCCGCCAGCCAGTCCATGTCGCCGTGAAAGCCTTTCGCCAGAAATCCCATCAGCCCGTCGGCAGCGGCGCCGCCCATGTCGGCGGGGGCAATGCCGGCGGCGCTGAAGCCGAGGGCGCGGGCGCGCGCCAGGATCGCCGTTTTGGGATCGGCGTCGTGAAACGAGGGGGTGGCCTTGCTGCGGGGAGCGAGGGGCACGGGCGAACCTGGCAGGAAAATGAAGGCCTTACCTATCGCTGGGGCGCCAAGGGCGCAAGTCACGGCCCATTCCGGGCCGCGCCCATAGGCGGTTGGAATGGCTTATAGGATTGATTTTGCTCGCTTTTGAACCCTTAGGCTTCGATATATCCGATGGTGCGGCGAGATGGCCTCCTATATGCTCAGCGGCCTGGGAAACGCGGAAACCGCACATGCCGATTATGCCCGACACTCATGTCACGCCGACCGCTTCGGGATTGGATATTCCCGATCCGCTCGAGTTTTTGCCGCAGCACAGCCTCGGCTACTTGCTGCGCGACACCTATCGGGCCTTCTCCAAGATTCTGCAGTCGCGCATCTCGCCCCATGGCGTGACCATCGGGCAATGGTATTTCCTGCGGGTGCTGTGGGAGGAAGACGGCCTGACCCAGCGCGAGCTGAGCCAGCGCGTCGGCATGATGGAGCCAACCACCGTCACCGCCCTCAACGGCATGGAAAAGCGCGGCTACGTCCGGCGCGTGCGCAACGCGACAGACCGCCGCAAGGTCAACATCTTCCTCACGGAGAAGGGGCGCGCGCTGCGCACGCGCTTGCTGCCTCATGCCGCCGAGGTCAACCGGATCGCCGCGCGCGCCCTCACGCCGGCCGATATCGAAAAGCTCCGCACGATTTTGAGCGCGATGAAGGGCAGCCTGGATACCGAATCCATTTAACGTTTATGCGAAAACCGCGCCGATCGGTCGAATCCGGCGCGGGCAGGGAGACTTCATATGAATACGGCCATTAAGCCGTCGAACCGTGCCGCCAGCCTCGAGCCGCTCAAGGAGCAACTCGCCGCCGTCACGCGTATTTTGAACCGGGAAGAGATTCTCAGCTATTCAGGCCATGCCGCCGCGCGGGTGCCTGGCCAGGACGCCTTTATCATCCATGGCATCAACGACAGCCGCGCCAATGTGAAGCCGGAGCAGATGGGCATCGTCGATTTCGACTGCAAGGTGCTCGAAGGCCCAAAGGGCTATAAGCCGCCGCTCGAAGCCTTCATCCATGCCGAGGTCTTCCGTGCTCGTCCGGACGTCAACGCCTCGGTTCATATCCATTCGGACGTCTGTGCCACCTTCACGATCGTCGAGGGCGTCGAATTGGCGTTGCTCAAGGGCCATTCGGTGCGTTGGCGCAGCGGCATTCCGACCCATCCCGATCCGAGCCATATCAAGTCGCGCAGCCAGGGCGAAGCTCTGGCCAAGACGCTCGGCCAGCACAACGGCGCGCTGATCCGTGCCCATGGTGGCCTGATCGTCTCGGAAGACGTGCCCGCCCTGCTGATCGACGCCGTGCATTTCGACGAAAACGCCAAGGCCTGCCTACAGGCCGCGTCCATCGGCAAGATTAAGCCCCTCACCGAGAAAGAGCTCGACATGCTCGGTGGGAACAACAACCGTGCCCAACATGTTTATAAACTCTGGTCCTATTACGTCGGCAAGGCGCAGGAGAGCGGCGTCGTGCCGGCCGAATGGACCGGCCTGGCTCAGGAGGCCGTGTATTAAAATGGCGACCGCACTCGATCTATCGAAGAGCAATTCCGGCGAGCTGCTGCGCACGCAGCTGGCCACCGCGACCCGCATCATGAATATGGAAAACGTGCTGGAATACAGTGGCCATATCTCGGTCCGCGTGCCTGGCAAAGACGCCCTCTATATCCAGCAGCGCACCGAAAGCCGCGCCGAGGTGTCCCCCGAAAGCGTGCTGATGGTCGACTTCGACTGCAACGTGATCGAAGGCAAGGGCAAGCCGCCGAGCGAGACGGTGATCCATTGCGAGATCCTCAAGGCGCGCCCCGAGGTCAACGCCGTGATCCATAATCATATGGAGCTGGCGATCGCCTTCACCATGATGAAGGGCGTGACCATGCTGCCGATGCGCAGCCGCGCCGCGCGCTGGGCGAGCGGCATTCCGCTGCACAACGATCCCAGCCACATCAAGCGGCTTGAGCAAGGCCAGGCGCTGGCCAAGACGCTCGGCAGCCACAACGCGGCGCTGATGCGCACGCATGGCATGGTGCTGGTGGCAGAAAGCCTGCCGGCGCTGACCGCCGACACGATCCACTTCGAGGAAAACGCCCGCGCCATGATGGAAGTGCTGCAGGCCGGCAAAGAGCCGATTCCGCTCAGCGAAGAGGACATGGTGCAGATCAATCGCAACGAAGATCGCGAGCATCACGTCCGCAAGCTGTGGAACTACTACGTCAACAAGGCCAAGAAGGGCGGCAACATGCCGACCGCTTGGGACAGCGAATACTAAGACACGCTTGAGGCCGGGCACCGACCGCAGAGTCGGGCTCGGCCGCGTTGCCAAGGAACGACGCGGGCCGGCGTCGTTCTCATAAAACAAAGGCCGGTCTGGGAGCGTGCCTATCGCCAACCGCGGTCATGACTGTTGCCCGCAGGCTCTCCCAGGCGTCGAGGATTTGCCCAACGACGGCCCTTAGCGACAGCCACTGGGAGAAACATATGCCTTCATTTCGCCTCGCCGTCCTTGCCGCGCCGCTTGCCATCGCGCTGGCGTCCGCCGCTTCGGCGCAATCGCCGGACCAGTTCTTCAAAGGCCGCTCGATCGACATGGTCATCGGTGCCGACGCTGGCGGCGGCTATGACGTTTACGCCCGCGTGTTGACGCGCCATCTCGGCAACCATATTCCCGGCAATCCCAGCGTGGTGCCGAAGAACATGCCGGGCGCCGGCAGCAATAAGGCGGCGCAGTTCATTTATGCGGTGGCGCCCAAAGACGGCACGGCGATCGGCGCGATCTTCGGCGGCGGCATCACGCAACCGCTGCTCGGCGATGCCAAATCCGTTCAGCACGATCCGACGAAATTCATCTATCTCGGCAGCGCCAACCGCGAAATCTCGCTCTGCGTGGCACGCGCCGACGCGGTGAAATCGTTCGAGGAGGTCTTGCAGAAGCCGATCATTCTCGGCGCTTCGGCCGCCGGCGGCACCAGCCGCGATTTCCCGGCAGCGCTGTCCAACGTGCTCGGCGCCAAGTTCAGTATCGTCAGCGGCTATCCCGGCACCAAGGAGATCGGCCTCGCCGTCGAGCGCAACGAAGTGCAGGGCTTCTGCGGCTATTTCCTCTCCAGCTTGATGACGCAGAATCCCGGCTGGATGACCGATCCGAACATGCGGATTCTCGTGCAGGAGGTCAGCAAGGGCGATCCGGAGTTGACCAAGCGCGGCGTGCCGGTGGCGGTCGATTTCGCCAAGACGCCGGAAGATCGCCAAGTGCTCGAACTGATCTTCGATCAGCTGGTGTTCGGCCGGCCCTACGTGTTGCCGCCGGGCGTGCCGAGCGACCGTGTCGCGGCGTTGCGCAAGGCTTTCCTCGATGCGTTGAAGGATCCGGCCCTGCTGGAGGACGCCAAGAAGTCCCGCATCGACATCGATGCGGTGTCCGGCGAAGAGGTCCAGACGTTGGTGGCCAAAATGTTCGCCACGCCGGAGGCCATCGTGCAGCGCGCCCGCGAGGCGCAGATTCCGAAGAAATAGTTTTGCGAGCTGGGGAGTACCCGGCCGTCAACAGGGAGAGACCCATGCAGACGAAGCGTAATTTCGGCATCGTGCTTGGCGCCGCGCTGCTTGCCGCCGCCGGTTCGGCGCAGGCGCAGGACGCGGCCCAATTCTACGCCGGCCGCACCCTGGACATGATGATCGGCGCCGATCCCGGCGGCGGCTTCGATATCTATGCCCGCTTGTTTTCCAAACATATGACCAATCATATCGCGGGCAAGCCGACGATCGTGGCGAAGAACTTGCCGGGCGCCGGTAGCAACAAGACGGCGCAGTTCATCTATGCTCAGGCGCCGAAAGACGGCAGCGTGATGGGGGCGGTCTTCTCGGGCGCCATCATCCAGCCGCTGCTCGGCGATCCGAAGACGGTGCAGCATGATTCGACCAAGCTGATCTATCTCGGCAGCGCCAATAACGAGGTCGGCGTCACGGTGGTGCGGGCTGACGCGCCGGTGCAGAGCTTCAAGGAGCTGTTTTCCAAGGAGCTGATCTCGGCGGCGAGCGCCGCCGGTGGCTCGAGCCGCGATTTTCCCGCGGTGCTCAACAACGTGCTCGGCACCAAGATCAGCCTGGTCACCGGATATCCCGGTACCAAGGAGATGAGTCTCGCCATCGAGCGCAATGAGGTGCAAGGCACCGGCGGCTATCTGTGGTCGAGCTTGAAGACGCAAAACCCCGATTGGCTGAACCCGGCGAAGATGAAGATCATCGTCCAGGAGGCCATCAAGGGGAATGCCGAGCTGACCAAGATGGGCGTGCCGCTGGCCATCGATGCCGCCAAGACCGATGAGGACCGCCAAGTGATGGAGCTGTTCTACGGCCAGCTCGTGTTCGGCCGGCCTTACATTCTGCCGCCGGGCACGCCGAGCGACCGGGTGAAGCTGCTGCGGACCGCCTTCATGGAGACGGCCAAAGACAAGGCCTTCTTGGAAGACGCCGCCCGGGCGCGGCTCGAGGTTGACCCGGTCTCCGGCGAAGAGGTCCAGGCCCTGGTGACCAAGATGTTCAGCGCGCCGGACAACATCGTCGCGCGCGCCAAGGAGGCGATGATCTACAAGAAACCCTAGGCGGGTCTGAGCGGCGCGAAAAGCAGACCTTGTGAAAAGCCCACCCGCCCCCATATGCTGAGGCGTGTTCAATCAGCGAAAGGAGGTGATCTCGTGTCTCATTGTGAATGGCTGAAGTCTGCCGAGGCTCGGATTGTCGCCGGTGCGGTGTTTGCTGTCGCCTAACGACGCGAGGCCTCAGGCTTAGGCCAAGGCCAGACAACAATGGAAAGGCCGTCTCTCACGAGACGGCCTTTCTTTTTTTAGAGTCCGTTGCGACTAGCTTTGATGAAGCAGGCCGTATTTGCCGCGATAATAGAGCAGCGGCGCGCTTTCGATGACGCGCGTCGACTGCGCCTCGCCGATGATGATCTCATGGTCGCCAGCGGTGAAATGCTGCGACACTTTCAATTCCGCCACGGCGAGCGCGCCGCGGATCAACGGCACATCGAGCGCGCCCATGTCGTATTCCACCTTGGAAAAGCGGTCCTCGCCCTTGGTGGCGAAGATGGTGGAGACCTTGTCCTGATCCCAGGCGAGGATATTGATGGCGAAGCAGCCGAATTCGAGCAGCGGTTTCAGCGTCGCCGCCTTCTGGTCGACGCAGATCAGGAACAGCGGTGGGGTGAGCGACACGCAACTCACTGCGTTCATCGTCAGGCCGCACAGGGTGCCGTTAGGATCGCGCGTGGTGATCACCGTCACGCCCGTGGCGAAATGCCCGGCGAACAGGCGAAGGTCAGGGGCTTCCAGCATCGACATCAGCCCTTCAAGAACGCGATCACGCGCCGGTTGAACTCGTCGGCGCATTCGATATTGCCCATATGGCCGGCCTTTTCGAAGACATGCAACTCGGCGCCGGGAATGCCCGCCGCCAGCTTGTCGGCATAGCCGGGCGCACGCAAGGGGTCGAGCTTGCCGGCCATGATGAGGGTCGGAACCTTGATGGCGCCATAGGAGATGCTGTCGCGTTCGCGCGGGCCGCTGGCGCTGCGGAACGGCGCTTTGAAGCGCGCCGCCTGGGTCGCTTCCCAGCCGCCGGGCAGGTTGGCGATCTCGTGCCGGCGCGCGATATAGGCCTCGTCGGCGGCCCATTTGGGGTCGACGAACATGACCTCGACAATGCGCCGCATATGCTCGCGTGTGCCGTCGTAGCTGTTCAGGATTTGCCGCGCTTCGTTGTTGGGCGCATCGCCACCGCCCGAGCAGCAGACAAGCTTGGCGATCGGCCAATCGGGGTTCGGGCGCGCCGCCACGGTCAGCGTCAGGCCGCCGGACATGGAACTGCCGATCACATGGCAGCGCTTGACGCCCATGACCTCGAGGAAGCGGCGGATATGGGCGATGCGGCGGTCGAACTGGCCGTTAAAATCGAAGATCTTGTCGGTCAGACCGAAGCCGAGATGGTCCGGGGCGAGCACATGGTAATGCTCGCCCAACGCGGCCATGTTGAATTCCCAGGAGAATTCGGCGCAGCCGCCGAACTCGGCGGAATGCAGCAGCAGCACCGTCTCGGCTTTGCCCTGTCCAGCCTGGAAATAATGCGTCCGTACGCCGTCGACGACGACGTATTCACCAACCTTCATCGGTTCAAGCGGCCTTGGCGTGGCGGATCGGCTTGGTGCGCGGCAGGTCCTTGAGTTGCGGCGCCACTTCCTTTGCGAACAGCGTCATGCTGCTCACCGTGCGCTCGTGGCTGAGGAAGCCGGCCTGCTGCATCATCAAGAGATGGTCGAAGCCGCCGACCTTTTCGTAGAAGCGCTTGATCTGCTGGGCGACCGAGTCGGGCTTGCCATAGATCAGCACGCCTTGCTCGCGCAGGTATTCCAAGCCTTGCGTGCGGACCGCGTCGGTACGGCCGGAATAGGTGCCTTGCAGCGCTTTGACGTTGAAGGCCACCGGCACGTAGCCCGGCGGGTTGCGGAACTGCGGCTCGGTCTTGGCGCTGAGGTACCAGGTCAATTCCTTGGCGCCCTTCTCGGCTTCTTCGTCCGTCTCCGCCGTATAGACGAGGGGCATGTAGGCGAGGCCGCCGCCGCCCGGCAGGCCATGCTCGACGAAGCTGGCGCGATAGGTGTCGAACATGTCCTTCACCTTGTCGTAGGGCTGCAGGAACATGGCGAAGATGTAGCCGCGCTCGCCGACTTTGCTGATGGCGCCCTTGTCGCTCGATCCGGTGATCCAGATCTGCGGGTGCGGCGTCTGGTAGGGGCGCGGCCACAGGTTGACCTGGCGCTTGTGCCAGAACTTGCCTTCGAAGTTGAACGGGCCGTCGTGCGTCGTCCAGGCCTTGACGATCAGATCGAGGCCTTCCCACAGACGTTCGACCGTCTGCGTCGGATTGGAGTTCGCCGCAAAGGTTTCATAGGGCACGCCGCGCACGAAGCCGGTGTCGAGGCGGCCGCGCGAGATGCAGTCGATCATCGCCATTTCTTCGGCGATGCGCAGCGGGTTGGCGCGGTTGGCGACCGGGTTGCCGAGGATGCAGATGCGGGCCTTGCTGGTCTGGCGCGCCAGAATTGCGGCCGACAGCGGCGCGCAGACATCCATGCAGGTGGCGGTCTGATGATGTTCGTTGAGCATGATGTTGAGGCCGAGGTCGTCGGCCAGCAGATGCTCGTCAAGGTAGCGGTTGTAAAGGTCGGCGCCGATCTTGGGATCGAAATGCTTGCTCGGAAGGTTGACGCGCATCGAGCTGATGGTGTCGAGGTCCGGCAGATGCGGATAGGGCATCTCGGTGAAGTGCCAGAAATACATTGTGCGCTCCTTGTATGAACTATTTTCGCGCGGCGCTGTGGAATGGCGCCTGCTTATGCGTCAGACGAATCCCTTCACGGCTTTCAGGAAGGCTTCGGGCTGTTCGAGTTGCGGAAAATGGCCGGCCTTGGCGACGGTGACGAATTTCGCGCCCTTGATCAGCTTGGCGTAAGCTTTGCCGTAGCTCGGCTTGACGACGCCGTCTTCCTTGCCCCAGACGAACATCGTCGGCACTTGGACGCGGTTGAGGCGGTGCTTCAGCTTGGGATTGTGCATGTAGGGCTCCCAGCAGAAGCGTGCGGTGGTCTCGCTATTGCGCGCGACGATGGAGAGCTTGTCCTCGGACATCGACGGGAAGTCGCGCTTGCCCTTGGCGGGGTCGGCCCACTTGAGCTTGGCGAGAGTCGCGGGATGGGTGCACCAGATGTCTTCGATGTCGCGGTCGAACGGTCCGCCGATCTTGACGCCGTAGGGGTCGACCAGCAGCAGCTTGGCCAAGCGCGAGTCGTCCTTGGTCGCCATTTCGAGGGCGATCCAGCCGCCAAGCGAGCAGCCGACGACGGTGACTTTCTTGAGGTCGAGCTTCTCGAGCAGGTCGAGATAAATGTAGGCGATGTCATCCATGTTGGTGACCCAATCGGCGCGATTGGACCGGCCGAAGCCCGGCGGCGATGGGATGATCACTTCATATTTACGCGCCAGCTCGTCGACGAACGGCGCTTCGAGCTCAAGCGCTTCCTCGCCGTAGAGCAACAGCAGCGGCTTGCCGCTACCGCGGCGCTCGACTTCGATCTTATTGTCGCCGAGCGTGATGAACTTGGTGGAGGATTTGACTGCCGCCGGCTTCTTGGCCGCCGCTTTTTTGCCCGTCGCTTTTTTTATCGTCGCCATTCCCAGACTGACCTTTCGCGTGTGAACCGCTTCCCCAGGCCATGGCTCGCGTGCTGATGACGCCGATTGTCCCTGCCGGCTCAGGCGTTGCGCCGAACCGAGTGAACGATCCCAAGTGCGGGAATGCTCAGGTGGGAATGAGTCCAATAACCTTAGTTTTTTTAAGGGGTCTGCGCGGCAAAGGCAAGCTGCTGAACGCGCGTCATTTTGACGGCGGCGCATTTCGCAGACCGGTAGTGCTGTTTTACTTTTTTGCGAGCCGCGCGAGGGAGAGTCCCCTCGTGCGACTCGGCTATTCGCCCGTCATTTATTCAAGCGGCTTTTGGCCGACCAGCGTGATGCCGTAGCCGTCGAGGCCGACGATGCTGCGCTTGGTGTTTGACAGCAGGACGATGTTCTTCACGCCAAGATCGGTGAGGATCTGCGCGCCGATGCCATATTGACGCAGTTCGGCGATCGGCTTCTTCAGCGCTTGGCCATCGCGCTCCTTCAAGAAGCGCGACAGGCTGGTGACCGTCGGCTCGCGGATAATGACGATTGCGCCGCGGCCTTTCTCGCTGATCATCTTCATGGCGGTTTCCAATTCGCCGCCGCGCGCGCGCGACTCGCCGGCGAAGAATTGGCCGACCGTCATGTCGCCGAGCGCATCTGCCACCATGTTCATCTGATGCATGCGCACGTAAACCGGCTCTTCGCCGCCCAGATCACCCTTCACCAGGGCGACATGCTCGGCATATTCGACCGTATTGGCATAGACGATGAGCTTGAACTCGCCGCCGAAGCGGCTGTTGATCTTGCTTTCGTGGATGCGCTCGATGACGCGTTCGTTGCGCCGGCGATAGGCGATCAGGTCGGCGATGCTGGCGACCTTCAGGCCATGGACTTGCGCGAATTTCACCAAGTCGGGCAGCCGCGCCATGGTGCCATCGTCGTTCATGATCTCACAGATCACGCCGGCCGGGTTGAGGCCGGCCATACGCGCGACGTCGACCGCCGCCTCGGTATGGCCGGCGCGCACGAGCACGCCGCCGTCCTGGGCGATCAGCGGGAAGATGTGGCCGGGGGTGACGATGTCGCCGCGACCCTTCTTGGGGTCGATGGCGACGGCGATGGTCTGGGCGCGGTCGGCGGCGGAGATGCCGGTGGTGACGCCGTCACGCGCTTCGATGGAGACGGTGAAGGCGGTCTGATGCCGTGCCTCATTTTTGGGCGACATCAGCGACAGCCCGAGCTGCTCGACGCGTTCGCGCGGCAGCGTCAGGCAAATCAGGCCACGACCATGTTTGGCCATGAAGTTGACCGCGGCGGCGTCGGCTTTCTCGGCGGGCATGACGAGATCGCCTTCGTTCTCGCGGCCCTCGTCGTCCACCAGGATGAACATGCGGCCCTGACGGGCATCTTCGATGACGTCCTCGATTGACGACAAAAATTCGCTATAGGGGCCTGACACGCGACGACCTTTCGGACTTGGCCGGGCGAGGCCCGGCGAGGGGCGCAAGTTATCCCGCTGGCGGGGCCGGTTCAAGGCCTCGTCCGGGCGCTGCCGCGTGGCGCCTTATGCCGCGGCAGCTCAGAAAGCCCCATAATCTCTAGGGATTGTGCCGATTAGCGGCACGCATATGTGCCCCGCGTTCAATTGACGGGGGTAGGGGGCGATGATACCAAGTGCTCAGATCGCGCCGTTTGTGAAACGCAAACGAGTGCAATCCAATGAAAAAGATACGAACGCATCCGGTTTACGGATGCGTCAACAGGACAAGGATTTCACGGATGGAAGCTCGCAAGCTTTCGGCGCTTGTCGCCATGAGCCTTTTCGCGTCTTCGCTCGCCATGGTCGGCATCGGCGCGGCGCAAGCGGACAGCGCTGATGAATTCTTCGCCGGCAAGCGTATCAACGTCGTCATCGGCTACAGCGGCGGCGCCGGCTACGACCAATATGCCCGCGTGCTCGCACGCTACATGGGAGAGCATATTCCCGGCAAACCGACCCTCATTCCGCAGAATATGCCGGGTGCGGGCAGCCGCAAGGCCGCCAACTGGCTCTATAACGTCGCGCCCAAGGATGGCACGACGCTCGCGACGCTCGGCCAGAACACGGCGACCGACCAGGCGCTGAAGGCCGATGGCGTGCAGTTCGACGTACGCCAGTTCAACTGGATCGGCAACATGGTGGTGGTGAACAACGTGCTCTCCACCTGGGCCGCCTCGGGAATCAAGACCATCGAAGACGCCACCAAGACGCCGTCGTCGATCGGCGGCACCGGCGCGGCGTCGCCATCAGTCATCTATCCGCAGGTGGCCAATAACCTGCTCGGCACCAAATTCAAGATCATTGCCGGCTATCCGGGCGGCGGCGACGTCAATCTGGCGATGGAGCGCGGCGAAGTCGATGGCCGCGGCAGCAACAGCTGGGCGTCATACAAATCGACCAAGGGCGATTGGCTGCGCGACAATAAGGTGAATATCCTGTTCCAGGTCGGGCCCAAGCGCGAAGATGACCTACCCGACGTGCCGTTGCTCACCGATCTGGCCAAGACGCCGGAGCAGAAGAAGGTCTTCGAGGTGCTCTCCGCCGATGTCTCAGTGGGCCGTCCGATCCTGACCACGCCGGGCGTGCCGCAGGATCGCGTCGCCGCCTTGCGCAAAGCCTTCGACGATACCTTCAAGGACAAGGCCTTCCTCGCCGAAGCCGAAAAGCAGAAGATGGACATCTCGCCGATGAGCGGCGCCGAACTGCAGAAGATCGTCGCTGCCACGGTGGAGATGCCCGATTCGATCATCGCCATGGTCAAAGCGGCGATCCAGATTCGCGACATGGAAGCGCTCGCCCCGGAAAAGGGCGGCGTTAATCCGAACGCTGAGTGACTCTTCGCCGCCGCTCCCGATGACTGGGGCGGCGGCTTATCGATTCAAATCGATTCCACGTGCCGCCATTCATTCTGTTCTTATCTGAGGGAATTATGAAAAAACCGACCGCGAAAAACCCGCCGAAGGCGATCGAGACGGGCGTCGACAAGCCCGCCGGCCTGAAAGGCAAGAGCAACAAGCCGGCTTGGGCATCCGACGCGATTGCCGACGTCCTGCGCGGGCTCGGCTACCAGTATTGCTTCTTGAATCCGGGTTCGAGCTATCGCGGCCTGCATGACTCCTTCGTCAACTATCTCGGCAATCGCGAGCCGCTCGCCGTCCTCTGCAATCACGAGGACATCGCCGTCGCCATGGGCCACGGCTACGCCAACGCCACCAACGGCCCCGCGCTCGTCGCGCTGCACGATCTCGTCGGCCTGATGCACGGCGTCATGGGCGTCTACGACGCCTATGCCGCGCACGCGCCAGTCGTCATCATCGGCGGCTCCGGCCCGGCCGATCCGGCGCTGCGCCGCGCCATCGACTACATCCACTCGGCCAATTCGCAAGGCTCGTTGATCCGTCCCTTCGTGAAGTGGGACGACGAAGCGATCACCGCGCAGGGCATTTGCGATTCCATCGTGCGCGCTAACAAGATCGCCACCACCGGCCCGCGCGGCCCGGTCTATGTCGCGATCGACGCCGGCGTGCAGGAGCAGAAGCTCGACAAGCCGCTCGATATGCCTGACGTGACGGCGTCGTACAACCAGGCACCGCCGCCGCCGGCCATCGCCAAAGACGCGCTCGATCAGGCGGTCGACGTGCTGGTCAAGGCGAAGAACCCGGTCATCACCTGCGGCCGCGTTGCCCTGAACCCGGCGATCACCGCGCCTCTGGTGCAGTTGATCGAAGCGCTCGGCGCGACGTTCCATGAAGATCGCGGTTCGGTCAGCGTTCCGTCGAAGCATCCGCAGAACCTGACGGGCGACAAGGCTGTGATCAAGGAAGCCGACGTCGTGCTTTGCATCGATTCTCACGACGTCAGCACCGTCGTCGACGCCTATTCGAGCAAGATCCGCGGCGAGCGCGGCGAAGGCGCGGCCGGCAAGAAGATCCTCGATCTGTCGCTCAACGACTACGCCCACCGCTCGTGGCAGCGTCTCGGCGGCATGGTCGCCCCGACGGCGGTCCAGTTGCTTGCCGATCCGTTGGAAGGCACGATGCAGCTCGCTGCCGCCGTGAAGGCCCGCCTCGCCAAGGACAAGTCGCTCGGCAAGGGGATCGACGCGCGCAAGGCCAAGATCGCCAAGCGCAAGGCAGCCTTCCTCGCCAAGCAGGCGGAGACGACCAAGAAGCGTTGGGCCGAAAGCCCGATGTCGCCGCACCGCTTCGTCTCCGATATTTGGAGCGCGACGAAAGGCAAGCCGTGGTTCCTCACTATCCGTAACCACCGCAATTGGCCGGAAGGCATTTGGGAGTTCACAGGCGGCGGCCAGTACACCGGCCATTCGGCAGGCGGCGGCGTCGGCCACGGCCCGGGCGCTATGGTCGGTGCGGCGTTCGCCGCGCGCGATCGCGGCCAATTCCCGATCGGCATCCTCGGCGACGGCGATTTCATGATGTCGTCGGGTGCGCTATGGACGGCCGTGCACTACAAGGTGCCGTTGCTCGTCATCATCAACAACAACTGCTCGTGGTATAACGATGAAGAGCATCAGGTCGAAGTCGCGCATATGCGCAATCGTCCGCCCGAGAACGCCTGGATCGGCACCACGACCAATAATCCGGAAGTGAACCACTGCGAGTTGGCGCGCGGCTGGGGTTGCTGGGCGGAAGATCCGGTGATCAACCCGGACGATTTCCTGCCGGCGCTCAAGCGCGCCGTCAAGCAGGTCGAGGCCGGCAAGGTCGCCGTGATCGACGCCCGCACGAAGCCTCGCTAAAGACTGCGCCACATCGAGACAACAGCCGCGCTAAATATGGGGCCCGGCCAAGACAAAGGGGAAGCTTCGGCTTCCCCTTTGTTATTTTCGGCTTGGGAATTCGGTTAGCTGCGGCCGAGGTCTTCGATCGCGTCGAGCACCAGGCCGGTGCCGGCGGCGATCAGCAGGATGTCGGCCGCGACGCGGACATAGCGCGCGCCGGCCGGCGCATGGAGCCGCCCAGCGAGTGTGGGCGGCAAGGCATAATAGATGAGGTCATGGGGCAAGCGCTGGCCGCGCGCCCATTTCTTCGCCTGGCCCGGCGGTTGGCAGCCGTTGTTCTTCTTGGCGAGGCCGGGCGGACAATGGCCCTGGGCGATCTGCTGGCCGTAATACTCCTGGATGATGCCGCGGTCCGACCCGCCGATTTGGATCGAGACATTCGTCCCGCCTGAATTGCGCGCAGGCTGGCCTTTGCCGGGATGGTCGGCCGCCAGGGCGGGGCCGGCGAGGAAGCTGGTGAGGAGCGTGACGGCAATGAGGCGTCGCATGACAGCACCTATAAAACCCGGCGAGCGGAATGGCTCCTCCGGCTAACGCAAACGGCGACTGCAGGGCCGGGTTCCATCGGATTGCGCTATAGCCAATATTCCCAATGCGGCCAGCGCGGATTAGGATCGCCGCCATAAGAACAAGGCTGGGAGAAGCGTCATGGATCGCCTGAAGGCGATGGAGACCTTCGTGCGTGTCGTCAAGGAGGGCAGTTTTGCCGCCGCCGCCGACCAAATGGGCCTGTCGCGCGCCATCGTCACCAAACATGTCATGCAGCTCGAAAAAGAGCTCGGCGCGCGGCTGATCAACCGCACGACGCGGCGCTTCAGCGTCACCGAGATCGGTCAGGATTACGTTGTCTTTTGCCAGCGCATGCTGGAGCAGATGAGCGAGCAGGACGCGCTGATCGGCCGCCTGCAGGAGGAGCCGCGCGGCGAGCTGAAGGTACTGACGCCGAAATCTTTCGGTAGCCTCTATCTCGGCAATATCGTTTCCGACTTCATGGCGCTCTACCCCGACATTCATGTGACGCTGATTCTCAGCGACACGTCGATGCGTTATCTCGACCTCATCGAGAACGGCTTCGATCTGGCGATTCGCCTGACCTCTCATGTCGATTCCAGCCTGATGGCGCGCCGCATCGGCGCATTGCGCTGGGTGCCCTGCGCGTCGCCTGAATATCTCGACCATCATGCGGCGCCGCGCACGCCGGCCGATCTCGCTGGTCATAACTGTCTGCTGCATACCAAACATGCCGACGGCATCTGGCGCTTCGCCGGCCAGGGCAAAACGAGTGAAGTGACCGTCAAGGTGAAGGGTCCCATCGCGACCAACAGCGTCATGGTGTTGCGGCAGGTGGCGCTCAACGGCAAGGGTATCGCGCTGTTGCCGACCTATTGCATCGGTCCCGACCTCGCCGACGGCAGCTTGCGGCAAGTGCTGCCCAATCACGCCGGACCCGACGAGGCGATCTACGTGATGTTCCCGCACCGCCAGCTGGTGCCGACGAAAATCCGGCTCTTCATCGACTTCGTCGCCGAGCGTATCAGCGCTTCGCCGTGGGATTTGCCGCAGGAGCGCAAGAGCAAGAGATCGGCCCCGGTGATGTCGCTGGCGAGCCGGCGGCGTAAAGCCAAGCCGGCCTGAGCCGGACGAAGAAAAGGGGAGCCGTGAAGGCTCCCCTTTGTATCCGCGCCTATGAGGCTGCGCTTACTTCCAGGCCGGCTTGCCGAGGTTGACGTCGTCCTTGTCGGTCAGCGCGCCGCCGGCTGCGCCGAGGGCGCCGCCGATCACCGCGCCGCCGAGGATGCTGCCGCCGGTGAGGGCGCCGACGCCGGCACCCGCTGCGGCGCCGAGACCGCCACCGCTAAGCGCGCGATCGCCTTTGGTCTCGCCGCAGGCTGCAAGGCTAAGCAACGCAAGAGAACTCAGGGCGAGGGCCGCTGCCGTGATGGTGCTGCGCATGATGTTTTGCTCCAGGGGCGCAGTTCTGTGAGAAGAATTCCTCCGCTGGCCTCAAAGCTGTTTTATAGGAATACTTGTTCTATTGTTGGACTATTAAACATTCACAAGAATAATTATTAGTTCCCTGTAGTCTATAATAAATAAAGCCAATAAAGACTAAGAGATAAGCCGGCAAGCCATAGCAAAAAGGGAAGCCGCGAGGCTTCCCTTTGTCGCCAGAACCGCAGACGCGGTCTTACTTCCAGGCCGGTTTGCCGAGATTGACGTCGTCCTTATCGGTCAGATAACCACCAGCCGCGCCAGCCGCGCCGCCGATCACGGCGCCGCCGAGGACGCTGCCGCCCGTCAAGGCGCCGACGCCGGCGCCAGCCGCCGCGCCGAGACCGGCACCGCTCAACGCACGGTCGCCCTTCGTCTCGCCGCAGCCGGCGAGAGCCAATAACGCGATAGCACTGACAGCAATGGCCGCTTGTTTAATGCGCATCTTCTTCTCCTCCATTGGCGAAACTCACGGGAAGAAAACGGCGGCCCAAGTGGAATGTTCCTGTGGCGATTTTAGGTCAAGGAACTCGACTGGGAATGAAGCCCTAGGCGGGAGAGATCAGGGGGTCAGCGGCCTTCGCGGCGCCAAGCGAGCAGCAGCGTGCCGGCGGCGAGGATGAGCGCCAGCAGCGGCGGCAGCAGCGGAATTTCGCTGACGCCCTTCACGACATAGTCGTGGTTTGCACGCAGGCCGATCCAGCCGCGGCCCGCGACGGTGCGCTCGGCGCCGACGCGGCGGATGTCCGGCAGTCGCACCGACGAGCCCGGCTCGGCGGCGAGCCAATTGATACTGCCGCCTTGCGCCTTGATGACCGGATCGAGCTTGTCGCCGGTCGAGCGCACGTCGGCGAACTCCAGCGGATTGAGCGTGCCCGCCACCGCATAAACGCTATGCATGGCATCGCTGATGCGGTGCAGGCCCTGTTCGCCGGCGCGGTAGATGGCGGTGGCGCGGCCGTCGCCCTGATCGGCGAGCGTGATCTGGCGCTCGTCGCCCGACGGGCTGCGCACGGTGACGGGGGAATCATCCGGCTTCAGGCTGCGCCGGGTGACGAGGATGTCGCTGCCGCGCGACGTGGCGCGCAGATCGTCTTCTTCAAGCTCGGGCTCCTTCATGAGCCAATGGGCGATGCGGCGCAGCAGTTCGGCCTGCGGGCCGCCGCCGTCGAAGCCGCGCGCCCACAGCCACACCTGGTCGGTCATGATCTGCGCCACGCGGCCCTTGCCGACGCGGTCGAGCACCAGGAGCGGCGTCGCGTTCGGCCCGTCCATCACCACGTCGCCGCGCCGCGCGTCGCCTTCAGTCTGGATGAACCAGCGGCCCCAAGTGGCCGGTTTCGGCTCGCCGATGCGATCGGCAGGCAGCGCGCCGGAGCCCTCGAGGCCAGCCGTCACCGGATGGCGGCGGCCGACGTCGGTGACATGGGCGCGGTAAGCCTGCTTGATGATCTGGCCCGACGGCACCACCGGCATGATCTCGCCGAGCGGCGTGCGGAACAGGCCGAACGGCGAGGCGTAGGACGGTCCGCCGGCTTCGAGCACAGCGCCGCCTTCTTCGACATAGCGCGCGATGTTCTCGAGATAGGCGGTCGGCAGGATGCCGCGCCGGTGGTAGCGGTCGAAAATGATGAGGTCGAAGTCGTTGAGCTTCTCTTCGAACAATTCGCGGGTCGGGAAGGCGATCAGCGACAGCTCACGTACCGGCGTGCCGTCCTGCTTCTCCGGCGGGCGCAGAATGGTGAAATGCACCAGGTCGACGGCGGGATCGGCCTTGAGAAGATTGCGCCAGACGCGCTCGCCATTGTGCGGCACGCCCGAAACGAGCAACACGCGCAGGCGGTCGCGCACGCCGTTGATCACCACGGCGGCGCGATTGTTCTCGGTCGTCAATTCGCCTTCGACCGGCTCGGTCTCCAGCTCGATGACATTGGCGCCGCCATGCTCGACCGTCACCTCGAAGCTGGTGCTGACGCCGCTTTGCAGTTGGATGGTTTCGCGCGCGCTGCCGTCGCGCTGCACGAACAGCCGCGCCGTGCGCGCCGCGCCGGCCGGCATGTCCTCGATACGGACCGTGATGGTGGCGCGGCTGCCGACGATGCCGTAGCTCGGCGCCTGCTCGACGACGAGGCGGCGGTCGCGCGCGTCGCGCCGGCCGGTGAGCAGGGCATGCAGTGGCCCGCGCGCGTTGCCGCCCGCCGGCACGTCGTGCACTTGGCCGTCTGTCAGCATCAGCACGCCGGCCAAGCGCTGCGGCGGCACGTCGGCGAGCGCCTTGTCGATCTCGCCGAACAAGAGCGTGCCATCGGGCGCATCGGCGATGCCGTCGCCGCGGCGGCTGTCGGGGCCGCCGGCGCGCAAGATGCGGACCTCAAGATCGGGATAGCGCGCGAGCTTTTCGCGCAGATCCGCCAGAGCCTCTTCGGTCTGCGGACGGCGTTCGCCGATGGTTTGGCTCGGGCTGTCGTCGACGACTATCAGGGCGATGTCGGTCAGCGGTTCGCGCTGTTCTTCCTTGAGCGACGGATTGAGCAGCATGACGATCAGCACGGTGAAGGCCAGCGCGCGCCACCAAATGCCGCGTGCGCCGCGCGCCACGCCATAGCCGAGACTGACGGCGGCCAGCAGGGCGAAAAGGCCGATGGCGATCCAGGGCGCGAGGGGCGCGAGGGCGATGCTGAAATTCACCGGCTACTGCCCCAGCCGTTCGAGGATCGACGGTACATGGACCTGGTCGGCCTTGTAGTTGCCGGTGAGCACGTACATCACGAGGTTGACGCCGAAGCGATAGGCGATCTCGCGCTGCTGCTCGCCGCCGGGCGTCACCGGCAGGAGCGGGCGCAGGTTGGCGTCGCTCGCCCAGGCGCCGGCCCAATCGTTGCTGCCGATGATGATGGTGGCGACGCCGTCGTTGGCGGCGCTGTCGGATTGCTCGACCCACAGCTGGCCGCCTTGCCAGCGGCCGGGGAAATCCTGAATCAGGTAGAAGGCCTTGGTCAGGATATGGTCGGACGGCGTCTGGATCAGCGTCGGCACGTCGAGGCCGGCAAGAATGTCGCGCAGCTTCTGGCCGCCGGGGCCGCTCGCGCCGAAACCGCCCTGGATGCTGAGGCCGCCATATTGCTGATCGCGCGTGTCGAACAGGATGGTGCCGCCGCTGCGCAGGAAAGCGACCAGCTTGTCGCGCGCTTGCGCCGAGGGGACGGCTTGCGCCTCGGTCATCGGCCAATAGAGCCAGGGGAAGAAGGTCAGCTCGTCGCGCTCGATATTGACGCCGATCGGCGCATCGGGTTCGACCGAGGTGCGGTTGCGCAGGATGAGGCCGAGGCCGAGCAGCCCGGCGCGGCTGATGCGGTCGACCGCAGCGTCGCCGGTCTGCACGAAGGCGAGTCGCGTCGTCTCGCTGGCTTCCAGCGCGAAGCCTTCATCGATCGCGCCGGCGACCGGCGCTTGCGCGACGGTGGGAATGGCGAAGGCGAGCGTGCCGCCGATCAGCAGCAGGGCCAGTGCCGCCTTGGCAGCGCGGGTCTTCAGCACATCTCGTTTCCAGTTCGGCACCGGAACGAGGCCGCGCAGGCCAAGCCCGATCCACAGGTCGGCGATGGCGAGAAGCAGCGCCAGGGCGAAGAACCAGGGCCGCAAATCGCGCTCGCGGCTCTCGGCATAGGCGCTGTCGATCACGCCGGACGGCAGCGGGCCCATCGGGCGCAATTCCGTCAGCCCAGCGGCGAGGTTGAGGGCGACACGCGCCGAATCGTTGCCGTAAAGGCCGGGCGGATGAGCCGGGCTCGGCGTCACCCGCGGACTGGCGTTGGCCGCGCCGCTGTTGAATTGACCGGAGGCGAGGTTGCCGAGCTGCGCGACCATCTCGGCCGGCAGGGCGCTGGCGTTGGACGGCGGCGCCTGTAGGCGGCCGAAGCCGTCCAGTGTTTGCAGCGGCGGCAGGGCGCGGGCGCCCGCCCCGTCGGCGATGCCCGATGACAGCGCGGTGATTCGCCGCAGCATGTCGACATAGAGGCCTGACAGCGACAGGTTCGACCATTCCGGCGTCGCCGTGGTGTGCACCAGCACGATGCGGCCCTGGCCGCGCTTGTCGGCGGTGACCAGCGGCGTGCCGTCGGCGAGTTGCGCCCAGGTCTTCTCGCCGAGATCGAGCTCCGGTTCGGCCAGCACCTGGCGCGAGATGGTGACGTCGGGCGGCGTCGTCAGTCCGTAGAACGGCGAATCCTTGGCGAAGGGCGCCAGCGCCGCCGGCTGCGCCCAACTCATGGCGCCGCCCAGACTGCGGCCGCCGCGCAGAGTGATCGGCAGGAGATCGTCGGACTTGTCGACGAGGTTTGGCCCGGCGAAGCGCAAGAGCGTGCCGCCGGCCTCGACCCAGGTCTTGATCTGGCGGCGCTCGGCTTCGGTCATCGGCGCATCGTCGGGCACCGCGAGCACCGCGAGGCCGCGCTTCAAGAGCTCGTTGACAGGGCCGAGGCGCACTTCGCTGAACGGCGACAGCGCGCGCTCGAGATAATAGCCGGCGCTGAGTAGCGGCTGGGCTTGGCCGGCGGCGAGTTGCGGCGCGACGACGCCGACCGGGCGGCGGCGCCAGCGCTCGTCGAGCAGCGCGACCGCGCCGGCGCTCTCCTCGCCTTCGATCGAGAGACGCGTCAGGCGGTTGCGCAGTTCGGTCGGCAGATCGAGGCGGACATTATGGGCGCGTTCGCCGGGCGCGAAGGCGCTGTCCTCGCGCAGCAGCACCTGGCCGCCTTCGCCGGTGCCGCGCAGCACGAAGGGCAATTCGCCGCCGCCATCGGCGCGTAGCACGCGGGCGACGAGCAGCGCGCCGTCCGGCGTCGGCGGCGGCAGGGCGCGGGCGAGGCGGCCGACCGGCTCGCGGAAAATTTCCAGGCTGCCGAAGCGTTGCAAGCGTTCGGCCAAGGCGCGCGCTTCGCCGTCTTCCAAGCCATCCGACAGCCAGACGACGCTGGCGCTGCCGTTCGGCACGTCGATCTTGTCGGCGGCCTCGCGGGCGGCGGCGCGGCTGACCGGCCAGGGCTTTGGCTGCAGCGCCTGGGCGACGCTGCGGGCGTCCTGCGCCGACAGCAGCTTGCTCGCCGCCAAGGGCGATCCGTCGGCCGGCGCGGCGGTCGGCAAGATCATCACCGGGCGACCGGCGCGTTCGGCGCGGCCCAGCGCCCCGTCCATGGCGCGCTGGCGGGCGGACCAATTGCCGGCGGCGGCCCAGCCGTCATCGACCACCAGCAACAAGGGTCCGCTGCCGGTCAGCTGCGTCGTCGGATTGAGCAGAGGCCGGGCGAGCGCCAGGATCACCAGCGCGGCAAGGATCATGCGCAGGATGACAAGCCACAGCGGCGTCTTGTGCGGCGTCTGCTCCTGCTCCTTGACGTCGAATAGCAGGGCGATGGCGGGGAAGCGCATATGACGCGGCGCCGGCGGCGTCACCTTCAGCAGCCACCATAGGGCGGGCAGCGCGGCGAGCGCCGCGAGCAGCCAAGGAGAAGCGAAAGCGATGGCGCCGAGACCGAGCATGCTGCGTCAGTCCCGTTGATTGGCCATTAGGCCATAAAGCGCCAGCAGCGCCGCCTGTGGCGGCCTGTCGGTGTGATGCAGGGTGAAGCTCCAGCCGCGCGGCCGGCAGAGATCGCGCAAGCGGTCGCGGCGCGTGGCGAGGCGCTGCATATATTGCTCGCGCACCTGTTCGGCGCGGTTGATCAGATGTGTGCCTTCGGCCTCCAAACCCTCGAAGCGGATTCGCCCACTGAAGGGCAGCGTCTCCTCGGCGGGGTCGAGCAACTGCACGACATGGCCCATGACGCCGCGTCCGGCCAATCCGGCGATCGCCTCTTCAATCTCGCCGATCGGGCCGAGGAAATCGCTGATCAACACGACATGGGCGTGGCGCGGCAAAGGATCGCTGCTCGGAATGTTCGCGCCGAAGCCGCCGCCGCGCGCCAGCGTCTCGGCGACGCGGATCATGGTGGCGCGGCCGACCGACGGCGGATAGCCGGCACCGAGTAGGGCGATACGCTCGCCACCGCGCATCAGGATACTGGCCAGCGCCAGCAGCAGCAGTTCGGCGCGTTCAGCTTTTTCCTGGAGATTGCGGTTCGAGCGCCAGCGCATCGAGGGCGAATCGTCGCGCCACAGCCAAACGCTCTGTGCCGCTTCCCATTCGTTTTCGCGAATGAAGACATGCTGCGTCTTGGCGGTCTGGCGCCAGTCGATCTTGGTCGTCGTGTCGCCTTGCTGGTAGGGGCGGAATTGCCAGAACGCGTCACCCTGGCCGACTCGCCGCCGGCCGTGCACGCCCTGCGCCACCGTATTGGCGACGCGCTCGGCCGCCACCAGCAGCGGCGGCAGGGCGCCGCCGGCCTCTTCCGCGCGTTGCAGCGCAGACTGAGCGGGCGCGGTGACGCCCTTGGTCGCTGGGGCAGAAGACGGTGACGCCATGCTCGTCCGACTCTCCTTGAACTCGCCTGAAACGGATCGGCCTAAATGTATCGGGCGAGGAGATCCGGCTTAGAGATAGGGCGCGCAGAGGCGCTGGATGATGCCGTCGATAGTGACGCCGTCGGCGCGCGCCGAGAAGTTGAGTGCCATGCGGTGGCGCAGGATCGGCGGCGCCAGGGCCAGTACGTCGTCGATCGACGGCGCGAAGCGGCCTTCGAGCACGGCGCGGGCGCGGCAGGCGAGCATCAAGGCCTGGCTCGCGCGCGGACCGGGGCCCCAAGCAACATGGCGTTTGACGTCGTCGATGTCGCTGGTCTCCGGGCGGCCCGAGCGCACGAGGGCGAGGATCGCTTCCAGCACGCTCTCGCCGACCGGCAAGCGGCGCACCAGTTTCTGCGCGGCGATCAGGTCAGTGCCGTTCATCACGCGCACGGCGGGGGCTTCGGCCGCGCCGGTGGTGGCGATCAGCATCTCGCGCTCGGCGTCGAGCTCGGGATAGTCGACGTTCACCTGCAGCAGGAAACGGTCGAGCTGCGCTTCGGGCAGCGGATAGGTGCCTTCCTGCTCGAGCGGGTTCTGCGTCGCCAGCACATGGAACGGATCGGGCAGCGAGTGAACGTGGCCGGCGACCGACACCTGATGCTCCTGCATGGCTTGCAGCAGCGCCGATTGGGTGCGCGGGCTGGCGCGGTTGATTTCGTCGGCCATCAGCAGCTGGCAGAACACCGGCCCCTTGATGAAGCGGAAGGCGCGCTGGCCGCCGTCGGCCTCTTCCAGCACTTCCGAGCCGATGATGTCGGCTGGCATCAGGTCGGGCGTGAACTGCACGCGCTTGGTGTCGAGACCGAGAACGGTGCCGAGCGCCTGCACCAGACGCGTCTTGGCGAGGCCGGGCACGCCGATCAGCAGCAGATGGCCGCCGGCGAGCAAGGTGACGAGGGTTTCGTCGATCACCTGGCGCTGGCCGAAGATCACCCGGCCGAGGGCGCCGCGCACCTTGGCGAGCGTTTCGCCCAGGCGTTCGATATCCTGCGCGAGGGCGACAGCGTCGGCGCTGGCAGTGGTCGTGGTCGTCGGGGCATCCGTCAGGGTCACGCTGGCCTCTCTGTGTTGAGAGCGATGCGGGGATATGGGCATACTATATGATGAAAACTCCGAGGCGGAATACGGGGCAGATCACAAAAGAGAGACCGACAGAGGGATCACCCGTCATGCAGGAAAAAGGGTTGTCACATCCGGGAAAGTCTGCCCCGGCGGCACAAGCGCGGGAACAAGCCGCGATTCCGTCCGATTCCGCCGATTCGCCGCAAAATGCGGGGTCCGATTCTTCTCAGGCCATGGCCGCCATTCCGCGCAGCGAGTGTGGCGATTTCGACATCCGCATCGCCCGCGACGGTAGCTGGTTCTACAAAAATTCGCCGATCGGTCGCCCCGCCTTGGTTAAATTGTTCGCCAGCGTGCTCAAGCGCGACGCCGAGGGCGCCTATTGGCTGGAAACGCCGGCGGAGCGCGGCCGCATTGTCGTCGATGACGCGCCGTTCGTCGCCGTCGAGGCGAGTTTCGCTGGCGCCGGCGAATCGCAACAACTGACCTTGCGCACCAATCTCGATGCGCTCGTGCCGGTCGATGCGGATCATCCGCTCGTCATGCGCGGGGACTTGGCCGATGAGCCGCGTCCCTATGTGATGTTGGACGGCGGTCTGGAGGCGCTGATCGCGCGCAGCGCGTTTTACGCGCTGGTCGAGCGTGCGGTGCCGCGCGACGTGGATGGCGTCCGAATGCTCGGCCTATGGAGCGCCGGCCAGTTCTTTGTCCTCGGTCCTGACGAAGGTGGGCCCGACGAGGACGCCGCGCCGTGACGCGTGATCAAGATCTTTTGCGCCGTCTCAGCGGCGCGCTTGCGTCGGACCGTGCCGCCGAGGTGGTCTTTGGTCCCGGCGAACGCGACCTTGCCGAACAGCAGCTGCGCAAGCGCGGCTTCGTCGCTGGCGATGGGGCGGCGCTGAAGCCCGCTGCCGTCCTCATCCCCCTGGTGCTGCGGCCCGAGGGCACGACGATTCTGCTTACCGAACGCACGTCGCACCTTGCCGATCATGCCGGGCAGATCAGTTTTCCCGGCGGCCGTCTGGAGCCGGAGGACGCCGACGCCGTCGCCGCTGCTCTGCGCGAGACGGAAGAAGAAATCGGCTTGGCGCGCGCCCATGTCGAGGTGCTCGGCTATTTCGAAGATTACGGCACCGTCACCGGCTATCGCGTCACGCCGGTGATCGGTTTCGTGCGGCCGCCGTTCGATCTCACGCCCGACCCGCATGAGGTGGCGGAGATCTTCGAGCTGCCGCTCGACTTCATCCTGCAGCCGACCAACGTGACGCGGCAGCGCGAAACGCGCGGCGGCCAGCTGCGCGATGTCTATGAAATCTCTTACGGCAAATGGCGCGTGTGGGGCTTCACCGCGCGCATCCTGGTGCGCCTGATTGCCGCCCTCGATCAGGAGTTGCCCGCGCGATGATCCGAATTTTCCTCATCTATGTACTGCCGTTGTTGGCGCCGTCGGTGGTCTATGTCCTGTGGTGTCTATGGCAGATCAAGCGCAGTAGCGGCAGCGTCGAGGGTGATCTGCGCA
>CANJIM010000024.1 GCA_947474495.1 Rhodospirillaceae bacterium
CTTGTCTTTTTCGCGGGGGGTGAGGTTCACGGCTTCCTCTTCTTTTCTTCAGCAGGACCAAACACGCGGCAGACGGGCCGGCAGACCGGCGGCCTCCGCGCGGAACGCGGCGAGATAGGCGGTGAGCGAGCGGCGCACAGCGGCGGCGGCGCCGAACCAGCGCACGATAAGGACACCATTCACGATAGTGGCGCCGCAGCGCGTCTCGGACGCTTCGAGCAATGCGCGCGCGGCATCGAGAAGTTTGGCTGCGTCATCAGCGACATACAGAACCATGGCGGCAGATTCAGCGCCCGCGAAGGTATAAGGCGAATCGATCAGCCCGGCGATGTCCCCATCGAGGCGCCGGCACGGCGCACATCCAGCCGTCGTGCGACAAACCCGTGCCGAAGGGCTCGCCATGGGCCACGACCGAACACGACGAACTTGCAGGCGAGCAAGCGGCCGGCCGGCGCCCCTTGGGCGGCTGTATAATGAATGTTATATAGTTTCGCCAGGGAAAGTACTGACAGCAAAACTAAAGGGTTGGGGGACTCTTTTACCCCAAATTGACTAATAAATAGTCATAATAATTTTTGCACAAAAATATTGCGGTTACTTCATCGGCGATGTCTATGGCCGTAAGGATTCCGCAGCGTTGTGCTGTTGTGCCAGATGCGCGCTATCGGCAGGCAGGCCGTAGCCGGCACTCGTCAGCTTGCGCATCAGTTCTTCGACATAATCGATATAGGAGCGGAAACTGCTGCGTCCCTGCGGGGTCAAGGCAATGACCATGCGGCGCCGGTCGTTCTGGGCACGACGCAGCTCGACCAAGCCGATCGCCTCAAGATCGCGCACCACATACTGCAACGTCCGATGGGGCCGCCCGATCGTCGTTTCCAAGGTGGAATAGTTCATCCGCGCATCCGGCGCCCGTGCCACGGCGATCAAGACATCCCAACGAATGGTCGAGCCGCGCGTCTGCAGGTTGAGGTCCCCCCAGCCGCGCGCTTGCCACATGAGATCGGCAAAAAGTTGAAACTTTTCGCCGAAACGCTCGTCACCGGCGTCGGACGCAAGTCCCTGAGACACATAAGATTGCTTGGACATAAAGCTAACAGCCCCCCGATTCGGCCAAGGCCCCCCCGCGATCGCTTTGGGAGAACCCGATGCTTCGGTCATAACCTATTTTTTGCCGCACTGATTCGCAGTTATCGGGACCTGTGCTTAAGAAGTAATACGGACGCACTAGCTAGATTGTGGTGTTCGCGAAAAGCATGTTACCGTTCTTCATGCCGCGAAAATGCGGCAGACTCATTGGGTTTTCACTTGGGGACAACAGCATGAAATATCGGTATCTCGCTGCCATTCTCGGCGCCGCTTGCGGCACCCTGGCGGCCCTGCCCGCACTTGCGGGCCCGACACTCGATGCCGTAAAGGCGCGCGGTGAAATCGTTTGCGGCGTGAACACCGGTGTCGCCGGTTTCTCCGCCCCCGACAGCCGCGGCGAATGGAAAGGCATCGACGTCGATATCTGCCGCGCCACCGCTGCCGCGCTGTTTGGCGACGCCAAGAAAGTGAAATATGTCGGCCTCACCGCTGCGCAGCGTTTCACCGCCCTGCAGTCCGGCGAAGTGGACGTCCTGTCGCGCAATACAACCGGCACGCTGACGCGCGACACCTCGCTCGGCCTCAACTTCATCGCGCCGAACTTCTATGACGGCCAGGGCTTCATCGTCGCCAAGAAGCTTGGCGTCAAAAGCGCCAAGGATCTGGGCGGCGCCACGGTCTGCGTGCAGCAAGGCACGACGACCGAGCTGAACATGGCCGACTACGGCCGCGCCAATAAGATCGCCTTCAAGCCGGTTGTCATCGAAAAGGTCGAAGAGACGGTCGCAACCTTCTTCTCCGGCCGTTGCGACGCTTACACGGCAGACGCCTCGGCGCTGGCTTCGGTCCGCTCGACCGCCGCGTCGAACCCGGACGACTACGTGATCCTGCCCGAGATCATCTCCAAGGAGCCGCTCGGCCCGATGGTCCGCCATGGCGACGACCAGTGGTTTGATCTCGTGAAGTGGTCCTTCATGGCGATGCTCGAAGCCGAGGAATACGGCATCACCACAGCGAACGTCGACGAGATGCTCAAGAGCAACGATCCGAACGTGAAGCGCATCCTCGGCGTCACCGAAGGCATGGGCAAGGCGCTCGGCACTTCCGAGAAATGGGCCTACAACATCGTCAAGCAGGTCGGCAATTATGGCGAAAGCTTCGATCGTAACGTCGGCGCAAACAGCCCGCTGAAACTCGACCGTGGCCTCAACGCCCTATGGACCAAGGGCGGCCTGATGTACGGCTGGCCGATCCGCTAAAATTCAGAGAATAGACGCCGGCGGGCCTCCCGCCGGCGTCATTCGTTTGGGTCCTATTTCGTAATGCGGGAGTAAGGCATGGCGGCTCAACCGGGGGAAACCGGCGCAACGGCCGGCACGCCGATTCCAAAGGCTCAACGCGCCGTGTTCTGGAACGATCCGCGCGTGCGCGGCATCTTCTACCAGATCATCGCTGTCGCTCTGATCGGCGGCGCCGTCTGGTGGCTCGCCTCCAACACAATCGCCAATCTGAACGCGCGCAATATCGCGACGGGCTTTCACTTCCTCGGCCGCGAAGCCGGCTTCGAGATCGGCGAGAACCTGATCGACTATTCGCCGGCCGATACCTACTTCCGCGCCTTGCTCGTCGGCGTGCTCAATACGCTGCGCGTCGCCGTGCTCGGTATCATTCTCGCAACGCTCGTCGGCACCATCATCGGCATCGCGCGCCTGTCGAAAAATTGGCTGATCGCCAAGCTCGCCTCGATCTATGTCGAGGTCGTACGCAACATTCCGCTGATTCTGCAGCTGTTCTTCTGGTATTCGCTGATCACCGAATTCCTGCCCGGCCCGCGCGACGCCCTAAACCCTATGCCCGGCGTCTTCCTGTCGAATCGCGGCCTGAAATTTCCGCTGTTGGCGCACGAGTTCGCTTACGACCTGGCCCTCCTTCTGTTTGCCGTTGGCCTGATTGCCGCCGTCGTCGTCGGCCGCTGGGCCACGAAGCGCCAGGATGCCACCGGCCGGCATTTCCCGACGATTTGGGTCAACCTCGGCCTGATCTTCGGCTTGCCGATCGTCGGCTGGCTCCTCGCCGGCGCCCCGCTCACCTTCAACGCCCCGAGCCTGCAGGGTTTCAACTTCGTCGGCGGCGCCTCCTTAAGCCCGGAGTTCAGCGCCCTGCTGCTCGGCCTCGTCATCTATACGGCCGGCTTCATCGCCGAAATCGTGCGCAGCGGCATTCAGGCTGTCGGTAAAGGCCAGACGGAGGCCTCGCTGTCATTGGGCCTGACGAAAGGTCAAACGCTGCGCCTGATCGTCATGCCGCAAGCCTTGCGCGTCATCGTGCCCCCGATGACAAGCCAATATCTCAATATCACCAAGAACAGTTCGCTCGCCGTCGCCATCGGCTTTCCCGACATCGTCTCGGTTGCCAACACGACGCTGAACCAGACCGGGCAGGCCATCGAAGGCGTCGCCATCATCATGGCCGTGTTCCTGACGATCTCGCTCTCCATCGCGACCTTCATGAACTGGTACAACAAGCATATTGCCTTGGTGGAGCGCTGATATGACAGACTCCACTATTTCCGCGATCATGCCCAAGCCGATCACCGGACCGTTGATTTGGCTGCGCGCCAATCTCTTCGCCAACCCGTTCAACATCCTGATGACCGTGCTGGTCGTCTGGTTCCTCGCCATGAGCCTGCCCGCCCTGCTCGACTGGGTCCTGCTCGACGCGGTCTTCCAGGCCAACAACGTGCGCGAATGCCGCGCCGCCGGCTCGGGTGCCTGCTGGGCCTTCATCGGCGAGAAGCACCGGCTGATTCTGTTCGGTCTCTATCCCTATGACGAACAATGGCGGCCCATGCTGGTCGTCCTGTTGCTGATCGCCATGGTCGGCGTCAGCTGCCTGCGGCGCTTCTGGACGAAATGGCTGGCGCCCATGTGGGTCGCTACGCTGATGATCGTCGGCGTTCTTATGTGGGGCGGCGTGCTCGGCCTCACCTATGTCGAGAACGCGCGATGGGGCGGCCTGCCGCTCACCATGATCCTCGCCTTCGTCGCCATCGCCGTCGCCTTCCCGCTCGGCGTGTTGCTGGCGCTCGGCCGCCGCTCCAACCTGCCGGCGATCCGCGCCATCTGCACCATCTACATCGAGCTGGTGCGCGGTGTGCCTGCCGTGTCGCTGCTCTTCATGGCCTCCGTCATGCTGCCGCTGCTGCTGCCCGAGGGCATGAGCATCGACAAGCTGCTCCGCGCGCAGATCGCGCTGATCGTCTATGCCTCCGCCTACCTCGCGGAAGTCGTACGCGGCGGCCTGCAATCACTCTCCAAAGGCCAATACGAGGCCGCCGACGCCCTTGGCCTCACCTATTGGCAGAAGCAGCGTCTAATCATTTTGCCGCAAGCGCTCCGCATCACCATCCCACCTCTGGTCAACACGCTGATCACCGTCTTCAAGGACACCTCCCTCGTCGTCATTATCGGTCTTTATGACCTGATGAACGCCGCCAAAGCATCCTTCGTCGACCCGGCTTGGCGCGGCAGCTCGATCGAAGCCTATGTCTTCGTCTCGTTGATCTACTTCGCCTTCTGCTTCTTCATGTCGAAATACAGCCAGAGCATCGAGAAGCGCCTGGCCAAATCTCAGAATCGCTAAAGGGACCAGCATGGCCACCGCAGTTCAGCAGCCTTCAGACGCGCCGATGATCCTCCTCGAGAAGGTCAACAAATGGTACGGCGACTTCCATGTGCTGACCGACATCGACCTGAGCGTAAAGCGCGGTGAACGGATCGTCATTTGCGGACCGTCGGGCTCGGGCAAATCGACGATGATCCGCTGTATCAATCGCCTCGAAGAGCATCAGGCCGGCCGCATCGTCGTCGATGGCGTCGAATTGACCAACGACGTGCGCAAGGTCGATGCCGTGCGCCGTGATGTCGGCATGGTGTTTCAGCATTTCAATTTGTTCCCGCATCTCACCGTGCTGCAGAACCTCACCCTGGCGCCGATCTGGGTGCGCAAGACGCCGAAGGCGGAAGCCGAGGCGACGGCAATGAAATATCTCGAGCGCGTGCGCATTCCCGAGCAGGCCAACAAATTTCCCGGCCAGTTGTCCGGCGGCCAGCAGCAGCGCGTCGCCATCGCGCGCGCGCTCTGCATCAACCCCAAGGTGATGCTGTTCGACGAGCCGACCAGCGCTCTCGATCCCGAGATGGTCGCCGAAGTGCTCGACGTGATGATCAAGCTGGCGGAAGAATCGAACGTCACCATGCTCTGCGTCACCCATGAAATGGGCTTCGCGCGCAGCGTGGCGGATCGGGTGATCTTTATGGACCGCGGCCAGATCGTCGAGCAGAACACGCCGGAAGAATTCTTCAGCCATCCGCAGAACGAACGCACCAAGCTGTTCCTGAGCCAGATTCTGGCCCATTAGCCAATATCTGCTTCAATAAGCTGCGCCAGCAACCATAGGGAGTTTCCCATGCAGGGACGCAAGATCGCGGTGCCCACCCGCGATGGCAAGAGCATGTCCGCCGAGTATTTCGCCGCCCCTGGCAGCTACGGGCCGGCCATCGTCATGATCCCCGCGATTTTCGGCCTCCACGATCCCGAGCGCGCCATCGCCTGGAGCTACGCCGAAGTCGGCTTTCCCGTGCTGGTGCCCGACATGTTCTTCCGCACCATTCCCGGCGCCTTGGCGCGCGAGGGCGCCGAGAAGGACCAGGCGCAAAAGCGCTATGCCGAGTTCGATGCCGCGCAAGGGGCCAAGGACGTCGCCGACGCCGTCGCCTTTCTCAAGACTCAGGACCAATGCTCCGGCAAGGCCGCCGTATTCGGCTATTGCTTCGGCGGTCGCCTCGCCTATCTCGCGGCCGCCACCGGTGCGGTAGACGGCGCCGTGTCGTTCCACGGCACCAAGATCGGCCTCGATCTCGACCAGGCCAAGGGCGTGAGCTGCCCGCTACAAATTCACGTCGGCGACGTCGATCCGCAGATTCCGCTCGAAGAGACCGAGCGCACGCGCGCGGCTCTGGCCGGCAAAACAGACGTCGGCATCTTCGTCTATCCCGGCGCGGCGCACGGCTTCACCGGCCAGGGCCGTCCGTCCTACCACCTGCTCGCCGACAGTATGTCGCGCGCCGGCGCATTGGCGCTGATGGCGAGCTTGGCCGCTTAGCCGCTAGGCAACCGTCTCAGGCCACGATCTGCGGCTTGCCGCTCTTCGCCGATTTGGCCATCGCTTCGAGCACAGCAATAGCGTGCACGGCATTCTCCACCGTATAGGGAAACGGCGCCGCGCCGGTGACGGCGTCGGCGAAGGCTTCCATCTCAGCCCGCTCCGCATCGATCTCCGTGAGCTCGACATGCTGTGGCTCACCCTTCAGGCCCTTATAGGCGAACTCGGTCTGCTCGCGCATCTCAGCCCAACCCTGGCTGCCGAAGACATGGAGGCGGGTCAGCTCCGGCGTCACGCCGTTGGCCTGCAAGGTGCCGGTCTGGCCGCCCTTGAATTTCAGCAGCACGGCGGTGACGTCGGCGAGCGGAATATGCGTGGCGATCTGCGTCGTCGCCGCCGCATGCACCTCGGAGATCGGCCCCAGCAACTCGATCATCAGATAGAGCGGATGATCGGCCAAGGCGCCCGGCGTCGCCTGCTCCGGATCGGCCTTCCAAGTACCGGGCTGAACCTTGCGATAGCGGTCGACGCAGAAATTGCCTTCGGCATGGACCAGCGCGCCGAGCTCTCCCGCCTTCACGCGTTTGCGCAATTCTTTGACGTTGGGATAGAAGCAGCGGTTGAACCCCATGGCGAGCAGCTTGCCGGACTTGGCGGCGGCCGCCGCCAGCGCGTCGGCTTCGGACTTGGTCGTCGCCATCGGCTTGACCGCCAGCACATGCTTGCCGGCTTGCAGCGCCTGCAGGCTATGCGGCGCATGTAGACCGCCCGGCCCGGCGCTGACCACGGCGGTGATCGACGGATCGGCCAGCAGCGCCGTCACGTCAGGATACAGCTTGATCCCATGCGTCTCGCAGAACGGCGCGGCCTTGCCGGACGTGCCGCTCGCGGCACCGGTAAAGCGCAGCTTGCCGCTCTTGCCCTGCGCCGATTCGACCAGCCGGCGGCCCCAGCCGCCCAGCCCGATGATCCCCACGTCCAGCATCGTCCCCTCCCCGTTTTTATTTATTGCGTCTTGTCGCCACAGTCTCCAATCGCCGCAGGGATTCGTCCAGCGTTTCGTCGCGCTTGGCAAAGCAGAAGCGCAGCACGGTCTTGACCGCATCACGGTCGTAAAAGGCGCTGACTGGGATGGTGGCGACACCCGCCTCACGCACCAGGCGTTGGCTGAAGGCGACATCGTCTGTCTCGCCCAAGGGCGCGATGTCGACGTTCAGGAAATAGGTGCCCTCCGCCGGTAGCACGGTAAAGCCGCGCATCGTGAGACCTGCCGCGAAGCGGTCGCGCTTAGCCGCGAAGCCGGCACGCATATCGGCGAAATAGGCGTCGGCCTTGCCGAGTCCATAGGCCACCGCAACCTGCAAATTGGGCGGCGTGGTGAAGGTGAGAAACTGGTGCGATTTCGCCAGCACCCTCAAGATCGGTTCGGCGGCGCAGACGAAGCCGACCTTCCAGCCGGTCAGCGAAAAGATCTTCCCGGCCGAGCCGATCTTCACAGCCCGTTCGCGCAAAGCGGGGATCGACAGCACCGAGACATGCTCGCGCCCGTCGAAGACGATATGTTCCCACACCTCGTCCGATACGACGATGGCGTCGCTCTTGGTGACAAAGCGCGCGAGCATGTCCAAGTCTTCGCGGGCGAAGACGGTCGCCGTCGGGTTGATCGGATTGTTAAGCAGCACCAGCTTGGTGTTCGGCGAGAAGGCCGCCGCGAGTTGCTCCTCGGTGAATCGCCAGTGCGGCGGCTGCAGGGTGATGAACTTCGGCACGCCGCCGGCCAATTTCACTAGCGGCAGGTACGCGTCGTACATCGGTTGGAACAGCACGACCTCGTCGCCCGGCTCGATCAGGCCGAGGATGGCGCCGGCCAGCGCCTCGGTGCCGCCCGAGGTCACCATCACCTCACGCTGCCAGTCGAGGTCGAGGCCCTGGAAGCGCTTGTAATGCCCGGCGACGGCCTGGCGGAGTTCCGGCAGGCCCAGCATCGGCGGATATTGGTTGTAGCCGTCGACCAGCGCCTCGGCGGCCTTGCGCCGCACATCGTCCGGCCCGGCATCTTCGGGAAAGCCCTGGCCCAAATTGATCGCGCCGGTCTCGCGCGCGAGGCCCGACATGACCTCGAAGATGGTGGTCGGCAGATTGGCGAACAGCGGATTCACGATGGCCTCGGACAATGACGCAAGCGGCCCGCGAGGCTAACCCAGTTGACCCGCCGCGCAAAGCCGCCTTCACTGTGGCTAACAGCCGGAAGGCCAGACTGGAGAGCCCCGCCATGCGCGTCGCCGTGATCGACGATTTCCTCAAAGTCGCCCTCAAGACCGCTGACTGGGGGCCCGTCCAGGCCCAGGCCGAGGTGACCGTCTTCACCGATCATCTGGCCGATCCCAAGGCGCTCATCGAGCGGCTCAAGCCCTTCGAGATCGTCGCTGTGATGCGCGAACGCTCGGCCTTTCCGCGCGCCGTGCTGGAACAGCTACCCAACCTCAAGCTGCTGGTCACCGCCGGCAAGGTCAACCGCAGCATCGACCTCGCCGCCGCCACCGACCAGGGCGTCATCGTCTCGGGCACCGAGAGCGTCGGTAATTCGACCTGCGAGTTGGCCTGGGGATTGATCCTGGCGGTCGCCCGCAACATTCCGGCCAACGACGCCGACGTGCGCCAGGGCGGCTGGCAGCTCAGCACCGGCATGAGCCTGCAAGACAAGACGCTCGGCATTCTGGGGCTCGGCAAGATCGGCAGCCGCAGCGCCAAGGTCGCCCAGGCCTTCGGCATGAAGGTGATCGCCTGGAGCCAGAACCTCACCGAAGAACGTTGCAAGGAAATCGGCGTCGAGAAGGCCGCGAGCAAAGAAGATTTGCTCAAGCGCGCCGACGTGGTGACGATCCATCTGGTCTTAAGCGACCGCACGCGCGGACTGATCGGCGCGCCGGACCTGGCGCTGATGAAACCGACGGCGATCCTGGTCAATACCTCGCGCGGGCCGATCATCCAGCAGGAGGCGCTGCTCGCCGCGCTCGAGGCCGGACAAATCGGCGGCGCCGGGCTCGACGTCTATGACATCGAACCGATGCCGGCCGACCATCCGCTACGCAAGGCGCCGCGCACGGTGCTGACGCCGCACCTCGGCTATGTTTCCGACAGCAGCTTCGGCGCCTTCTACAGCGGCAGCGTCGAGGACATTGCCGCCTACCTGAATGGCAAACCGATCCGCGTTCTCAACCCGGACGTGTTGCAGAAGAAAGCCTAAGCGGCTTTACCTGCCTTGCCAGCCTGAATGATCCGCCACAAGCGTTCGGGCGTCGCCGGCATCTCGACATTGCGCACGCCCAAGTGCGACAAGGCGTCCACCAGGGCGTTGGACACCGCCGGCATGGCGCCGACGCAGCCCGCTTCGCCGGCCCCCTTGACGCCGAGCGGATTGCTCAAGGTCGGCACCGGATTGCTCTTCACATGGATCATGGAGAAATGCTCGGCGCGCGGCATGGCGTAGTCCTGAAACGAGCCGGTCAAGAGCTGGCCGTCGTCGTCGAAGCGGACGTCTTCCATCAGGATCTGGCCGAGTCCCTGCGCCACGCCGCCGATGATCTGGCCGTGCAGCATCAAGGGATTCAGCACATTGCCGACATCGTCGACGACGTTATAGCGCAGCACCTGCACGCTGCCGGTTTCTTCGTCGATCTCCAACTCGCAGATATGCGTGCCGTTGGGATAGTTGATGGCATTGCTATGGAACACCGCGCTTGCCAACAGGCCGATCTCCTCGCCCGCCGGAATGTTCTTCGGGCTGAGAGATTCGCGCGCCACTTCCTGAATGTCCATGGTGCGGTTGCTCGCCTTCGACGAGAAGATACCGTCCTTGAACTGTACCTGGTCAACCGCGACGCCGAACATATGGGCGGCGACTTTCGTCGCCTTGGCGACGATCTTGTCCGCCGCCAGCTTCATGGCGCCGCCGCCAATGGTGGCCGTGCGCGAGCCGCCGGTGCCTTCGCCGAAGAACACCTTGTCGGTGTCGCCCTGGACATATTGGACCTTCAGCGGATCAAGGCCGAGCCGATCGCAGACGAGCTGCTTGAAGGTCGTCTCGTGCCCCTGCCCTTGCGCGATGGCACCGGAGAGGATCGTGACTTGGCCCGAGCGGTCGAAGCGGATTTCCGCGCCCTCGTAGCCGGGCGACGCGGCGCGTTCAATGCTGTTCGACAGACCCAATCCGCGCAGCTTGCCGCGCGCCTTCGATTCTTCGCGGCGCTTGGAAAAGCCGGCGTAATCGGCCATGGCCATCGCCAAGTCCATGTTCTGCTCGAACTCGCCGCAGTCGTAAACAGGGCCAAGCGCCGTCTTGAACGGCATGGCGGAGGACGGAATGATGTTGCGACGGCGCAATTCCGCCGCGTCAATCTTCAATTCGTCGGCGGCGATGTCGATCAGCCGCTCGATGACGAAGGCCGCCTCGGGCCGGCCATTGCCGCGATAGGGCCTCACGGGATGCGTGTTGGTGAGCACAGCGGTGACATCCACATGGATCGCCGGAATGATGTAGACGCCGGCGAGCGAGCCCAAATTGGCGACTGGCGGCGATTCGCCGCCGCTCTGCACATAGGCGCCGACATTGGCGATGTTGCGCACGCGCACTGCCAAGAACTTGCCGTTTTTGTCGAGCGCCAACTCTCCCTCGGAGACGACATCTCGCGCGTTGCCGTCAGACAGGAAGGATTCCGAGCGTGTGGCGATCCATTTGACAGGCCGGCCGACGATCTTCGCCGCCAGCAGCACCATGCCGACCTCGTTGTAGACGGGAGACTTCATGCCGAAGCTGCCGCCGATGTCGCCGCAGACCACGCGCACCTTGCTTTCCGGCACGTTGAGCACTTCGGCCAATTCCTCGCGGAACGAATGCGCGCGCTGCAAGGTGGTGTAGGCGGTGTAATGCTCCTCGCTCGGACTATAGACGCCGATCGAGCCGCGCGGTTCCATGGTCGCCGCCGTCACGCGGTTGATCGTCAAGCGATGATTGACGACGTGGTCAGCCTTGGCAAAGGCTTCGTCGGTCGCTGCCTTGTCGCCTTGCAAATGCACGAAGCAGATATTGTCGTCGCAGTTCGCCCATACCTTGGGCGCACCGGGCTCGATCGCCTTGACAGCATTGGTCACAGAGGGGAGCGGATGATACTCGACGTCGACCAGTTCGGCCGCGTCCATCGCCTGGGAGACGGTTTCGGCGACGACGAAGGCGACCGGATCGCCCACGTGGCGCACTTGGCCGTCGACCAGCGCCGGATAGCGCGGGCGCACCATCGGCTTGCCATCGCGTAATTTACGGCCCGAACCGCGCGGCAAGTCTTGAAAGCCCGACGCCTTCCAATCATCGCCGGTCAGTACGGCGAGCACGCCTGGCGCCGCCAGCGCGGCAGTGGTGTCGATCTTGAGTATTTTGGCCGCGGCATAAGGCGAGCGCACGACCCAGCCATGGGCCATATGGGGCATCACCATGTCCGAGATATAGCGGCCGCCGCCGCGCAGCAGCCGCAGGTCCTCAAAACGTGGCACGGCCTGGCCCAAGGCAAACTCGCCCATACGCAACCCCTCTGATTTTTGCAGCCGAACCGGGAGACCTCTTGGCCGGCAAATTGGGGTAAACTTTACGGCCTGCCGCCCTGGCTTTCAAATGTCCTGAATCTGCGATCCACCCACCGGAATGGTCGACCATCAGCCCCCTGCCTACGATTCCTCGCGCCCGCCCATGGTTGGCGTCATTCTGGCTGGCGGCGCCGCCAAGCGCATGGGGGGCGGCGACAAATGCCTGCAGCAGATCGGCGACAGGACAGCACTCGCCCATATCGTCGCGCGCTTATCGCCGCAAGTGGACCGACTGGTGTTAAACGCCAATGGCGATGCCGCCCGCTTTGCCGGCTATGGCCTGGAGGTGATCGCCGACGCCGAGACGGAGCAAGGTCCGGTCGCCGGTCTGCTCGCCGGCCTTGCCCATGCGCAAGATAACGGATACCCGCTCTGCCTCACCGTGCCGGGTGATGCGCCGCTTGTGCCGCGCGATCTCGCCGCGCGGCTCTATCGGACGATGCTGGATAAAAATGCGCCCTGTGGCGTGGCGACGAGCGGCGGACGCCGGCAGAACGTCTTCGCTCTCTGGCGAACCTCCGCACTGCCCGACGCGCGAGAGCTCTACGCCGACGGAGTGCGCGCGCTGTGGCGGTTGCAGGACGCTCTCGGCGCAGTCGAAACGCCGTTCCCGGCCGACGATGCCAACGGCTTTTCCGGCTTCAACCGAAGCGAAGACCTAACAGCTCTCGCCACAGCCTTGGCCCGCGCAGAACGCTGAGCCAGCGCGGAACGCGCTTAAGCGGCGCGAATGCGGGTGAGGAATTCATCGACTTCACCGCGCAACGTATCGGAATGGCCGACCAAGGCACCAGAGCTTTCCTGCATATGCTTGGCCGTTTCGCCGGTTTCCCGGGCCGTCTCCGTCACATGAATGATATTGCTGGAAACTTCGCTGGTGCCCGCCGAAGCTTCTTGAACGTTGCGCGCGATCTCGCGCGTCGCAGCGCCCTGCTCCTCAACCGCCCATATCGTCTTCTTCGTCGACTTTATCGCCCGTGGCCTCGACAGGGGCATTGCGGTCGGTGCCGGCTATTGGGTGCTGTTCGGCATCGGCGCGAGCGTTGGGCCCCTGCTCGCCGGCCTGCTGGCCGACCGCATCGGTTTTCGCAATGCCCTGCGCGCCGCCTATGCCCTGCAAACCGCCGTTGTCGCCCTGCCGATCTTCGATGCCGGCCCCATCAGTCTTGCGATATCCGCGCTGATCGCCGGCGCCTCCACGCCGGGCGTGGTCGCGCTCACCATCGGGCGCACGCAAGAGCTGGTGCCGTCGGAAGATGCCCGCCGCCTCGCCTGGCGCAACTGCACGCTCATGTTCGCCCTCGCACAGGCCATTGGCGCATATCTTTTGTCCTATATCTTCGCTCAAACGCACGGCTATGCCATGCTGTTCGCGCTCGGCGCTGGCGCCCTCGCGCTCAGTCTGGTGCTTGATCTCGTGCTGGCGCGCAACCAAGCCCCGCTCGCGCCGTAAGGAGGATTGCCATGAAGATCTATTACAACGTCACATCGCCTTACACGCGCAAAGTCCGCATCGTTCTGCACGAAAAAGGCCTGTTCGATGTCACCGAGCAGATCCTCGTCGATCCTTGGGCGGATCCGGCGGCGCTACATGCCACCGTGCCGGTCGGCCGCGTGCCGGCACTCGTCACCGACGACGGCCTGGTGCTCAGCGAAAGCACGACGATCTGCGATTATCTCGATACGCTGCCCAGTGGGGCATCACTCATCGGCAAAGACCGCTGGCCAGTGATGGCGCGGGTGGCCGTCGCGCAGGGCATCATCGATGCCTCCTTCGCCATCGCCATCGAGGCACGCCGGCCCGAAGCCTTGCGCTCGACCGATGCTGTCGCGAGACACAAGCGCGCCATCCTGCGCATTCTCGCCAGCGCCGAAGCCACGGATGGTCGCTTCGATCTTGGCGACATCAGCCTAGCCACTGCTCTGGGCTATCTCGATTTGCGCGTGCAGGACGTCGATTGGCGGAAGGCCCGTGCGGACATCGCCGGCTGGTACGCCACGGTCAGCCAGCGCCCCTCGATGATTGCGACCAATCCGACCTAAGCGACCGGCAACACTCTCAAGGCTCGCCGAAGAAGCGGACGGGATTGTCCCACATCATCTTCTTCATGGCGGCTTCGCCCATCGCGCTCTGCCAGGGCAAGACGCGATCCACCGATTCCGGAAACCGCGATTCGGCATGGGGGTAATCTGAGCCGAACATGAGGATATGATCGCCCAACAGTTCGGTGACATGCTTGGCCATGAGCGGGCCTTCATGCTGCTCGATCGAGGCGAAGAAACGGCCGCCCGTCACGTAGTCGCTAATCTTATGCTTCAGCTCGGCGACATAGCCGACATAGATCGCCTGATCGTCGAGCCGGTTCGCCCAGAACGGCAGCCAGCCGAAGCCCGATTCCAACACGCCGTAGCGAAGGCCCGGATAGCGGTCCATCAAGCCGCCGCCGATAAAGGCGGCCATGGCACGCATCGCCGCCCAGGGATGGCTGCCGCTGCGCCCGATGAAGGGATTGCCCCACATGTCGCGGTAGCCCGGATAGCCCCAGGCGAGGCTGTGATGGATGACGGCAAGGTTATGCTTCTGCGCCGCTTCCCAAATTGGATGAAGGTCGGGGTGATCCAGCGGATAGTCGAGCGGCAGGCTGGGATGGACGGCGACCACCCAGGGCTCCTTGCCCCAACGGTTGATCTCCTCCACCGACCCTGCGATCGACATCGGCCCCACGCTCAGGCAGGACTTGAGACGGCGCGTGTCGCGGCCACAGAATTCATGAAGATAGCGGTGCTGCGCGCGGATGAACTCCATCTCGATCTCGGGATCGCTATGGCCGACCCCGCCGACACTGACGATGAAATGCACGTCGACGCCTTCGGTATCCATGTCGCGCAGGCGCGCGGCAGAGTCTTCATCCGCTCCGCCGTAGGAGGGAAAGCTGACGCCCATGAAATGCTGGAAATGGCGCTCGGCATTCTCGTTCGGCCCCGCATCGCCCAGTCGGCGCGGCTTGTTCTTGCTCCAGCCCTGGCGGTCGGCAAAGTTGAAGCGGTGGCGATAAGGCGGCTGATAAGTCTCGCCCGCCCAGCCGATCTTCACTTCTCGCAAGCGGCTATCGATGTCGGGCACCAGCTTCAGCAGCTTCTGCGACAGATGCGGCCGCAACGTTTCCGCCGACGGGCCGACATGCGTGTCCGTATCAAAGATTTTCATCCCATTGCGCATAACGTTCCCCTTTAATTTCTTATTTGAACAGGCCTGCGATCCACTCGCCGAAGTAAGGCTCCGGCCAATAGACGCCCATGTAATAATCCAGCAAGCCGTAGGACATGCCGGTGACGATCAAAATCCCGATGATCGAGGTGATAACGGCGCTGCGGCCCTTCATCATCGCGAGCGGCAGGCAGGCGGCGAACAGGATCGAGCCATACATCAGGCCGATTGTGCTGATCGCCAGCAAATAGCAAGCCATAGCGATCGCCAGCTTCACGCCGTTGGCCAGGGCTTCCGGCACGAGCGCGCTGCGCAGCCCGATATCCATGATCTTGCCGGTGCGCCTGCCGCGGCCGAAAATCAATTGGAAGGACATCAGGACCAGCACGACGCTGCAGGTCGCGATCGGCAAGAAGCGAGCCGAATCCGCATAAGACGCGGAGCCGACGATGCCGTAAACCGCGACCGCCATGAGGGCCAGAGTGAACAGATGCTCGCCGCGCCAAGGCGCCAAGAGACGGTCTCGCAAACTCAGCGAGGCGTGCGCTTGCGCCGCCACGATATCCTCGTCGTCCTGCATCGCGGCGGCCGTAGAGCGGTTGCTGCGCATCAGCAGCACCGTCGTCGCCACGGTGATGACGATCAGAGTCAAGGTGATCGGACGGGTGATGAAGCTGATCGCGCCATGCGCCGACAGAGCGCTTTGCAGGTTTTTCTCGATCACGCCGCCCAGGATGAAGCCGAGGATCAACGGCGCGCGCGGCCAGCGATAGGCCTTCATCAGCAGACCGACCGGCGCAAAGACCAGCAGAATGATGACCCCGAACCAGCCATCGCCCGACTGAAAGGCCGACAGGAAGGAGATCGGCAAAATCACGGCGGCGATGCCGATGTAGGGAATCGTCGTCAACTTGGCGAGCTGCGCGGTCATGCAGAGGCCGATCGCCACCATGATGAGATTGGCGATGCCGAAACTGACCGCAATCATGATCGTGATGTCGGCATGACGATCGAGCATCTGCGGACCGGGCGCGATGTTGTAGGCCAGCATCGCATAGAGAATGAAGACCCAGGAGAGGCCTCCCGGCACACCGAAGGCGAGCGTCGGGATCGCCTGGCCGCCCTCTTTCGAGTTCTGCGCGGATTCGGCGAAGATCACGCCGTCCAGCGAGCCACGGCCGAACTGCGACTTATCCTTGGAGAGCGCCACGCCCACCGCATAGGACAGCCAGTCGATCACTGCGCCGCCGATGCCCGGCACCATGCCGAGAAAGACGCCGAGCAGAGAATGGCGAATGGTGATCTTCCAACGCTTCATTCCGGCCTTGGCGCCCTCGATCACTTCCTTATTCGAGATGACCGCGACGCCCTTGGAGCTGACGGCTTTGCCCGTCGCGCTCAGGTCGAACACCTCGGGCAGCGCGAAGATGCCGAGCGTCATGGCGATCATCGGCAAGCCGTCCGACAAATTCAGGTCGCCGAAGGTGAAGCGTTCGGTGCCGGTGCCCCAATGCACCCCGACCGCACTGAGCAGCAGGCCGATCATGCCGGCCGTGATGCCCTTCGCCATCGCGCCGCTGCTGAGGACGGAGACCATGGCGATGCCGAAGATCGCCATGGCGGCGATTTCCGAATAGCCGAAATTCAGGATGAACGGGCGGATGATCGGAATGGTGATCACCAAGGCGATGGCGCCGACGATGCCGCCCAGGCCCGCCGCGGCGTAGGTTGCGCCGAGGGTGTGGGCCGCCTTGCCGCGCTCCGCCAGTTGATGGCCTTCGAGGAATGTCACCTGCGTCGCCGCACTCGGATAGCCCAGCAGGATGGTCGGCACCGTGTCCAGCGAGCTCGACACGCCGCCGATGGTGGCCAGCAGAACGATGCCGATGAGCGGGTCTTCAATGGTGAACAGGATGAAGGGAATGGCGATTGCCATGACCATCGGCGTGCCGACGCCGGGCAGAAGCCCGATCAAGGCAGCAACAAATACGCCGGTCAACAACGCGCCCCAATAGCTGAGCGTCGCCAAATGGGCTAGGCCAGCCAAAATCGTATCGACCATTACTACCCCCGATCCTCAACGCTTGAAGCGCCGGCACCGGCCACGACGGCCGATGCCGGCATGACGGCTAGAACCGCTTGCGCGCCCAGTCTTCCCAGGTTTTGAAAGCGTCCTGGAACTCGACGTAGTCCTTCACCATTTGCTTGATGTCGCGCTCGACAATCTCGCCTGGGGTGTATTGCACGGGATCGCCCTGCAGCACCTCCAGCTTCTCAGCGAACTCCTTGTCTTTCAGCAAGGCCGCGTAGGACGTGCGGAAGGCTTCGATGATCGGATCCGGCGTCTTGGGCGGCGCCATGAAGATTTTGCTGTAGCGGTCGATCAGGTTGCTGAGCGCGATGAACTGCCGGCGGTTCTCGGGATCCGGAATCAGATCTGCGGCATAAGGCACTTCCGACGGCATGCCGATTTCCTTGTTCGCGCGTACCTCGACGTCCGGGGCTTCGATGATGGCGATCGGCCGGACCGTGCCGTCCTTGAGCCAGCCCGGCCGCATCACCGGCAAGCCGAACCACGCCGTTCCCGCGCCGCCCGGCATCCAGGCGTTGGTGTCGCCGCGTTCGAGCTCAAGCAGGCTGTCGGCGGTGCCCGCCGCGCCGGGAATGAACTTCATCGGGATGTTGAGCCATTCCGACAGGGCGGCCATGCGCATCGCGCTCGCCTGCGATGGCGTCCGCCACCCCATGCGGACGACTTCCTTGCCGTTCACAGCCTCGCGCAGAGTCTTGTAAGGGAAGGTCTTGTAGCCGAAGAGGATGCTGGCCGACGCGACATGCGTGCCGATCATGCGGTTTTCCTCGACCTTATATTCGGCCTGAGGAACCGAAAACTGATTGGTCACGTTGGGGCTGCCGGTCAGCTCGATGGTCATGCCATCCGGCGGGCTCTTATAAAGGCGATTGGCCGATGCCGTGTTCGGCGTGATGTTGGTGACTTGAAAGCGCGGATGACCGGGCATGTATTTGCCCCAGTTGGCCGCGAAATGCCTGGCCTGCAGATCGGTGCCGCCGCCAGGACCGAATCCGACCTGCATGCGGATCGTCTTGCCGGCGAAGTATTTGGCGGCGTCGAACTTCGTCTCCTGCGCTTGCGCAGGATCGATAGCCATCCACATGACGGTCGATAGCAAAAAAGCCACGCAAGATTTTGCGGTGCGCTTTCCCATGACGTTCTCCCCTCTCGCTGTAGGCGGCTCGATCTGCGTCGAGTCCGCCCGGTTATCTAGCCTTTCGACAACTCCACGTAATATCGCCACGCGGCCGCCTGGCGGGGCGAGCCGCCGCTGGCGTCCTTTTGGCGCTTTTTTTCGAGAAACAGTTTGAGGTCTTCCTCAGGAATGGTCCGCGGCTGGCCGAGCAGATGGGCCTGATAATTCATCTCTGCCGCTTCATTGAGTTGAATCGCGCGGATCGCCGCGTCTTCGACCGACGCGCCGACGCTGGTGATACCGTGCCCGCGCATCAAACAGACCCGCTTGCTGCCAAGGGCTGCCGCCAAGTCGTCGCCGAGCTGCTCGTCGTCGATCAGAACGCTGCGATCGTAGGTCGGGATGCCGTCGAGTATCAGGTCCAGGCTGCTGGGATCGTAGGCGCCATAGAGCGGCGCGATATCCTTACCGCAGATCGTGAAGAGAACGACCGTCGAGGGATGCACATGGACCACGCTACGCACATCGCTGCGGGCGCGATAGAGGCGCGTGTGAATGTAGACTTCGATCGGCACGGCAATACCGTCCGGCCCGTCGATCTTATTGCCATCGAGATCTACCGTGATGACTTGCTCGACAGTGGTGAATCTCACGCCGACTTCGGCGCGGCCGCGCCCGCGAATGAAAATTCGCTTCCCATCGTCGGCCAGACAGCTGATATGGCCCGTTGCGGCCTTCGTCAGATTCATCGAACCGAGTACGCGGCAAGCTTGCGCGACGAGTTCGCGCGACTCTAAATCCGTCGGCATTACCCCTCCCCGAGGTCCGCATTGCTTCTGCAACGTCTTACCGAATCATTCGCTAACATTTCATAGCGATATATTACGCAGTCTACACATCAACTTTATGGCCGCAAAGAAAATCGGCGAATTCGGAGAATCAAACCGAGGAACTGCGGCGCGCCACCATCGGAATTGCAGTTATTCCGCGCATAAAAAAAGCCCGCCTCGATGAGACGGGCTTTTTTTATAGCTCGGCGTGATTATTTCATCGCGGCTGCAACCTGGTCGATCACGGCCTTCGGCGTTTCGTAGACCTGGGCGTAAAGCGCCGCCACCTCTTCGCCACTCATCGGCCCCTGCGGGTCGAGACCGCGCTTGTTGGCATCCGCTTTATATTCAGCATCGCTGGTCATGGCGACGAACGCTTCGCGCAGCGCCTTCAGGCGATCGGCCGGCAGGTTGGGCGGCCCGGCGATCGGCCGGCCCGCTTCCGACGGCGCAAAGATGAAGGTCATCGCCTGCTTCTGCTCCGGCGTCTTGGCGATCTCGAAGGCCGTTGGCACATCGGGATAATCCGGATGACGCTTGATCGATGCCTGCAGCATGATGATGAGCTTCTTGTCCACAAGCAGCTGCGGCACCGCCGTCTGCATCGAATCGACCGAGGCGAAACGGCCATGGGCCTCGCCGCGCTCGATGGCGATGAAAGTCTCGCGGCTGCCTTGATAGCCGGTGATCAACTTGAACTTGGTGCCGAGGATCGCATTCAGCACCTTCGGATAGATGTCGGTGGTCGCCGCCGCGCCGGTGCCGGCGACGATCGTCTCTTTGATAAAGAGGTCCTCGGCCGTCTTGGTCGGCGCCTGATGCCAGACGGCGAGCACGGAGTGGGTGTTGCCGAGGCTACCGATCCAGCTGAACTTCGTCGCCTCGAAGCGGGCATTCCCGCCCGGATTGAGCAACGGATCGACGGCGATCGGGCCGACATATCCCAGTACCGTGCCGTCCTTGGCTGCCACGTTATAAAGATGATTGCCGGCGACCAGGCCGCCGCCACCCGGCATGTTCTGCGCCATCACGTTGGGATTGCCCGGCACGAACCTGCCGTAATATTGCGCCATAGTGCGGGCCGAGGTGTCGAAGCCGCCGCCGGGCGTGCCGGCGATCAGAATGGTGATCGTCTTGCCTTTGTAGAACTCCGCCGGCGACTGGGCAGACGCCACGGCAGTGGTGAGCAGCAGGGCGCTGGCGACCCCAAGCGTCGCCTTCAGGGTGCGGGACATGGAAGCCTCCTGTTAAATGTTCTTATCGGCACGCGATTGGGCGCTATTCATAGCCGCCATGCGGCAAAGCACAAGAACGGCCTTTCGCAACAAACTATCTAGAAAATGAATAGCTCAGGCGCGCGGCCGTTCTTCATAAAAGGCCAGCTTCTTCTGCAAGGGCGCGTCGTCGATGCGAATAAGCCGCGCCGGCTGCTTGCCACCGGCCTTGTGCATGAGTTGCGCGAAAACCGTTGTCGAGAAGGTGTCGCCGGCCTTCCAAGCGAAAGACTCGCCGTTGACCGTGGAGACGCCCTCACCCTCGACGCAATGAAACACCGCGCTCGCCGAGCGCAGCGGCGGCATCGCCGTTTCACCGGCCCGCAGCAGCATGGCGGTGAATCCCAGGGTCGGCAGGCAGCTGTCGCCGGTCTCCGGATTGACGAAGGCCAACTCGACGGCTTCGCCCGGCGCCGCCACCGATGCCATGCGGTCCAAGGCGGCGCGCGTGCGCGCCCACGGATAGCGCATCAAGGGATAGGCCGGGCGCGGCGCGCCAAGCGGGCGGACGGGCAACAAGCCAGCCTCGCTATATTCGACCTGCGAGGCGTCGGGACGGTTGGCCGCCGCCTGCAGCTTGCCTTCGACCGCATATGAGCCTTCGAGATAGACGAACAACGGCAGATCGAGCGCATCGAGCCAGATCACCGGCTCCTTGCCGTCATGGCCATGGTCGTGGCGCTGGCCACCCGGCGTCAGAATCACGTCGCCGCGCGACATCGGGCATTTCTCGCCCTCGACGATGGTATAGGCCCCTTCGCCCTCGACGATAATGCGCGCCGCGCTCGGCGTGTGCTTGTGCGACGGCGCGGTTTCGCCGGGCAACAGAAGCTGCAGGCCACAATAGATCACCGAGGTCGCCTGCATGGCACCATTGCCGCGACCGGGGTCGGACAGCACCAGGACCCGGCGCTCGGCCTTTTCGATCGGCGTCAGTTCGCCGGCCTGCAGCAGCAACGGCCGGATGCGGTCGATGGCCCATAGACATGGCTTGGTGACGGGGCGCGGCGCGTCATGCGGCAGCACATTGCGCATCATCGGCCAGAGCGGCGCGACATTCGCCTGCGTCATCGCCTCGCGGTAATCGGCAGGCAGGCTCTCCAAAGTTCCCAGTTCGGCCACGCGGTTGTCTCCTTTTCTTATAAGGGAGATATAGCATGCCCGTTTGGGCGGGGGAAATGTCCGCCGAGTGCCGCCGCAGAACGTTCCGCCGCAGGCCTAATGCGCGCAGCTCTCGCCAAGAGGGAGAGGAGCTTCAGGCCCCTCTCCCTTCACTGACTCGCTATCGTCGGTATCGGATTGCAGCAAGCCTTCCAGTTCCTTGGCCGCCTGGCGCGAGGTCTGGATCATCTGCGCCTCGTCTTGATAGACCGCATGTTGTTCCTGAAGGGTCTTTTCGTCATGCGCCAGGAAGCGCCGTAGGCTGATGCGTGCTTCCTCGCGATTGACTCCCAGCTCGATCAGAAGTTGTTCCGACAGGAACAAGCTGGAATAGAGCGTTTCGCGGCGCGGAGATCGGCAACGTCGATTTGATGAAGCCGCTCTCGAACGTCGAGGTCGACGACATCCACAAGGCCTTCGCCAAGCATCCGGTTACGGGCAAGAAGCTGCTGTTCGTCAACGCCAGCCAGACGACTCACATCAATGATGTGCCGCGCGCCGAAAGCGACGCGGTCATGAAATTCCTCGCCGATCATTTCGCCAATCCGGAATGGGTCGTGCGCTTCAAGTGGACGCCCCATTCGATCGCCGTGTGGGACAACCGCTGCACGCACCATCGCGCCATTTGGGACTACCACCCGAACGTGCGTTCGGGCTTCCGCATCCAGATCAAGGGTAGCCAGCCGCCGATCCCGGCTTACGCCTAAGCGAACAGAGGCAATCGTAGATGGCACAGGAACCGCTCGCCGAGCTCGACAACGTCCTGCACATCTACGATTTTCGCGTCAAAGCCGGTATGGGCGATGAATTCATCGCCCTTTTTAATGCCTTCGATTATTCCGACGACAACGTGATGCACGCCTCACCCGCCCAGGTGAAGGACGGCGTGCTATGCCGCGACACGGAAGATCCCGACCGCTTCTATCTCGTCGGCGAATGGCGCAGCGTCGAAGAGCATATGGCGATTCGCAAGGAGCTGATCGAACGCACCAAGGGCAAGCGCGGTTTCGTCTCGCTCATCGAAGGCGGAAAATTCGCGCCCAACTACGGCAAGGTCGTTTCCAGCACGCCGGCCGAAGTTCTCCAGCGCGCCGCTAAAAAAACTAGCTAGGCCAGAAGGCGCGGGCTTCTATTGAGACGATCTCGTCGTAGCTCGGATTGCCCTTGAGGATGCCGATGTCGCGCGAGAAGGCGTTCATACCTTCGACAAACTCTTTGGAAATCACTGGATCGTAATAAGGCAGATCGCGGCGGATCAGCTCGGCGATCAATTCGGCTTCCGACGCCGGGAAATGCTTGCGGCCGACTTTGGTCGCCAGATCCGGGTCGGCCTTGAGCGCCGCATGCGTCTTCAAGATCGCGCGCACCGCCGCGCCGGCAAACTTGGGATTGTCCTTGAGCAGCGCGTCGGTCGTCGCCAGGGAGGCCATCGTGTAATTGAAGCAGGGCTTCGGTCCATCGCCGCGCCGCACGTCGAGCACCACCGTCCCCGCCCCGCTGCGCACCGCCACTTCGGTGCCCATGCCGTTGGCCCAGAAGCCGTCGATCTTGCCTTCGGCCAGCGCCTTGGCGGCGGTCACGCCGAAATTCACCCCGGCTCCCACGGCGCCCGGCACCGGCGCGATCGTCACCTTGTCGCGCTCCAGATCGATGCCGCCTTCCTTGAGCAGACCGCGCAGGCCCATCTCGACCCAAGGCGCGGCGCCGATGCTCTTGCCCTTCACCACCGAGAGATCCCCGCGCTTTGCCTTCAAGTCGGCGCGCATCACGAGAAACCAGTACATGCCTTGCGCCTGGGCGCAGAGCAGCTTGACGCCCTGCCATTCGGGAAAGGCGGCGAGCGCCGAATGGGCGGAACCGCCGACGAACTGGATATTGCCGTCGCGCAATTCGCGATAGGCGCGGTCGACCGGAAAGATCATCTCGAATTCGACGTCGAGGCCTTCAGCAGCGAAGAAGCCGAGTTCGACGGCGGCGACGGCGGGAAAATAGGAATTCGAGATGAGATCGGGAACGGCGAGTTTCATGTCGCGAAGGCTCCAGCGGATGGAAGACGGCCGCTATAGGGCCAGGAAAAGCTTACGGCTGCAAGATCGCGAGCAGACCGCCCGCCACCGAGACCGCCGCCGCGTCGCTGCCCATGAATCCGAGAACCTGTAGACCGAGCGGCATGCCGCCGACCTCGAAGACCGGCAAGGACAGCGCCGGCACAGCGAGCATGGAGCCCGGCACCGCGAAGATCGGATCGCCGGTCAGCATGCCCTTGGGCGCGGGGCCCGTGGCCGCCAAGGTGATGCAGGCATCGAAACGTTCGGCCAGCGCGTTGCGATACGCCGTCTCGACAGGATCGGCGTTGAAATCCTGCGGATTGAAGTTGAGGCCGCCAAATGCCTTGCTGAGCCCGGTCATGACCTACATCGCCCGTTGAACTTGAAAATCCCTGAACGGCCGCGAAAATGCTGTCGCGAGCGGTCCATGCGCAAAGAATACAGGTACCGATATATCTGTCAACCTACCCGGCCAATACCAACCGAAGATGCCCGTTTCGCGAGCAATTGCTACTTGCCGCTGGGCACATGGGCGGCGATAGTCTGGCCCGCCTACCCTACTGTTCCGAGGAGTTCCGCGTGGCCGTCACAACCAAGAAGAGCCCGGCCAAAGCCAGCACGGCGATCCCCGCCCTCGTCCATGACGCACAAATCTCGTCGCTCGTTAATTTGGCGGCGCGCCTGACCAATAAGGCGGCCCGCGTCCGCCTCGGCGAGATGGGCGCCTGGCCCGGCCAGATTCCGCTGCTGCTCTGGTTGCTGGAGGAAGACGGGATGATCCAGAAGGATCTCGTCGCCAAGTCGAACATGGAACAGTCGACCGTCGCCGAGCATCTCGACCGCATGGAGCAGAACGAACTTATCTATCGCAAACGCGGCGACGAGGACAAACGGACCTACCGCATCTATCTGACCAAGAAGGCCAAGGCCATGTCGCACGACCTCCTTGCTGGCATGGAATCGGGCGCACGGACCTTCACGCAAGGAATCGACAAGGACGACCTGGTCATGTTCGACCGTGTCATCCGCAAATTCATTGCCAATCTCGACGGCTTCGTGCGTAAAGCCTCGGCCAAAGCCGAGGACTGAAGCTCAGTCCGGAAGAATTGCGGCGGCGGGGCGGCTCTTGCGCACGAAGCGCGCCATAAAGAAGACCGCGCCGACCAGCGGCAACAGGCCGACGCCGAACACCATGCTCGCGGCGTGATTGACGGTGGCGGCGTCGCGCGCGGCACCGAACCCGGCCATGTTGGCGATCAGGCCGGATGTCGCCGCGCCCAGCGCCGTTCCCAGAGAGCGCAAGGAGGCGAGCGACGAGGCGGTGATGCCCTCCTCCCCCGGCACTGCGCAGGCGATGGTGCGCGCGCTCAAGTTGGCATGATGGATGCCGACGCCGAGGCCCAGTAGGCAGGCCGCCGCCGTCAACAGCGGCAACGACATCACCAGCGTGCCGCTGACCAGCCCGGTGACGCCGACCAGCATCATCAAGGGGCCGGATTGCAGCATCGCGTCCTCGCGCCGGCCGCTCCAACCGGCGACGATAAAGCCGCCCACCGTCCAGCCCGCCGAAATCAGGATCGTCAGATAGCTGATCAGCAACGGCGTCACGCCATAGGCCACCTGCAGCAACAACGGCAGGAACAGCGTGATCGAGGTTTGCGTCACCCCCCCGATGAAGACGATCCACAGCGCCAGGCCGACCGGCGAGCGCAAAGACAGCAGGCCGGAGGGATAGAGGCGGTTCGACGAGTTGCCGTCGAGCCGGAAGGTCTGCCAGACCAGCAGCACGCCGGCGACGATGAAGCCGGCCCGCAGCAAAGGATCGCCCGCCGGCCCGGCGGCGGCGATGGCGAAGACGCCGGCGGTGAGCAGCGCGAAACGTCCGGCCGGGAAGGTCGCGGTCGCCGCCTTGCCGGTCAACGCGCCGGTCTTGGGGATTCGCAGCCAGACCAGCAGATTGAACGGCGCCAGGAAGATCAGCATGGTCCAGAAGGAGCCGCGCCACCATCCGATCTCGGCGAAGGCGCCCCCGACCACCGGGCCGAGCAATTGCGCCACCATCCAAGTGCTCTGATAGATCGACAGGATGCGCGAGCGCTGCGAACCGACGAAGACGGCGCTGACCAGATCCATGCTGCCGCCAACCACCAGACCGCCGGCGAAGCCCTGGATGCCGCGGGCGGCGACCAGCGACCCCATGTCTGGCGCCAGGGCGCAGGCGACCGCGCAGAGCAGGAAAACGAATCCTGCGAGCGCCAGGCCGTTGCGCCGCCCCAGTTTGCGCCAGATCGGCCCGACCGCCGCAGTGCCGAGGATGGTGCCGATTGAATAGAGCATCGACGCCCAGGTGTAGTAGGCGCCGCCACCGATATCGGCGACCACCGTCGGCATGATAATGGCCATCACCAGCACTTGCAGCGCATGGACGATGACCCCGAGGATGATCAGGACGGTGTAGAGCCCGCGCCCGTCGCGAAACAGGTCGGCGTAACTGGAGGGGCTCGCCTCGGCGGCGGAAGGGGCAGCGTGCGACATGCGTGCGTTCCGATTATGGATGATCAGCCTTTAGCACGCATGACGCGCCGTCTCATAGGCGCCGAATGCGGAACGCGGAGGCGCCAAATGCTGCGTTGCAGCAATTATTTTATCCACTGATGAAACAGCATCCCATTTTTTGCGATGGCAGATCATCTGATGAAAAATCCTTGCGGAAAAAAAACTTCAGCCCTGTGAAAAGCGATTTTACGGGGCTTTTCACGGCCCTGGCAGTTCCTGCTAACGCCTGGTTTTTGCTGTCAAAATGCTCGGTGTGAATGGTTCTTGAAACTGGTCTATGCAACCCGTATGTCATGGTCTTGCGCGATGACTTTCCGCGACAGACGAATCGAATCGGCAAAGCGCCTCATCTCGTCATTTTCGATCATACCAGCCGTGCGCTTGCGATCGTTGACGCAAGCGGTGACGCCATGCTTTTTAGCCTCGGACCGGGTGCGACGAACCGATAACGCGCCGCCCGGCCATTGCTTTTCAGTCTAGGAGACCTGCGTTAATGACGACCGCCACCGTACCGGGCCTCAGCCCCGCGCCGACCGGCCATAAGAAGCTCGTGGAATGGGTGGCGCAGATCGCCGCCATCACGAAGCCGCACAGCGTGCATTGGTGCGATGGGTCAGACGCCGAATTCAATCTCCTGGTCGACCGCCAGCTCGCCACCGGGACCTTGCGCGAGCTCAATCCGGACAAGCGGCCGAACTCCTATTACGCCGCCTCGGACCCGCGCGACGTGGCGCGTGTCGAGAGCCGCACCTACATCTGCTCCGAGAAGCAGGAAGACGCCGGCCCGACCAACAACTGGATGGCCCCCGCCGAGATGCGCGCCACGCTGGCGCCGCTGTTCGACGGTTGCATGCGCGGCCGCACCATGTATGTCGTGCCCTTCTGCATGGGTCCGCTCGGTTCGAAGATCAGCGCGCTCGGCGTCGAGATCACCGATAGCGCTTACGTTGCCGCCTCGATGCGCATCATGACCCGCATGGGCAAGGCCGCGCTCGAAGAGATGGGGACCGACGGCTTCTTCGTGCCGGCCGTGCACACAGTCGGCGCGCCGCTGAAGCCGGGCGAGAAGGATGTCGCCTGGCCTTGCAACGAAGAAAAATACATCGTGCAGTTCCCCGAGACGCGCGAGATCTGGTCCTACGGCTCCGGCTACGGCGGCAACGCCCTGCTCGGCAAGAAGTGCTACGCGCTGCGCATCGCTTCGGTGATGGCGCGTGATGAAGGCTGGTTCGCCGAGCATATGCTCATCCTTAAGCTGACTTCACCAAAGGGCCAGGTGCGCTACATCGCCGCCGCCTTCCCGAGCGCCTGCGGCAAGACCAACCTCGCCATGCTGCAGCCGACCATTCCCGGCTGGAAGGCCGAGATGATCGGCGACGACATTTGCTGGATGCGTTACGGCGACGATGGCCGCTTGTACGCCATCAATCCGGAGTTCGGCCTGTTCGGCGTCGCGCCGGGCACCAATCCGAAGACCAACAAGAACGCGATCGACGCGCTCTATGCCAACGTCGTCTACACCAACGTCGCGCTGACGGCGGACAACGATGTGTGGTGGGAAGGCCTGACGAAAGAGCCGCCGGCCGGCCTGATCGACTGGAAGGGCAACCCTTGGTCGCCCGACAAGGGCACCGCCGCCGCCCATCCGAACGCCCGCTTCACCGTGCCGGCCAGCCAGTGCCCGAACATCGCCCCGGAATGGAACGACCCGAAGGGCGTGCCGATTTCCGCGATCCTGTTCGGTGGCCGCCGCGCCACCGCGGTGCCGCTCGTGACGGAAGCTTTCGATTGGCAGCACGGCGTGTTCCTCGCCTCCAACGTCGCCTCCGAAGGCACGGCGGCGGCCGAGAACAAGGTCGGCGAGTTGCGCCGTGACCCGTTCGCCATGCTGCCGTTCTGCGGCTACAACATGGCCGACTATTTCGGCCATTGGCTCAAGACCGGCAAGAAAAGCAGCGCCGACAAACTGCCGCGCATCTACTTCGTGAACTGGTTCCGCAAGGACAAGGCCGGCAAGTTCGTGTGGCCGGGCTTCGGCGACAACAGCCGCGTGCTCAAATGGATCTGCGAGCGCCTCGACGGAACCGCCGCCGCGGTGGAAACGCCGATCGGCCTGTTGCCGACCAAGGAATCGCTCGACACCGCCGGCCTCGACATCACCGAGGAACAGCTCGACTTACTGCTGACCGTCGATACCGCAGTCTGGAAGGAAGAAGCCTCGCTGATTCCCGACGGCTACAAGATCTTCGGCGACCGCCTGCCGGCCGAATTGTGGAAGGAATACGAGGCCCTGGTGCAGCGCCTCGAATCGGGCGCCAAGCGCAAGGCCGTCGGCTAATTCATAACAAGCACGAGACGCAGAGGGGCGGTGGAGCGATCCACCGCCCCTTTTCTTATCCAGTGCCCGGCGCCATCTGCTAACTTGAATCATTCGGTCGACGACCAAGATATAAAGAGGGCGCCGCGCCATTTGGCGATTACCCCCGAAAGCCTCTAAGGATTCCCGCAATGCCAAAAGGCTCTGACCTTCTCGTCGCCGCGTTGGAGAACGAGGGTGTCGAACGCATCTTCGGCGTACCTGGCGAAGAGAATCTCGATGTCGTCGAATCGCTACGCAATTCCAAGATCGAATTGGTGCTGACGCGCCACGAACAGGCCGCCGCGTTCATGGCGGCGACGCACGGCCGTCTGACCGGTCGCCCCGGCGTCTGCATCTCCACCCTCGGCCCCGGCGCGCTGAATTTCTCGACCGGCGCCGCCTATGCCTATCTCGGCGCCATGCCGATGATCATGATCACCGGGCAGAAGGCGATCCTCTCGCACAAGCAGGCCAAGTTCCAAATCATCGACGTCGTCGCCTCGATGAAGCCGCTGACCAAGCTGACGCGCCAGATCGTCAGCGCCGCCAGCATCCCGACCACCGTGCGCGATGCCTTCCGCGTGGCGATGGAAGAGCGCCCCGGCCCGGTGCATCTCGAACTGCCGGAAGATATCGCCGGCGAAGAGGTCGAGGCCGTGCATGTCATCGCGCGCCATCCGCTCGAGCGGCCCATCGCCGGTCCCGAAGCGCTCGACCGCGCCGCCGAGATGATCCTCGCTGCCAAGAACCCGCTGATCATGATCGGCGCGGCCGGCAACCGGCCGCGTCTCGTCGAATGCTTGTCGGCCTTCGTGCGCCGGGTCCGCCTGCCCTTCTTCAACACGCAGATGGGCAAGGGCGCCGTCACCGGCGGCTCGAACCTCTATGTCGGCACGGCGGCGCTGTCCGAACGCGACTATGTCCATCGCGCCATCGAAGCCGCCGATCTCATCATCAGCATCGGCCACGACACGGTGGAGAAGCCGCCGTTCCTGATGAAGCCGGTCGGCGGACCGAAGGTCATTCATGTCGGCTACCTCTCCGCCAACGTCGAAGAGGTCTTCCACCCGGACGCCGAAGTGATCGGCGACATCCGCGCCAGCGTGCTCGGCCTCGCCGACCGGCTCGAAGGCAAAACTGGCGCGAGTCCACTTCTGCTCGACCTGCGTCAAAAAATTCTCGCGTGCCTCAACGACCGCGCCGAGGAAGACCGTTTCCCGATCACGCCGCAGCGCATCGTCCATGACGTGCGCACCGTCATGCCCGACGACGGCATCGTCTGCCTCGACAACGGCATGTATAAAATCTGGTTCGCGCGTAACTACCGCACGCACGAAGCCAACACGCTGCTGCTCGACAACGCGCTGGCCACCATGGGTGCCGGCCTGCCCTCAGCGATGATGGCGGCCATCCTCAACCCGGACAAACGCGTCATGGCGGTGTGCGGCGACGGCGGCTTCATGATGAACTCGCAGGAGATGGAGACCGCAGTGCGCCTCGGACTCAATCTCGTCGTCGTCATCTTGAACGACAGCGCCTACGGCATGATCCGCTGGAAGCAGGCGGTCGATCACTTCGCCGACTTCGGCATGACCTTCAAGAATCCCGACTTCATCAAATATGCCGAAAGCTACGGCGCCAAGGGCTCGCGCGTCACGGCGGTGGCCGATCTGGTGCCGACGCTGGAGGCCGCCTTCCAGGGCGGCGGCGTGCATCTGGTCGACGTGCCGATCGACTATTCCGAGAACATGCGCGTGCTCGTCGACGAGTTGCGCAGCCAATCGCTCGGCGAAGAACCGAAGTAGCCCTCGGCCACGTCGAGGCAACCGTCATAGGAGTCCCCCATGCTGCAGGTCGTTCAGGCGTTTGACCGCGCGCTCATCACAGAAATCCCGACGGAGAACGCCGCCGCGCTGGAGGCCAAGCTGCAGGCGGCGCAGAAGGCCTTCGCCAATCGCGCCGGCTGGCTCAAGCCGCACCAGCGCATCGAGATTTTGCGCAAGATCGCGACGATCATGGAAACGCGGCGCGATCACTTGGCCCTGCAGATTGCCCGCGAGGGCGGCAAGCCGCTGGCCGACGCCATCGTCGAGACGACGCGCGCGATCGATGGCGTGCGCAATGCCGCCGACGAGCTGCGCAATTTTGCCGGCAAGGAAATCCCCATGGGGCTCACCGCCGCGAGCGATGGGCGCTGGGCCTTCACGACGAAGGAGCCGATTGGCGTCGTCGCGGCGATCTCCGCCTTCAACCATCCGCTCAACCTGATCGTTCATCAGGTCGCGCCGGCCATCGCCACCGGCTGCCCGGTCATCGTCAAGCCGGCCGGACCGACGCCGCTCTCCTGCCTGGAATTCGTCGCCATCGCGCGCGAGGCCGGTCTGCCCGAGCCCTGGGCGCAGACCTTCATTCCCGAGAGCACCGCGCTCGCCGAAAAGCTGGCGACCGATAATCGCATCGCCTTCCTGAGTTTCATCGGCTCGCCCAAGATCGGCTGGATGCTGCACCACAAGTTGACGCCGGGCGCCCGCTCGGCCCTCGAGCATGGCGGCGCCGCGCCAGCGATCGTCGATGCCAGCGCCGATCTGGAACGCATCATCGAGCCGATCGTCAAGGGCGCCTACTACCATGCCGGCCAGGTCTGCGTGTCGACCCAGCGCATTTTCGTCCATGAGAAAATCCGCGGCGAATTCGTCGAGCGCCTGACCGCGCGTGTCGCCAAGCTGCGCACCGGCGATCCGACCAAGCCCGACACCGACGTCGGCCCGCTCATTCATCCGCGCGAGACCGAGCGCGTCTCGGCCTGGATCGAAGACGCCCAGGCCGGCGGCGCCAAGGTCATCGGTGGCGGCCGCCTGTCGGAGACGACGCTGCTGCCCTCCATCGTGCTCGACGCGCCGACCGACAGCGACATCTCGCAGGACGAGGTGTTCGGCCCGACGGTCTGCGTCTATTCGTTTAAAGACCTCGACGACGCCATCGCGCGCGCCAACGCCGTCGCCTGGTCGTTCCAGGCCAGCATCTTCGCCCAGGACATCGACGTCGCGCTACGCGCCGCAGAGCGGCTGGAAGCCTCCGCCGTGATGATCAACGACCCGACGGCCTTCCGCGTCGATTGGATGCCCTTCGCCGGGCGCAAGCAGTCGGGCTACGGCACCGGCGGCATTCCCTACACGATGCACGATATGTCGCAGGACAAGATGATCGTGCTGCGTCGGCGCTAAGGGCTAGCCCCTTACTCTTCATGCGTTGAGCGGCGGGCTCATCGCCGGCCGCTTTTTCTAAGATATATCTTGAAGGGGATATTTCTAAGATATATCTTGAGTGCATCTAGAATAGTAAGAAGATGCACTACATGAATTTTTCTAAATTATATCAACGGCTTGAATGCCACGGCATGCGCCGTGGCGGTCATTGGTCCGACCATGACAACCTCGCCGGCCCCCGTGCCGGCCGGCATGGACCGCATAACGATCATCGCAGCAATCATCGCGGCGGCGGTCGCCGGCGCATGTTCGACAACGGCGAACTGCGCTTGATCCTTCTGCACCTCGTCGCCGAACAGCCGCGCCACGGCTACGACCTGATCCGCGCCATCGAAGAGCTGAGCGGCGGCGCCTATGCCCCCAGCCCAGGCGTGGTCTACCCCACCCTCACCTTGCTCAGCGACATGGGCCAACTGACCGAACAGGCCGCCTCCGTCGATCATGGTGGCGCGCGTAAGGCTTTCGCCATCACCGATGCGGGCAAAAGCCAGCTGACCGAACACGCGACGACCGTGAAAGCGCTGTTGGAGCGGCTCGGCGCGGCGGCAGAGTTGCGCGAACGCACGGATGCGACGCCGGTGCGGCGCGCCATGCACAATCTCAAGAGCGTGCTGATGGACAAGCTCGCCGACCGCTCCGACAAGGACATGGTTCTGAAAGCGGTCGCCCTGCTCGACGAAGCGGCGCAGAAAATCGAGCGGCTCTGATGAACCAGATCGATCGCCTGCGTCGTCGTTTCGCCGATGAGATGGGAGGGGCTGCTAATGAATCAGTTGGCCTCCACGAGACGCGCCGGATGCGTCACGAGGTGCGCCGCCGCACCCTCACGGTCAGCCGCATCGAGCATCTCACGCCGCGCATGATGCGCGTTCATTTTATCTCGCCCGAATTGGCGGATTTCGCCAGCGCCGCACCCGACGACCATGTGAAGCTATTCTTCCCGCAAGCCGGCAGAATCGACGGCAAGCCGGTCATGCGCGATTTCACGCCGCGCGCCTTCGACCGCGCCGCCGGCCGCCTGACCATTGACTTCGCCCTGCACGAGAACGGGCCGGCAACCGAATGGGCGGCCAACGCCAAAGTCGGCGACAGGCTCGACATCGGCGGCCCGCGCGGCTCCCAGATCGTGCCCGACGATTTCGACTGGTATTTGCTGATTGGCGATGAAAGCGCACTACCGGCCATCGGCCGGCGTGTCGAGGAATTGCGCGCCGGCGCGCCGGTGACGACGCTGATCGCCATCGTGCACCCTTACGAGGAGCAGCGTTTCAAAACGCAGGCGGTCTGGACCCCGATATGGCTCCATCGCGGCGAGCCCAATAAAGGCGACGCCGACCTACTGCGCGATAGACTGGCCGACTTTACGCCGCCGCCTGGCGACGGATTTATCTGGATCGCTGGCGAAGCCGCCATCGTGCGGACGCTCCGCGCCCACATGATCGAGGAGCGTCATCATCCGAAAGCCTGGGTCAAGGCGGCTGGCTATTGGCAACGTGGCAAAGCCGATGCGCATGTCGAAATAGGCGACTGAGAGGACTCGCCCTCAGCGCCCCGCAGTCACAGCCCTGCGCTCCATTTCGACTGGGTGCGGTAGACCACCACAGCCAGGACGGCGCAGGCCGTCAGCAGTAGACCACCCATCACCATAAAGCCGTTGGTGATGCCGAAGGTCTCGACGATCAAGCCCATGACGATCGGCGCGATGATGGAGGACAGGCGGTTGTTCGTCACCCGCAAGCCGACGATCGAGCCTTGCACGTGGCTCGGCACAGCCTTGGCTTGCAGAGAGAACATCAACGGCTGAACCAGCCCCTCGAAGCCGCGCCGCATGCTGTGAGCGATCGCCAGCAACAGGAACGCGCCTCCCAGCAAGGGCGTGAACGTCAGCAAAGCGATCGAGACCGTGGTGAAGCCCAGCATCAGCCATGGAATCGGCAGCCAGCGCGCCACCCGCCCAGCCGCGAGCGAAGCAAAGCTGTTGGTGATCTCGGCGATGGAGAACATCACGCCGATCATCGTGCCGGCGAAACCGACTTCGCGCAGATAGACGATAAAGAACGAATTCTCCACGCCGTTGGTGGCGTGGCGCATGAAGGAGATGGCGAGCGTGAAGGCCACCAGCGGCAAGAGAGCGAGCTTCAGAGAACCGGTGTAGTCCGACAAGCGCGGCAGAATGTCGCGCCAGCCGATACGGCCGACCAGCGTTTCCGCCTTCTGCGGATTCTCGATCTGCGTGATAACCAGAAACATCAGGCCGGCCCATAGGCTGACGCCGAGGAACGACACCGTCGGACCGGCGAAGTCCCACAGCAACCCCATCAGTAACGGCGCCATGACGTTGCCAAGACGCGAAAAGAAGCTGAACTGGCCGATCTTGCCCGGCTCGCCCTTGGTCAATTGCGCGATAATGGTCTGCGCGCCGATCCAAGACATGTTGCCGGCGAAGCCGATCAGCATTTGCAGCGTCACCATCAGCGGAAACCATGGCAGGACCGGATAGAGCGCCGCCAGCGAGCCCGACACGGCCGCGAAGAACAGCATGACGCGACGCGTGCCGAGGCGGTCCATCAGCGCGCCGCCGTGGATTGCCAGGAAGAAGGTGATCATCGACTTGGCGCCGACCAGGATGCCGATCTCGGTTGGCGAAACGCCTTGCAGCACCGCCCACAAGGGCACCACCATCGTCAGCAGTTCGGCCTGGCCCATGCTGAAGAGGCCAGCAGCATAGGCCGCATGAAGGCTGCGCTTGGATGGCGGGGCGCGGTCTGACAAAAAAGCCTCCGGTCGCGCGGGCGCCGCGGCGTTTATCGCGCGGTCTTTGATCTCCCTCGGCTTCGCGGTTTTACACGCTAGCGAGGTAAAGGCCAATCTTCGCGCACGCTGCCCGTCTCGCGTTGCGAAACAGCACGGCTTTTTTCTGAAGATCGCGGGGAAATTGCTATGATCAAGCGAATCCTGCAAACCTCAGCGAACAAGATCTTGCGCATTCACGCACTCCGCCAGTCATTCCCCAATCTGCCGTCCAAGCCCCTGCTCGTCCTACTGCTGCTCGTCTTCTTCAAGCAGGCGGGCAACGGCATGGTGTGGTCGGTGCTGGCGCTGAACGGCCAGCATCTCGGCGCCAGCGCCGCGGTCGTCGGCTTCATGATCTCGCTCTACGGCGGCACGCGGCTGGTGATCAACATTCCCGCTGGCTTCGCCTCTGAGAAATATGGCCGCCGACGCATGATGAGCGCCGGCTGCGCCATGCTCGCGCTCTCCTCGCTCTGGGTCGTCTTCACCGATGATCTGGTGTCCTTCTTCATCGCCGTCATCCTGCAAGGCCTGGCCTCGTCGGTTTTCATGACATCGGCGCTCGCCGCAGTGGCCGATCTCGGCACGCCGGGACGCCGTATCGAAGACATGTCGCTCTATCAGGCGGCCAACATGATCGGCGCCAGCATGGGCCCGGCGATTGGCGGCCTGACCGCCAGCTTGTGGGGATTCGATGCGCCGTTCTGGGCCAATGGCCTGATGGCCGTTTGCGGCATCGTCGCTTTCGCCTCGATGCCCTGGAGGGAAGCTTCTGCCGAAAAGGCGCTCCGCACCCGTGCGCCCAAAGGCCAATTGCTCGTGCTCGCTAAGCAAGGCTCGAACGTCTGGCTGATGTATTTCAGCATCTTCTATGTGCGCTCGGCAGCGAACTGGATTTTGATGCCGTTGATCGCCCAGGACCGCTTCAACCTGGATCTTGCCCATATCGGCCTCATCCTCACCGTCGGCGCCGTCGCCAATGTCTGCGTCCTCGGATTCACCGCCCGCATCAACCGCACGTTCGGGCGCATGTGGACAGTTGTCCTTGCTAGCATTCTCACGCTGGTCGCCTGCGCGCTAGTCGCCTTCGGCAACGATCCGATCTATCTTTGGATCAGTTCAATGATGTTCGGCGTCGGCGGCGCCATCGCCACACCGACCCTTGTCGCCTACGTCACCGACATCACGCCCGAGGGCCAACGGGGCCCGGCTATGGGCATGCTGCGCACCTCGCAGGATTTGGCACTGATGATCGGCCCGACCATCACCGGCCTGCTCAGCGATCATCTCGGCCTTGGCTTTCAGGGCGGTCTGTTCGGCTGCCTCCTGCTATTGGGCGGCGCGACCGTGCTCTTTCGCATTGCCGAAGGCCGCCGCCTCGCCCCGCCCGCCGCTTAAGCGGCCGACCAACCCCGGTTGTCGCTCATTTCCGTGCTGGTCCGTGGGGCCTGGAGCAGTTAGCCTTACGTCTTGGGAACGGCGTGGGGACGCCGCATAAAACAAGGGGGCGTATCATGAGCAGGCTCGATCGTTGCTACAACATCGCGGATCTGCGTCTGCAGGCGAAAAAATTTCTGCCCAAAGGCGTGTTCGAATATATCGACCGCGGCGCCGAAGATGAGGTCGCCGTCGTCGAGAACCGCGACGCCTTCAAGCGGATCAAACTCCGCACGCGCTTCATGGTCGATCTCAGCAAGATCGATATGAGCACGACGATCCTCGGCAAGCGCTGGAGTTTCCCCTACGCCGTCTCGCCGACCGGCATGACCGGTCTGGTTTGGTACCAAGGCGAAGTCGAGCTGGCGCGGGCCTGCACCGCGCAAGGCGTGCCCTTCACACTGGCGACCAACTCGATCACAGCCATCGAGGACGTCACGCGCGGCGCGCCCGACGGCAATATTTGGTTCCAGCTCTATATGTGGAGCGAGGAGGATCATTCCTACGCCTTGATCAAGCGCGCCAAAGACGCCGGCTGCAAAGCTCTCGTCGTCACCATCGACGGCGCGCTCGGCAACAATCGCGAATACAACAAGCGCAACGGCTATGCCGTACCGTTCAAGCTTTCGCCGCGCACCGCCTACGACATGCTGAGCCATCCGCGCTGGTTCGGCGGCGTGCTCTGCCGCTACGTCGCCAATGGCGGCATGCCGCGTCATGAAAACTTCCCTGAGCATTACCGCCACCGCATCACCACCAAGACCAGCAAAAGTCCGACGCGCCATCGCGCCATGACCTGGCCGGACATCCGCAAGCTGCGCGATTTCTGGCAAGGGCCGCTGATCGTCAAGGGCATCCTGCGCCCTGAGGACGCCGAGGCCGCCATCGCGCACGGCGCGGACGGCATCGTCGTCTCCAACCATGGCGGCCGCGCGCTCGACGCCGCCGCGCCGACCATCGACATGCTGCCGGAGATCGCCGCCGCCGTGAACAAGCGCGCCACCATCCTGCTCGACAGCGGCATCCGGCGCGGCGGCGACATCGTCAAGGCGCTGGCGCTCGGCGCCGACGCCGTGATGGCCGGGCGGCCGACGCTCTTTGGCACCGCGACCGGCGGCAAGGCCGGCGGCGAAAAGGCGCTCACGATCATGCATCGCGAGTTCGAGAAGACCATGGCCTATGTCGGCTGCCGCACGATTGCCGAGGTCAGCCCTGACGTCCTCGCCTATCCGCCGCGCGGCTATGCACGAGCCATGGCGGCGGAATAGGCCGCCATCTCAAGGGATTGCGATAGTCATGGAGGTGTCATAATCGGGTCTTCGGGCTGTCATAACCGCTGACTAAGGTTCCCGCCGCGACTGGAGCCTTCCTCGCACCCTTTTGGCGCAGCCCCTGCGCCCTGGCTTCGTCGCTCTCCGTATCACCCTATGGAAAGCCCAGCCATGACCCAACAGACGACCTCTCGCCGCGATGCTCTCAAGCTGCTCGCCGGCGTGCCGATGCTACCCCTCGCCACCGGCTCAGCCGCGTCCTTCCTCTTCGGCACCACCAGCGCGCTGGCCGCCAATGCGAGCTTCGTGTCCGCCAGCTTTAGCTCGATGCCGGCGCCGTCACTGGCCGATCCGGCCGCCATGGCCGTGACCACGGTCGGCTCGCGTCTGACGGTGACGTTGAGCGACAAAACCACGCAGACCTTCGATCTCGCCTATCAGCCCTTCTTCATCACCGGCGACATGGTCCCCAACGGCAAGGGCGGCAAGATCCTCGCCGGCGGCTATTACGACATTAACAACAAGCCGATCATGGACACCTCCGTCGCCGGCAAGGAACGCCACTTCTTCTCTGACGCACCGGATGGAATGTCGCTTCTCAAGTTGGCGAACGCCAAGGTGCCGGGCGTCAAGGGCAACGCGCTGTTCGCCGTGGTGCAGTTCGAATACACGTCGCAGGATCAAAAGGGCACCGACACCTACGGTGCACTGCCCTCGCCGATCGCCGTGCTCACGCTCGACCAGGATCCCAAGACCGGCAAGCTCAGCTTGGTGAAGTACCACAACGTCGATATGTCAAAGGTTCATGGCCTATGGATCACCTGCGGCGCCAGCCTGACGCCGTGGGGCACGCATCTGTCGTCCGAGGAATACGAGCCGGACGCGCAGTTCTTGGAGAACACGAAATACTTCAAGGCCTTTAGCAAGAGCACCTTCGGCGACGAGACCAAGGCCAACCCCTATCACTACGGCCATATGCCGGAAATCACCGTCCATGCCGATGGCACGGGCACGGCGAAGAAGCATTACAATCTCGGCCGTATCTCGCACGAGTTGGCCCAGGTCATGCCCGACGAGCGCACGCTGCTGATGGGCGATGACGCGACCAACAGCGGCCTATTCATGTTCGTCGCTGACAAGCCGCGCGATATTTCGTCAGGCACGCTTTATGTCGCCAAGTTGGGCACCGGCTTCGCCCTCGATCCGGCGGCGCCCGGCGCCGATCTCACCTGGATCAACCTCGGCCATGCCACCAGCGCCGAGATCGAGAAGCTTGCGAACAGCCTGAAGCCGTCCGACATCTTGGACGCCAAGAAGGATGATCCGAACGACAGCAGCTACAGCAAGGTCTTCTACAACGGCGCGCCGAACTGGATCAAAGTGAAGCCGGGTATGGAGAAGGCCGCCGCCTTCCTCGAAACCCACCGCTACGCTTATCTCAAGGGCGGCAGCATGGGCTTCTCCAAGATGGAAGGCACCACCGTCAACGCCAAAGACAAGATCGCCTACTCGGCCCTGCAAAACATCGTCGATTCGATGGTCAAGGGCGGCAAGGGCTGGAACGCCGAAAGCAACATCGGCTTCGACAAAGCGCTCACCGCCGGCGGCATCATGGAGATGAAGCTGGTCGGCGGTCTGCGCGACACGGCCGGCGCGGCCATCAATAGTGAATGGGTCCCGACTCATACGAAGATGATGATGATCGGCGAGGACATCGCCGCCGATGCGCTCGGCAACCTCGCCAACCCGGACAAAGTCGGCAACCCGGACAATCTGAAGTTCTCGGAAAAGCTGCGTACCCTCTTCATCGGCGAGGACAGCGGCTATCACGTGAACAACTTCCTGTGGGCCTACAACATCGACACCAAGCAGCTGTCGCGCATCATGTCGATCCCGGCGGGCGGCGAATCGACCGGCCTGCAAGCGGTCGATGAGCTGAACGGCTGGACCTACATCACGTCGAACTTCCAGCATGTCGGCGACTGGAGCAAGACGCTGCACGCCAAAGTGCAGCCAACGCTCGATCCGCTGGTCCGCGCCAACTACAAGGACCGCTACGGCGCCGCCGTCGGCTATCTGACGGCGATCCAGACCAGCGTGAAACTGGCCAAGGCTTAAGCCCGACTTCGGTCACGCAAACGGCGGTGGAGCGATCCACCGCCGTTTTTCTATGGTTCGAGCTTCGAAAAGTGGGCCTTTTCCCGCCAAATCGGCCGTTCCGGCCCGCAAGATTGACAGGGCTGGGCTGGGCCTTTACAACGGCGAACCCCTGGGAACGGCAGGACTTTTCTGCCGTCCTCGAGGTGTCCAGCCAGGCCCTTCGGGGCCTTCCTCGTGAGGAGCGATGGCCGAGTGGCTGAAGGCGGCGGTTTGCTAAACCGTTATACGATCAAAAGTCGTATCGAGGGTTCGAATCCCTCTCGTTCCGCCACGAGACTCAATATATCTGTTATAAAACAATGGAATAACCCACATCACGTGGGACCTACCCACAATTTATCCCACAAATCGAGCTTCGTTCGCCCCCCTTCGCCTTCGACGGCGGGGGTCCGCATCAACATAGGCACGACACGTAAATGGTGCCGGTGCGGGGCAGCAGAGCGAACCACCCCCCGGCTGGCCGGATTTTACTCCGCCGCAGCCGCAAAACGCCGCCGCTTCAGTGGCCTACTTTGTCAGCGCCGCAAACACTATGCGAGGCCGCTTCAGAACTTGGCGCTGAACATCGCCAATCCGTCGAAGGACGTCATGCCGTCGCCGAATACAGCTTCGCCGTTCA
>CANJIM010000025.1 GCA_947474495.1 Rhodospirillaceae bacterium
CGCTCGCCGTGCCGCCTTGCGCCAGTACGATCTCTGCCTCGCGCAGCTTGCCGATGATCTCTTCAGGCCCGTGTCTCTTGCCCATTTTCTCTCTCCTTCAGGGTCCACACTAAAATAGTCGATGGACCACTCTGAAGGGGGCAGATCAAACCGCCCACCCCTGATGCCGAGCAAACCGGATTATGCCGGCGCAGTTGCCGGTATTGTCGGCCAGCAGGCCGGCGCGCGCGCCGGTGGGCCGATGGCCCAAGTGTCGGAGGACAACCGGCTGATCGTCGGACGTAATATCCAGCTCAAGGGCGAGATCGGCGCGTGCGACACGCTGGTCGTCGAAGGCCGCGTCGAGGCCTCGATGAAGAGCCGTATCATCCAGACCGCCGAAAGCGGCGTCTTTATCGGCGAGGCGGACGTCGAGACGGCCGAAATCAGCGGGCTGTTCGAGGGCAAGTTGACGGCGCACAAACGCCTCGTCGTCCACGCCACCGGTCAGGTGAAGGGCACCGTGCGCTACGGCTCGATCGTCATCGAGGAAGGCGGCCGGGTATCCGGCGACGTCAAGGACATCGAAGCCGGCGAGCCGGTTCAACGCAGCGCATCGAGCGCTCCGCAAGCGGTCCCGTCGCAGCCGATCGGCGAAGTCGGGCGCGCCACGGACGCCAGCCAGCCGAAGTTCGCAACGCTGCCGTAACCGCGATAAAGCCGGCGCGGGCTTGTGTTCGCGCCGGCTTTTCGTTGCGAGTTAAACGAGACGCAGTTTGCGGTCGAAAATTTCCAGCGCGCCTTCCAAAGTGGCGCTGCGGCGCAGGCGCTCGCCGCCGCTCATGATCAGCCATTGGCCGTTGCGCCGCTGGCCGCCCAGCTTGACCACCGAGTAGATCGGTTTGGCCAAGGCATGCTGGAACATCGAAAAGATCGCCGCGCCTTCGCCATGGTCGATGGCATAGGCTTTCCATTCGCCGGCGATCACATGGCGGCTGTAGACGGCGATGAGCTGATTGAGTTCGGTGCGGGCGAACACCACGAGGCTCTTGCGCCCACTTTTGGACGACGACTTGCCGAGTTGCTCCTGCGCCGCCTTGCGCGCCTGAAAATCGGAAATCCGGACCAACTGTGTCATCGACGGCGACCACGCCCTCCGTACGGTCTCCGGGGCGCGAATCTGCGTCTCGGGGCTATGGGCAAGTCTTCCCCAAATCGGTGGCGCCGTCCAGTTGCGCGGCCCGTCATGGTGCGGGGCGTCGGCTTTTTGCCGACCGGGGCCCAAAAAAGCCTTATTCCATTGCGATTATTGGCTTTACGGCCCTGCGTCGGCGGTGGCCAGATCGGCGTTCGGGGCCGCTTTGGGGTTTCATTAATATCGCTTTTAGGCTAAGGAGTTAGGCCCTTTTACGGCGTCCGGACGGCGGTTATCACCGCAGCGTCCGCTGCCTCTCATTCCGGCCTTTGCCCCCTATGGATAATTTCATTCAAGAGATCGAAGAGGACATCCGCCACGACCGGCAGATGGCCCTCTGGAAGAAATACGGCCGCTTCGCCGTGGCCATTGCCTTGCTCACCATCATCGCCGTCGCGGCGGTGCTGTTTTGGCGGCAATACACGGCACGCGAGCAGTTGAAAGATGGGCTCGCCTACATGGCGGCGATGGATCTCGCCGGCCCGCAGGTCGATCCGGCGACCGGTTCGCCCTCCGCCGCCGGCACGCCCGACGCGGCGATCGGCGCGCTGCGCGATCTCGCGAGCAAAAGCACCGTGGGCTATGCCGCGCTATCGCGCCTACAGGAAGCCGCGCTGCTGTCGAAGTCCGGCAAGGCCGCCGAGGCGTCCGCGATCTACCAGAATATCGCCAATGACTCGCGCAGCGACAAAGTGTTCCGCGATCTGTCGCTGATCTTGCTGGCCCTGCAACAGATCGACAGCGCCGAGCCCAACGATCTCGCGGCCCGCTTGGCGCCGCTCACCGCCAGCGGCAATCCGTGGCGCTATTCGGCGCTGGAGCTGACGGGCCTGCTGGCCGCGCGGGCCGGCGACACGTCAAAAGCGAAAGATGCCTATGCCACTCTGTCGGACGATCCAGGCACGCCGCGTCAATTGCGCGCCCGCGCTGCCGAGATGCTCGCGGTGTTCGGTGGCTGATCTCATGCGCCGCACGGTTCTCCTATTTGGTATGGTCGCGCTGCTGCCCGCGCTGGCAGCTTGCGATTGGCTGTACGGCGCAAGCAAGCCGCCGCCGTTGCCGGGCGATCGGATCGCCGTCATGCAGTTCGAAGCGTCGCTCAAGCCGGCCCCTGAATTGGCCGGCGAGCCGATTGCGGTGCCGGAGCCGCGCGTCAATCCTGATTGGCAGCAAGCCTTCGGCGCCGGCAACCATGTCTCGGGCCACTTGCAGTTCGCCGACGCGCCCAAGCGCGTTTGGAGTTCGAGCATCGGCCATGGGTCGGATTCCTCGCGCAAACTGCTCGGCCAGCCCATCGTCGCAGAAGGTATGGTCTTCGCCATGGATTCGAGCGGCGAAGTGACCGCCCACCGGCTCGAAAACGGCAGCAGAGTCTGGAAGAAGGACATCACGCCAGACGACGAATCCGACGGCCCGCTCGGCGCCGGCTTGGCTTACGCCGACGGCAAGCTCTACGCCACGACCGGCTTTGCCGAAGTGGTCTCGCTCGACGCCAAGACCGGCAAGGAATTGTGGCGCCGCAAGGTCTCCGGCCCGGCCCGCGGCTCTCCCGCCGTCGCTGGCGGCCGCGTCTTCGTCGTCTGCATCGACAACACCAGCTACGCGCTCTCGGTCGACGATGGCCGCGTGCTGTGGAACCACTCGGGCACCAGCGAAGGCGCCGGCCTGCTCGGCGCCGCGACACCGGCTGTGGAAGGCGACGTCGTCGTCATCGCCTACAGCTCGGGCGAGCTTTACGGCCTGCGCGTGACCAATGGCCGCCAAATCTGGGCCGACTTCCTGTCGCTGCCGCGTCGTATCAGCGCGGTCTCCGATCTCAATGATATTCGCGCTTCGCCGGTCATCGCCGGCGGCCGCGTCTATGCCGTCGGCAACGCCGGCCGCATGGTATCGATCGTTGTCGGGACCGGCGCGCGCGCCTGGGACCAGCGCATCAGCGGCGTGCAGACACCGTTGCTGGCCGGCGACGTCATCTATGTGCTCAACACCGACAATGAGCTGATCTGCCTGTCGGCGCGTGATGGCCGTGTGCGCTGGATCAAGCAATTGCCGCGCTACGAGGACGAAGAGCGCAAGCGCAAGCCGATCGATTGGTCCGGCCCAGTGCTGGCCGGCGACCGTCTGATCCTCGCCGGCTCGCATGAAATGGCGATGTCCGTCTCGCCCTATAGCGGCGAGATCCTCGGTCAGAGCGATTTGCCGCACGGGGTCCGGATAGGGCCCATCGTCGCGCAGAACACGCTCATCTTCCTGACGGATAACGGCGACCTGGTCGCCTATAGGTGACCAAAATGGACGGCAAACGCCTCCCTGTCGTCGCCATCGTCGGTCGTCCCAACGTCGGCAAGTCGACGCTATTTAACCGCGTGGTCGGCAAGAAGATCGCCATTGTCGATCCGACTCCTGGCGTTACGCGCGATCGCCGGGAAGGCGAGGCGCGCGTCGCCGATCTCAAGTTCATTGCCGTCGACACGCCGGGCTTCGAAGACGAAATCGGCGAAAGCCTCGAAGCGCGTATGCAGGAGCAGACGGCCAAGGCTCTGGCCGGTGCCGATCTCGCGCTGATGGTGATCGACGCTCGCGCCGGCGTCACGCCGCTCGACGAGGCCTTCGCGCGCTGGATCCGCCCGATGAAGAAGCCGGTCCTGCTGCTCGTCAACAAATGCGAAGGCAACAAGGGCCGCGAAGGCATCGCCGAAGCATACAAGCTCGGCTTCGGCGAGCCGGTCGCCATCTCCGCCGAGCATGGCGAGGGGATCAGCGAGTTGTATGACGGTCTGCGCGCCCATCTCGAAGGCGCCCATCTCTCTTACGACGACCATGAAGAAGGTTTCGAAGGCGACATCGAGGCGGAGCCGGGCCTCGGCGACAAGCCGCTACGCCTCGCTATCGTCGGCCGGCCCAATGTCGGCAAGTCGACATTGATGAACGCCTTGCTCGGCGAGGAACGCTCGCTGACCGGTCCGGAAGCGGGCATCACGCGCGACGCCATTGCCGTCGATTGGCTGTGGCAGGACAAGAAAGTGCGCTTGGTCGATACCGCCGGCCTGCGCCGTAAAGCCCGCATCGACGAGAAGCTTGAAAAGCTGGCCGGCGCCGACAGCTTCCGCGCCATCCGTCTGGCGCAGGTGGTCGTGCTGGTGCTCGACGCAACGATGATGCTCGAGCATCAGGACCTGACGATCGCTGCCCATGCCGCCGAAGAAGGCCGCGCGCTGATCATCGCCGTCAACAAATGGGATCTGATCGACGATCCGGCGACCGCCATCGGCAAGCTGCGCGACCGTATCGAGACGTCGCTGCCGCAAGTGAAGGGCCTGCGCTTCTTCCGCATCTCGGCCCAGCATGGCGAGGGGCTCGACGATCTGATGGCCGGCGCCTTCGAAGCCTTCGACCATTGGGACACGCGCATTTCCACGAGCAAGCTCAACCGCTGGCTCGAACATGCGCTGGAAGCCAATCCGCCGCCGGCGCCGCATGGCCGCCGCCTAAAATTCCGCTATATGGCGCAATTGAAAGCGCGGCCGCCGACCTTCGCGCTGTTCATCAGCCGGGCCGACGAAGTGGCCGACAGCTACCTGCGCTACCTCGCCAATGGCATTCGCGACACCTTCGGCCTGCAGGGCACCCCGATCCGCTTCTCCTTGCGCGCCGGCAAGAACCCCTACGCACCGGACGAGAACAAGCGTTAGCAGGCGCGTGGCGCCCGACGACAATCGTCGTTAGACGCCGACGACTTCACCCTGCCGGGTTTCCTCGGCGCTCGCCATCGGCACCATCACTTCCGCGACGTCTTCCGGCGGCTTGACCGTTTGCGGATCTTCGCCGGGGAAGGCTTCGGCGCGCATGCGCGTGCGCGTGCGGCCGGGATTGAGCAGGTTGGCGCGGATGGCGGTCTTGCCCAGTTCGCCGGCCCAGGTCCGCACCATGCTTTCGAGCGCCGCCTTGCTCGCCGCATAGGCGCCCCAATAGGGATGCGTGCCCTGCGCCACCGTCGAGGTGACGAAGATGGCGCGCCCCGCGGGCGACAGTTTCAGCAGCGGCTCGCAGATGCGGATCAAGCGCCAGTTGGCGGTGACGTTGACAGCGAAGACGCGCTCCCACACCGGCGGATCGATATGGCTCATCGGGCTGAGCGTGCCGAGCTGGCCGGCGTTGCCGACGAGAATGTCGAGCTTGCCGAAACGTTCGAGAATGGCCGGGCCGAGCTTGTCGATCTCGGCGCCTTTGGCGAGATCGAGCGGCACCAGCGTGGCATTGCCATGGCCGGCCTTGCGGATCTGATCGTCGACTTCTTCGAGGCCGCCGACCGTGCGCGCCGTGAGGATGACTTGCGCGCCTTCGGCGGCGAACCGCTTGGCGACGGCGGCGCCTATGCCGCGCGACGCGCCGGTGATCAAGGCGACGCGACCGGCGAGGCGGCCGTTCGTTGTATCCGTCATGCCGGGCTCAGCGCCGCCCGGCGCGACGCAGGACTTCGGTCAGGAACGAGAGCTGCGCCGGCTTTTCCGTGCCATCCATATCGGTCAGGCGGATCGGATATTCGCCGCTGAAGCAGGCGTCGCAATATTGCGGGCGCTCGGCATTGCGGCCCGGCTCGCCCATGGCGCTATAGAGGCCGTCCATCGAGATGAAGGCCAGCGAATCGACACCAATGAACTGCGCCATTTCGGCGATCGAGTAGCGCGCGGCGAGCAGTTTATCGCGCTCGGGCGTGTCGACGCCGTAGAAGCAGGGATTGGTCGTCGGCGGGCTGGCGATGCGCATATGCACTTCCGTGGCGCCGGCGGCGCGCATCATCTCGACGATCTTCTTCGAGGTGGTGCCGCGCACGATCGAATCGTCGACCAGCACGATGCGCTTGCCCTTGATGTAGGCGCGGTTGGCATTGTGCTTGAGCTTGACGCCGAGGTGGCGGATCTGGTCGGTCGGCTCGATGAAGGTGCGGCCGACATAGTGGTTGCGGATGATGCCGAGCTCGAACGGGATACCCGATTCGTTGGCGTAGCCGATGGCCGCCGGCACGCCCGAGTCGGGCACCGGAATGATCATGTCGGCGTCGACGCCGCTTTCCTTGGCCAGTTCGATGCCGATGCGCTTGCGCGCGTCGTAGACCGAGACGCCTTCCATCACCGAGTCGGGGCGGGCGAAGTAAATATATTCGAAGATACAGGGGCGCTTGGTGGTGGTGCCGAACGGCTTGAGGCTCTCGACGCCCTTTTCGTTGATGACGACCAGCTCGCCGGCCTCGATATCGCGCACGTAGTCGGCGCCGATGATGTCGAGAGCGCAGGTTTCCGAGGCGAGGATATAGGCGTCGTCGAGCTTGCCGAGCACCAGCGGGCGCACGCCGAGCGGGTCGCGCACGCCGATCAGGCCGTCTTTGTGCAGGCCGACCAAGGAATAGGCGCCCTCGACCTGGCGCAGGGCGTCGATCATGCGCTCGACCACCGTCTCATGGCGGCTGATCGCCATGAGATGGATGATCACTTCGGTGTCGGTGGTCGATTGGAACAGGCTGCCCTTGCGCACCAGGTCCTGGCGCAACGTCACGGCGTTGGTCAGGTTGCCGTTGTGGCCGATGGCGAAGCCGCCGTACTGGAAGTCGGCGAACAGCGGCTGGATATTGCGCTCGATGGTTTCGCCGCTGGTCGAATAGCGGTTATGGCCGATGGCCGAGCGGCCGGGCAGGCGGCGGATCGCCGCTTCGCTGGAGAAGATGTCGGCGACATGGCCGAGGCCGCGGTGGCTGTTGAAGCGCGCGCCGTCGTAAACGACCATGCCGGTCGCCTCTTGGCCGCGATGCTGCAGGGCGTGCAGGCCGAGCGCTGTTAGCGCCGCGGCGTCTTCATGGCCGTAGACGCCGAAGATGGCGCATTCTTCATGAAGATGGTCGTCTTCGAACGGATGGGTGGTCAGCATGGGTTACTGCGTTCCCTCGATAAGGCGGTCCATCTCTCTGCGTTCTTCCGGTTTATAACCCGGCCCCTGATTGGGGGGCACGGGGTTGGACGCGGTCGACGTGGCGGATGGGGGTGAAGCGGGGCGTGGGGCGGTATCGGTGCGGCGTTCGGCATTGGGCCGGTAGCCGCTGTTGCGGACATGGGCCGGCGCGAGCGAATAGAGGAAGTCGGCGCCGCGCTCCATCAGCGGCGCGGTGCGCGCGGCTTGCACCCAGGCGGGCTGCTCGCGCGGCGGAATGGCCCAGCTGAGGCCCATATAGACCAGGCAGATCAGAACGGCGCCGCGCGCCAAGCCGAAGACGAACCCCAGCGTGCGGTCGACCGAACCGGCGGCCGTGCCGCGCACTGCGCCGGCAATGGTCCCGCTGATGATCGACAGAATGAACAGCACGACGAGGAAGATGCTGGCGCCGGTGACGACGTTGGCGATCGTCGGCTCGCTGATCAGGCGCATCACGTAGGGGCTCAGGATGTCGAAGCCGTAGAAGGTGGCGAAGGCGGCGCCGATCCAGCTGAAGATCGCGAGCACTTCGCGCACCAGGCCGCGCGCCAGGGCGAAGACGCCGGACAACAGGATGACGACGATGACAATCAGATCGACGAGGTTGAAGCCGAGAACCTGCATGGCCTAACGCGTCCTCACTCGTACGGGGCGAAATCGATGTCGGGATCGGCCTGCTGGGGAGCAGCCTTGGGGCGTTTGCCCCCTTCGCCTTTTTGGGCCGCGCCTTTGGGGGCTTGGCCGGGGGTAACGCTGAAGAGGCGCAGCAGGTCGTTCAAATGGCCGATCTCCGTCACTTGCAGGCCACCGGGAGAAGTTTCCCGCTTACCTTTATCACGTTTCGACGGCGCTGCCTTGGGCGCGAACGCCTGGGCGAAGCCGAGTTTTGCCGCCTCTTTGAGACGGGAATCGCGCTGGCCGACCGGGCGGACCTCGCCCGACAGGCCGATTTCCCCGAAAACCACGGTTTCCGGCGGGGTCGGCGTGTCCGCCAGGGAGGAGATCAGCGCCGCCGCGACCGCCAGGTCAGCAGCGGGCTCGGAGATCTTCAAGCCGCCAGCGACGTTCAAATAGATATCCAGGCCGCCCAAAGCAAGCCCGCAGCGCGCATCGAGCACCGCCGTGATCATGGCGAGGCGGCCGCTATCCCAGCCGACGACGGCGCGGCGCGGCGAGGCGAGCGAGGAAGGGGCGACCAACGCCTGGATTTCGACCAGGATCGGTCGGGTGCCCTCCATGCCGGCGAAGACGCAGGAGCCGGAGACGCGGCCCTCGCGCTCGCCGAGGAACAGGGCGGAGGGGTTGGCGACTTCGCGTAGGCCGCCGTCGGTCATTTCGAACACGCCGATCTCGTCGGTCGGGCCGAAGCGGTTCTTCACGGCGCGCAGGATGCGGAATTGGTGGCCGCGCTCGCCTTCGAAATAGAGCACCGTGTCGACCATATGCTCGAGCACGCGCGGGCCGGCGATCTGGCCTTCCTTGGTCACATGGCCGACCATGATGACGCTGATGCCGCGGCTCTTGGCGAGGCGGATCAGCGCTTGGGCGCTGGCGCGCACCTGGGCGACCGTGCCGGGGGCCGATTCCAGGCTGTCGAGATACATGGTCTGGATCGAATCGACGATCACGGCGCGCGGCGCGTCCGGCTGCTCCATGGTCGCCAGGATGTCGGCGACGTCAGTGGCGGCGGCGAGTTTCACCGGCGCGTCGGACAGGCCGAGGCGGCTGGCGCGCAGGCGCACTTGATCGAGCGCCTCTTCGCCGGAGATGTAAGCGGCGCCCCCTTCGCTGCGCGCCAGGGCGGCGGCGGCTTGCGTCATCAGGGTGGATTTGCCGATGCCGGGATCGCCGGCGACCAGGATGGTCGAGCCGGCCACCAGGCCGCCGCCGAGCACGCGGTCGAGCTCGGCGATGCCGGTGAGGCGGCGGGCCTCTGGGAGCGTGCGGCCGGTGAGGGGCTGGAATTCGATACGCCGGCCGAGCGCCTTGCCGGAGGCGCCGCTGGCTTTCAGGGCGTTCTTGAGGGCGCCGGGCGGGGCCTTGGAGACCGCTTCTTCGACGATGCTGTTCCACGCGCCGCAGTTATCGCAGCGACCGGCCCAGCGGCTGGTGACAGCGCCGCATTCCTGACAGACGTAGCGGGCCGCCCCGCGCGCCATCTAGCGCCGGCTCCCCGGCAGCGGATCGCTGATGGCGCCGACCTCGACCTTGATCGGCCCTTCGGCACGGCCGTGAATGAACTGATCGACATAGGCGTTGCCGGTGTAGTCGATCTTCGACACGGGGCCGGACCAGATGATCTTGCCGTTATAGATCATGGCGATGCGGTGGGCGATTTTGCGCGCGCTGGCGAGATCGTGGGTGATCGACAGCGTCGTCGCGCCGAGCTGCTTGACGCAATCGACGATCAGGTCGTTGATCACGTCGCTCATGATCGGATCGAGGCCGGTGGTCGGTTCATCGAATAAGATGATGTCCGGCTCGGTGGCGATGGCGCGCGCCAAGGCGACGCGCTTTTGCATGCCGCCTGACAGCTCGGCGGGCAGCAGTTCGCCGACTTCCGGGCCGAGGCCGACGGCGGCGAGCTTGCGGATTGCGATGTCTTTCGCCTGCACGCGGTCCATGCCTTGGGCCTGCACCAGCCCGAACGACACGTTTTCCCAGACGCGCAGGCTGTCGAACAGCGCGCCGCCCTGGAACAGCATGCCGAACTTGCGCATCACGCGCTCGCGCTCGCGCGACGACATGCGCGTCACTTCCTCGCCGTCGATCTCGATCGAGCCGGCGTCGGGATGGATGATGCCGAGGATGCATTTGAGCAGCACCGACTTGCCGGTGCCCGAGCCGCCGATGATGACGACCGACTCGCCCGGCATCACGTCGATGTCGAGGCCGTCGAGCACGACCTTATTGCCGAAGGCTTTCTTCAGGCCGCGGACTTTGATCTTCGGCGTTTGCAAGTTCGTGCTCATCGGGCGAAGAACAGTTCAGTGATCATGTAATTGAATACCAGGATCAGGATGAGCGCCGAGACGACGGCGTTGATCGTGGCGGTGCCGACGCCCTGGGCGCCACGCTGCGAATGATAGCCGTGGTAGCAGCCCATCAGCGTGATGATGAAGCCGAACACCGAGGCTTTGACCAGGCCGGAAAACACGTCCTTGAATTCGAGATATTCGAAGGTGCTCTTGAGGTAGGCGGCAGGGTTAAAGCCGAGCTTGTTGACGCCGATGATATAGCCGCCGAACACACCGATGATGTCGGCGACCAGCACCAGAACCGGCATCATGGCGAGGCCGGCGAGCAGGCGCGGCATCACCAGATATTTGTACGGATTGGTCGACAGGGTGGTCAGCGCGTCGATCTGCTCGGTGACGCGCATGGTGCCGATCTCGGCGGCCATCGAGGCGCCGATGCGGCCGGCGACCATAAGGGCGGCAAGCACCGGGCCCAGTTCGCGGGTGATCGAGATGACGACGACGGTGGCGACCGCGCTTTCGGCGGAGAAGCGGGCGAAGCCGGAGTAGCTCTGCAGCGCCAACACCATGCCGGTGAAGATGGCGGTCAGACCGACGACCGGCAGCGAGTAATAGCCGATGTCGATCATCTGACGCAGAATCAGGCGGGGATAAAAAGGCGGACGCAGGCTGTGAAACAGCGCCAGGCCGGTGAACATGGCGATGCGGCCGACGGCTTGGAAGAAGCTGATCAGCAACCGGCCGATGGCGGCGACGAAGTTCATGCCGGCTGGCTTTCTTTGGCTGGAACGTAAATCCGGTGGAAGCGCCGGCCGAGACCGGTGAGAATTTCGTAGCCGATGGTCTGCGCCTCGCCGGCGAGCGCATCGGCGTCGTGATGCGGGCCGATCAGGTCGACGACGGCGCCCGGCACGGCCAGCGCGGCGGGCACCTGGGAGACGTCGAGAGCGATTAGATCCATCGAGACTCGTCCCACGACAGGCACGCGTATGTCGCCGAGGTAGGCGTGGCCGCGATTGGTCAGGCTTTGGCGATAGCCGTCGGCGTAACCCACACCGACGGTGGCGATCCGGGCCTTGCCCGTCACGCGATGCGCGGCACCATATCCAACGGTCATGGGGGTGTCAACGTCGCGCACTTGTAGGATTTTCCCTTGTAGACGAACGACTTGGGCCATCGGATTGGGGGCCGAATTGTGCGGTTTCAGGCCGTAGAGGGCGGCCCCGGGACGGGCCAGGTCGAAGTGGTAGTCGGCGCCCAGGAAGATGCCCGCCGAATTGGCGAAAGAGGCCGGGACGGCGGCGAAGGCGGGGATCCGGGCCCGCGCCGCCTTGAACGCGGCCAGTTGCTGGGCGCTGAGCGGATGGGCGGGCTCGTCGGCGCAGGCCAGGTGGCTCATCACCAGGCGGAGATCGAGGCCGGCCAGCCGGGCCGGCGCGCTGGCGATGGCCGCCAGCTCGGACGCTTCCAGTCCCAGCCGGTTCATGCCGCTATCGACATGGACGTCGGCGGCGACCGGCTTGCCGCGCGCTTTGGCATGGGCCGTGGCGGCGTCGATCTGCGGCAGGCTGTTGAGCACCGGGATGATCCCGTGACGCAGCAACTCGCTCAGGCTGGCGTCGGTCGCGCCGGAAAACACATGGATCTCGGCATCGGGGAGGAGCGCGCGGAGCGCGAAGGCTTCTTCCGCCAAGGCGACGAAGAAGACGCGGCAGCCGGCTTGGTATAGCGCCGGGGCGACTTCGGCCATGCCGAGGCCATAAGCATCGGCTTTCACCACGGCGGCGCAAGTCGCGCCCTTTGCCAGCTTGCCCTTCAGCAGCCGCCAATTGGCGACGAGGGCGCCGAGGTCGATGCGCAGAATGCCGCCGGCTAGGGACTCAGTCGCGGACGGCTCTGGGGACATCGGGGCTCAATGAACGTCGGGGATGCGGTTATCGGCAATATAGTCCGAGAACTTGGTAAAACGCCCCTCGAATTGCAAGGTTGCCGTGCCAATCGGGCCATGGCGCTGCTTGCCGATGATCACTTCGGCGATGTTGTGCAGATCGCCCATCTGGGTCTGCCATTCGAGATGCTTGTCGGTGCCCGGATCGGGCTCCTTGCGCGACAGGTAATATTCGGCGCGATAGATGAACATCACCACGTCGGCGTCCTGCTCGATGGAGCCCGATTCGCGCAAGTCGGCGAGCTGCGGACGCGGCGGATCGCGCGATTCGACGGCGCGCGACAGCTGCGACAGCGCGATCACCGGCAGATTCAGCTCCTTGGCCAGGGCCTTCAGGCCGCGGGTGATTTCGGAGATTTCCTGCACGCGATTTTCCTGGCTGCGGCCGCCGGGGCCCGGCGAGCCGCGCAGCAGCTGCAGATAGTCGACGACGATCATCGACAGGTCATGCTGGCGCTGCAGGCGGCGGGCGCGGGTGCGCAGCGCCGCGACCGACAGGGCCGGCGTGTCGTCGATGTAGAAGGGAATCTGCGACAGCGCGCGGCTGGCTTGCACGACGCGGTTGAAATCGTCGCTGGTCAGCTCGCCTTTGCGGATCTTGTCGGAATCGACTTCGGCGGCTTCGGCGAGCATGCGGGTGGCCAATTGCTCGGACGACATTTCGAGCGAGAAGAAGCCGACCACGGCGCCGTCGATGGCTTTGGTCTTGCCGTTGACGACCTGGGTGCGGCCTTCGCTGAGCGCCCGGTGGTAGGACTGCGCGGCGCTGAAGGCGATGTTGGTGGCGAGCGCCGTCTTGCCCATCGAGGGGCGGGCGGCGAGGATGACGAGGTCGGAGGACTGCAGGCCGCCGAGCAGCTTGTCCAAGTCGATCAGGCCGGTGGAGATGCCTGTCAGCGCGCCTTCGCGCTTGTAGGCGGCTTCGGCCATGTCGACGGCCTTGACCAGGATGTCCTTGAAGGAGCGGAAGCCGCTGTCGGCCTGGCCGGTGGTGGCGAGATCGAACAGGCGCTGCTCGGCCATTTCGATCTGGCCGGTGGCGGTCTGTTCCGGATCGTGGTCGAACGCCTCGTTGACGACATCCTCACCGATGCCGATCAACTGGCGGCGCAGATGCAGGTCGAAAATCATGCGGCCGTAATCGCCGGCATTGATCACCGTGGTGGCCGAGCCGGCGAGGCGGGCGAGATAGGCGGCGCCGCCGATCGCATCGAGATCGGCGTCCTGGTCGAACAGGTTTTTCAGCGTGGTCGCATTGGCGACCTGGCCCTTTTCGATCAGCCGCGTCGCGGCATCGAAAATGCGGCCATGGGCCGGATGGGCAAAATGCTCAGGGCGGAGAAATTCCGACACCCGGCCATAGGCCAGGTTGTTAGTCAGGATGGCGCCGAGCAGGGCCTGTTCGGCGTCGAAATTATGGGGCGGCTCGCGGGTCGGGGCGGCCCCAACATTCAGTCCAGCGCCGGGGATGTCGTCCGCCGCGCGCAGCGGCGTCACCTTGGGATTGCTCGTCTCAGCCATGCGCCCCGGAACTCCAGACTTAGTATGTGATGGGGGGCTAACCTAACGCACCCGGCGCGCCCAGTTCACCCCTCCATCATAGCGTCCCGGAGAAACTTATCCACAGTGTGTGAACTGTGGGGGCGGATCACGCAAAGGCCGGCTATTTGCGCAGCCGGATGTCCTTCTGGCGCGGCGTGAAACCGGTGCCGCGGCTGTCGGGGCGGAAATCGATCGGCACGTCGATCTGCTTGTCGCAATAGCGCACGGTCCAGGTTTCGAGCCAGGGCCGCGCCGAGGCGAACAGAGCGCCGGGCACCGCATCGCCCGTCCAGTCGTCGAACTTGGTGTCGACGATGGCGATGTCCTTGCAGTCCTTCGTCTTGGCGAAAATGGCGGCGCCTTGCACGGCGACGACCGCGGCATCGCGCTGCAACAGCGCATCGGTCACCGTCGTGCCGGGCAGCGTCAACAGAACTTGGATCGGTTTACCGGGCGCGATGACGGTCAGTAGATTGAGCCGCCGGGCCGGCTCGCAGGGCAGCAACTCGGCGCTTTCCGCCCACATGCCCGAGGTCGGCTTGCCGTCGGCGGCGAAGCTGATCGCCGACAGGGGGATAAGACGCACGGACTTCACCTGGCGCGGCTGGCAGACGCCGACCGCCTTGTCGTTGCCTTCGCGGATTTTCGCCATGCGCAGCTGGCTGTAGTCCGGGTCCTGCAGATATTTCAGCAGGCCCTGCACCATCGGATCGGGCTGCGCCGCAGGGTCTTGCGCCACGGCCGGCGCGGCCGCCGCCAGGGTAGTGAGACCCAGCAGCAAAACACAGGCGAAGCGTTTAATCCCCCGGCGGTGCGCCATGCCTATTCCGCTGCCGCGCTGATCTGATCGCGCTGGGCGCGCTCCCAGTCGAAGATGTAATCGCGCGTGAGCGGCACGGCGGTCTGCTCGCGCGTCAATTGAATCTGGAACACCATCTGCCCCATGTTGCGGAAGGCCATTTCGGAGCCGATGAGATAGAACTCCCACATGCGGCAGAACCGCTCGTCATAGATGCGCGCCGCTTCGGCGCGATTGGCGATGAAGTTAGCGTGCCACGCCTTCAGTGTCTCGGCGTAATGCAGACGCAGGATTTCGATGTCGGTCACCCACAGGCCGGCCCGCTCGATCACCGGCAGCACTTCCGATAGCGCCGGCACATAGCCGCCGGGGAAGATATATTTGCGGATCCACGAATCCGTAATGCCGGGCCCGTCCATGCGACCGATCGAGTGGATGAGGGCGACGCCGTCCGGCTTGAGCAATTGGCGAACCTTGCCGAAGAAGGTGGTGAACTGCGGCAAGCCGACATGCTCGAACATGCCGACCGAGACGATGCGGTCATATTGCGCGGTCTCGGCGCGATAATCCTGCAGCTTGAAGCGCACCGTTTCGGCGAGGCCGGCATTGGCGGCACGGCTCTCGGCGAGCTTGGCCTGCTCGGTCGACAGCGTGATGCCGGTGACGTCGGCCTTGGCCGCCTTGGCGAGGTACAGCGCCATGCCGCCCCAGCCGCAGCCGATGTCGAGCACCGTCAGGTTCGGCTTGTCGAGCAGCAGCTTGGCGGCGATATGCAGCTTCTTGGCGAGCTGCGCCGACTCCAGGCTGTCGTCCGGCTGGGCGAAATAGGCGCAGGAATATTGCCGGTCGCGGTCGAGGAACAGATCGTAGAGCGCGCCCGATAGATCGTAGTGATGGGCGACGTTTTTGCGCGAGCGGTCGGCCGGATTGTATTGCTGCAACAGACGCGCGCCGAAGCCGGCGATGCGCGCGACGCGGTGCATCGGCGATTCGTAGACGCTGTTGAAATTGCGCGTCGCGATGTCGATGAAATCGCGGAGCGACCCGTCTTCGATGGTCAGGGTGCCGTCCATATAGGCCTCGCCGGCGGCGAGCGACGGGTTGAGCGCGATCTTGAGATGCAGTTTGCGGTCATGCAGCCGTACGGTGACATGGGGCGCGCCACCATCGCCGAAGCGGTGCTGGCGTCCGTCGGCGTCGATCAAGGTCAGCGAACCGGACCGCACCATCCGGTCGAGCAATGTGGTCAGCAGCATGATCCCCAACCCGGCCCCGCGCTGTTGCCAGCGCTCGGCCCTCGCTATGGCGGTCCCTACCGCCGTTGCTCATGTCACAATCCAAGCACAAAACGCGCGGCGAGAAAAAGACCATTTTTAACAGAGTCTTTGGAACGAGTTTTGAGCCGATCCAGTCTTTCCCGGCGGTAACCGATGGCGGAAAGCCTTGCCGGCGATTTAGGAGACGATCTTCAAGCCGGCAATTCCCGCCACGATCAACAGGATGAACAGAATCCGCAAGCCATCGCGCGGCTCGCCGAACAGGATCATGCCGGCGATCGCCACGCCGACGGCGCCGATCCCGGTCCATACCGCGTAGGCCGTGCCGATCGGGATATGGCGCAGCGCCAAGGACAACAGCCCGACGCTGGCCGCCATGGCGCCGACCGTCAGCACGGACGGCACCAGGCGGCTGAAGCCGTCGGTATATTTCAGGCCGATGGCCCAGCCGACTTCGAGCAGGCCGGCGACGGCGAGGGTGGCCCAGGCGAGCAGGGCGGTGGTGGCGGGGGACATGGGCGGTCTCCAGAGGTGATCGTACGAAACCGTACAAAAGAATTGGTCTGCAAAGAATTGGTCTGCGGCAGGCAAAGAAAAAGGCGGGGCTTTGCGGCCCCGCCTTGATCGGTCGCGCGTGAGACGCGCGATATGGGGTCGGCTTACTCGGCCTTCTCGGCGTCGGCGTCTTCGCCGTCAGCGGCGTCCGCATCCGGCGCGGCGCCTTCTTCGAACACGTCGGTGAGGGCTTCGGCTTCTTCCTCGGCGGCGGCGATCATCGCCGGGGTCTTGCCGGCGGCCTGCAGCTTCGCCTCTTCCTCGGAGCGCGCCACGTTGACGGCGACCGTGATCGCCACTTCCGGGTGCAGGTTGACGCGCAGCTTGTGGATGCCGAGCGTCTTGATCGGAATGTCGAGCTTCACCTGGGTGTTGTCGACCGTGAGGCCGGCGGCGGTGACCGCCTCGGAGACGTCGCGCGGACGCACCGAACCGAACAGCTGGCCGCTTTCGCTGGCCTGGCGGATCAGGATCACGCTGATGTCCTTGGCGGTGGCGGCGACCACTTCGGCCTCGCTCTTGCGCTTCAGGTTGGCCGCTTCGAGTTGCGCGCGCTGCGTCTCGAACAGGCTCATGTTCTGCTTGGTGGCGCGCAGCGCCTTTTTGCGCGGCAGCAAGAAGTTGCGGGCGAAGCCCGGCTTCACCTTCACTTTGTCGCCCATCTGGCCGAGACGCTCGACGCGTTCGAGCAGGATCACTTCCATCATCGCTTTTCCTCCAGGCTGGTCCCGCCGGCGATGCGCCGACGCAAGAGCAGCCATTGCTCCATGAAGCCCAATCCGGCGACCAGCAGAGCCGGCCAACCGAACAACAACAGCACGACATAGCAACCCGCGAGGATCGCCATGCGGGCGGGCCAGCGGCGGCTCCAGACATGGATGACCGACAGACCCACCAATAAGAACGGCACCAGCATCGCCAGGGCCGTGTTGCGCGCCACGAACGTCAGCGCGCCCAAATCCATCCAAGGCGCGATCAGCGCCAGGGCCGCCAGTCCCGCCGTCGCGCCGGCGTACCAGCTCGGCAGATCTACGGCGCTGTAGCGCGGCTTCGGCCGGATCGCGCGGCCGGCCTTCGCCAGCAGCGCTTCGGCGATGGCGGCGTTGGCGATCACCATGATCGACCAGGAGAAGATCAGGATCGCTGGGAAGTAGCCCGCGATCGCCTTCATCATCTCCGCCACTCGCGGATTGTCGCCGGTGGGGAGCACTTGGCCCATCACCGACTCGATCTCGCTCACCATCGCCGCGATCTCGTCTTCGCCGCCGGCCAGGGCCAGCACGGCGAAGATGCCGCAACCGTAAAGCACCAGCCAGGCCAGGATGCGGCCGGGCGGATACCACGCCTCGTCATTCACGCCTCCACCGCGTCGCAGCAGCGCCTGACGGATCAGGCCGGCCGCCGGCAGGGCGTAGACCAACGCGAAAACGACGCCGAACAGCACGGACGTCGCCGCCGTCACCATGGCCGTCGCGGTCGCCGCGGCCACCAGGCCGCTCACCGTTCCCAAGCCAAGGCCCGTTGCGAACAACGGCAGCAGCGCCAGATAGGCCAAGAACATGCCGGCCGGGCCGCCGATGAAGGTGGCGAGGTAGAGGATCGCGCCGGCGGCTCCGCCGCCTATCGCGATCCCGATCTCCTTCGCCATTCGCGCCTTCCTCTCAAGTCACTCCCGCGGCGCGAGAGCCGCAGTTTGTCGTTCGTCTTACTTCAGCAAGTAAGGCAGCAGGGACAGGCTGCGCGCGCGCTTGATCGCCTGGGCGAGTTCGCGCTGCTTGGGCGCGGACACGGCGGTGATGCGGCTCGGCACGATCTTGCCGCGCTCGGAGACGAAGCGCTGCAGCAGGCGGATGTCCTTGTAGTCGATCTTCGGCGCGTTCGCGCCCGAGAACGGGCAGCTCTTGCGGCGGCGGAAGAACGGACGGCGGCCGCCAGCGGCTTTGCCGTCGGTGCCGGCGTCGCGCTCGGGACGTTCACTCATGACTGGTCTCCTTGAACGGGCGTGGCCGGGGCATCGTCACGACGCGGGCGATCGCTGCCGAAGCGGTCGCCGCCGGGGCCGTCGCGGCGCGGGGGACGCGGACGGTCGCCGCCGCCGAAGCGGTCGCCGCCGCCGAAGCTGCCACGTCCACGCGGACGCTCGTCTTCCTGGCCACGGCTGCGGATGATGGCCGAGGGGCCTTCTTCCAGCTCGTCGACGCGCACGGTCATGTAACGCAGGATGTCTTCGTGGATGCGCAGGTTGCGCTCCAGCTCGGCGATGGTCGCGCCGGTGCCTTCAATGTTCATCAGAACATAGTGGCCCTTGCGGTTCTTCTTGATCTTGTAAGCGAGGTTGCGCAGACCCCAGTATTCGCGCTTCGAGACCTTGCCGCCGTTGGCTTCGACGAGGGCTTGGAAGGTTTCGCCCAGGGCTTCCGCCTGGGGCGCGGCGAGATCTTGGCGTGCAATCAGCACGCTCTCATAGAGAGGCATAAGCAGCAGCTCCTTATGGCTGTTTGTGGCCCGGAGCCCTGATTCCCTATGAAACAGAGGCCGACCGGACCTAGCCGACCCCGAAAGGCCGGCAAGGAGTTATGAAGGCGCGGAATATACACGAAGACCCCCCAAGCGCAAGCCGCGTTCGGCGGCGAATTTCGGGGGAAAACCAAGCGATTCCGGCCCCTTTTCCTTGACTTGCCAGGGCGGCGGGGTATGTCTTGCCGCCTCTAGGAGCAAAGGGACATTTATGGATCAAGTCTTTGTTTTTCCAGGACAAGGTTCGCAGGCCGTCGGCATGGGCAAGGACCTGGCCGAGGCGTTTGCTGCGGCTCGCGAGGTCTTTCAAGAGGTCGATGAGGCGCTGAAACAGCCGCTCTCGCGCCTGATGTTCGAAGGCCCGGCCGACGAATTGACCCTGACGGAAAACGCCCAGCCGGCCCTGATGGCGGTCAGTTTGGCGGTCGTGCGCGTGCTGGAGCGCGAGGGCGGCATCAAGATCAGCGAGAAGGCCCGCTTCGTCGCGGGCCATTCGCTCGGCGAATATTCCGCCCTGGCGGCGGCCAAGGCGATCTCGCTCACCGACACGGCGCGCCTGTTGAAGCTGCGCGGCCAGTCGATGCAGAAGGCGGTGCCGGTCGGCATCGGCGCCATGGCGGCCTTGCTCGGCTCCGATCTCGAGAAGGCCCAGAAGATTGCGGCGGAAGCCGCCCAAGGTGAAGTCTGCGCCGCCGCCAACGACAACGGCGGCGATCAGGTCGTCATCTCCGGCCACAAGGGCGCCGTCGAACGCGCCTTGAAGATCGCCACCGACAGCGGCGTCAAGCGCGCGATCTTGTTGCCGGTCAGCGCGCCGTTCCATTGCTCGCTGATGCAGCCCGCCGCCGACGCGATGGAAGAGGCGCTGTCGCGCGCGACGGTGACGGAGCCGGTGGTGCCGGTGATCAGCAATGTGAAGGCTGGTCCGGTGTTCGATCCCGACGACATCCGCAAATTGCTCGTCGAGCAGGTCACCGGCATGGTGCGCTGGCGCGAGAGCATGATCGCCGTGAAGCAACTCGGCGTCGGGCGCGTCGTCGAGCTGGGCGCCGGCAAGGTGCTGGCCGGTCTCGCCAAGCGCATCGACCGCGAGTTCGAGACCGCGTCGATCCAGGGCCCCGCCGACATCGAAGCCTTCATTAAAGCCATATAAATCAGCCTTTCCACAGGAGCGCATATGTTCGATCTCACCGGCAAGACGGCCTTGGTCACCGGCGCCTCGGGCGGCATCGGCGGCGCCATCGCCCGCGCGCTGCACGGCGCCGGCGCAACGGTGATGCTGTCGGGTACGCGCGCCGACGCGCTCGAGACGCTCGCGGGCGAACTCAAAGAGCGCGCCCATGTGCAGACCGCCAATCTCGGCGACGCGGCGAGCATCGAAGCGCTGGTCAAAGCTTGCGACGCGGCAATGGGCAAGACCGACATTCTCGTCAACAACGCCGGCCTGACGCGCGACACCTTGATGATGCGCATGAAGGACGAAGACTGGCAGTCGGTGCTCGACGTGAACCTGACCGCCGCCTTCCGACTGTCGCGCGCCGTGCTGCGCACGATGATGAAGAACCGCTGGGGCCGCATGATCAACATCACCTCGATCGTCGGCGTCACCGGCAATCCGGGCCAGGTGAATTACGCGGCGTCGAAGGCCGGCATGATCGGCATGTCCAAATCGCTCGCCGCCGAAGTGGCCAGCCGCGGCATCACCGTGAACTGCATCGCGCCGGGCTTCATCGCGACGCCGATGACCGACGTGCTGAGCGAGGATCAGAAGACCAAACTGCTCGGCGCCATCCCGGCCGGGCGGCTCGGCTCGTCCGACGATATCGCCGCCGCGGCGCTTTACCTGGCCAGCGAGGAGGCCGCCTATGTGACCGGCCAGACCTTGCATGTGAATGGCGGCATGGCCATGATATAGGCCGCGAGGCCGCTTGAGACCCCTCAGAGGACCGGGAGCCGTAGAGTTTGTGGCTCCTCGGCGCTGGCAATACCAGGGGAAGTATGTTACCAAACCGCACTTTTTCGCCGATCGGCCCCTTTTCGGGGGCGCGGCGGAACGACAAGACAAGCAAGATTAAGCGCTATAAACCTAGCGACCAAAATCACCAGCCGAGGACTTGAAGAATGAGCGACGTTGCCGACCGCGTGTCCAAGATTGTTGTCGAGCACCTGGGTGTCGACGCTGCCAAGGTGACGCCGAACGCGAGCTTCATCGACGATCTGGGCGCCGACAGCCTGGACACCGTCGAACTGGTCATGGCCTTCGAGGAAGAGTTCGGGTGCGAAATCCCCGACGACGCCGCGGAGAAGATTCTGACCGTGAAAGACGCGGTTGACTACATTCAGTCGCACAGCAGCTAAGCTCTGCGACAATCGAGCCTGAGCCCATGAGACGAGTCGTCGTCACCGGCCTCGGTCTCGTCACGCCGCTCGGGTGCGGCGTCGACGCGACTTGGAACCGCCTCATCAATGGCGAGTCCGGCCTGCGCGCCATTCAGTCCTTCGATGTCTCCGACATCTCGACCAAGATCGCCGGGCAAGTCCCGCTCGGCGATAAAGCCGCCGGCTTATTCAATCAGGCGGATTGGGTCGACACCAAGGACGTGAAGAAGATGGACCAGTTCATCATCTTCGCGATGGCGGCCGCCATTCAGGCGGTCGAGGACTCCGGATGGATGCCGACGGCGGAAGAAGACCGCGACCGCACCGGCGTCATGATCGGCTCGGGCATCGGCGGCTTGCCGTCGATCGCCGAAGGCGCGATGACGATCCACGAGAAGGGCCCGCGCCGTCTCAGCCCGTTCTTCATTCCGGCGGCGCTGATCAATCTCGCCTCCGGCCATGTCTCGATCAAATACGGCTTCCGCGGCCCCAACCATGCTGTGGTCACCGCCTGCTCGACGGGGGCGCACGCCATCGGCGACGCCGCCCGCTTGATCCAGTGGGAAGACGCCGACGTGATGGTCGCTGGCGGCACCGAAGCGGCGGTCTGCCGTTTGGGCCTCGCCGGCTTCGCCGCCGCGCGCGCGATGTCGACCAACTTCAACGACACCCCCGAGAAGGGCTCGCGCCCGTGGGACAAGGACCGTGACGGTTTCGTCATGGGCGAAGGCGCCGGCGTCGTCGTGCTCGAAGAACTCGAGCACGCCAAGAAGCGCGGCGCCAAGATTTACGGCGAGATCATCGGCTACGGCATGTCGGGTGACGCCTATCACCTGACCGCGCCCACGCCCGACGGCAACGGCGCCTTCCGCGCCATGTCGGCGGCGCTCAAGCGTTCGGGCATCAATTCCGACCAGATCGGCTACGTCAACGCGCACGGCACCTCGACGCCGCTCGGCGACGAGATCGAACTGGGCGCGGTGAAGCGCCTGTTCGGCGATCACGCCACGACCAAGCTCTCCATGTCGTCGACCAAGTCGGCCATCGGCCATTTGCTCGGCGCGGCGGGCAGCGTCGAAGCGATCTTCTCGCTGCTGGCGATCAAGCACGGCATCCTGCCGCCGACCCTCAATCTCGACAATCCGTCGCCGGGTTGCGAGGTGGTCGATCTCGTGCCGCATAAGGCCAAGGAAAAGAAGCTGGACTACGCGCTGTCCAACAGCTTCGGCTTCGGTGGCACGAACGCCGCGCTGATCTTCGGCAAGGCCCCCTAAGTTGCGCCTGCGGCGCGTCTTCGTCGCGGCTCTCCTTCTCACCGGCGCCATCGCCTCCGTCCTCGCCGGCTTCGCTGTCTGGCTGTACGCCGCTTTCGAGCGGCCCTATGCGGACGGCCCCGCCGTCACGCTCGTCGTGCCGCGTGGCGCCGGCGTCGATGAGGTTGGCCGCCTGCTCGTCGCCGCCCGCGTCATCGAAGATCCGCTGCCGTTCGCGTTTGGCGTGCGCATGAGCAACGACGGCCGTCCGTTACGCGCCGGGGAATATGCCTTTCCCGCCGCGATCAGCCCGCGCGCCGCCATGGACCTCATCATCAGCGGCAAGACAGTCGTTTATCGCCTGACCGTGCCGGAAGGCCTGACCACGGCGCAGGTGCTGAAATTGATCGGCGACGCTGAACCTCTCATCGGCGACATCGCGCGCAAGCCCGACGAAGGCGCGCTGCTGCCCGAGACCTACAATTATTCGCGCGGAGATAGCCGCGAGGGCGTCGTGGCGCGTATGGAAAAAGCGATGCAAGGCGCGCTCGAGGCGGCGTGGGCCGCGCGGCCGGCGGACTTCGCGCTGAAATCCCCGCGCGAACTCGCCGTGCTCGCTTCCGTCGTCGAAAAGGAAACCGGCATCGCCGAAGAGCGGCCGCAAGTCGCTGCCGTCTTTCTCAACCGTCTGGCGCGCGGCATGAAACTGCAGTCCGATCCGACGGTGGCTTACGGCGTGGCCAAGCGCGAGAACAAGCCGGGCGACTGGCTCGACCGCCCGTTGACGCGCGGCGATTTGAATGCGCCGTCGCCGTTCAACAGCTATCTCAATGAGGGATTGCCGCCGACGCCGATCGCCAATCCCGGCCGCGCCGCGCTGATGGCGGTGGTCAAACCGGCGAGCACTGACGCGCTGTATTTCGTCGCCGACGGATCGGGCGGCCACGCCTTCGCGCGCACGCTCGATGAACACAACCGCAACGTCGCCAAATGGCGCGCGCTGTCGCGCAGCAAGCCCGAGCCGGGCAGGGCTGCGCCGGATGCTGCCACGCCTTAGCGCCCCGGCTTGTCCGGCAGCTTGTTGATGAAGCGGTCGGTGAAGCCCGGCGACAATGTCGCCAGCAGCCATACCGCCGCGTAGAGCCGGAACGGGAAAGCGATGCGCGATTTATTGGCGCGCAAGCCCTTGGCGATGATCTCGGCGGCCGGCTCCGGATCCATCAGGAAGGGCATGGGGAAGGGATTCACCGCCGTCATCGGCGTGCGGATGAAGCCGGGGCAGACGACGGACAGTTCGATGCTGTCGGTCGCCAGCGTGCCGCGCAGGCCTTCGCCCCAGGCGCGCACGGCAGCCTTGCTGGCGCAATAGGCCGGCGCGCCTGGCATGCCGCGAAAACTCGCCAGCGAACTGATGATCGCGATCTGGCCCTTGCCCTTGGCGAGCGCTGGATGGGCGCGCATCAGGTCGATGGCGGGCAGCACGGTGTTCATCGCGCCGGTGACATTGACGGAGAAGATGCGCCGCGCCTGTTCGGCGCTTTCGATCTTGGCCGGGCTGCCGAGCGTGCCGCCCTCGGTGGAGCCGTCGCCGCCGCTGCCACCCGAGATGCCGGCGTTGGCGACGACGAGATCGAGCGGCGCCTGGGCGTCGGCGCGCTTTAGCCAGTCGGTCATGGCGGCGCGGTCGGTGACGTCGATCACCGCCGTCTCGACGATGGCGCCCAGGGCGCTGCAGGTGCCGGCAGTGTTGTCGAGGCGGGTGCGGTGGCGGCCGCCGAGGAACAGGGTGACGCCCGGCGCGGCGTAGAGGGTCGCAAGGGCGGCCCCGAGGCCGCTGGATGCGCCGGTGATGAGGATACTCTTGGGGGACAGCATGATGGCTCCACCCTAGGCGTTGCCGCCCCCGCCTGCCAGCCCAATGGCGGGTTGTTCGGCCCCCTCGGGCCGCGCTATATTGCGGCCCGCGATTTTAAGGCCACTAGATGCTGTCATTCCGAGGGGGAATAGGCGGCGATAAGGGGGAGCGTTGAGCGTCGCCAGCATGACCGGGTTCGCCCGGGCCGCCGGACAGATGGACGACATCGGCTGGCAATGGGAGGTCAAAAGCGTCAATGGGCGCGGCCTCGACCTGCGCATCCGCCTGGCGCCCGGCAGCGAGAGCCTTGAGGTGGCGACCCGCGCCGCCCTGGCTGAGAAATTCAGCCGTGGCAGCTTCAGCCTCAATCTCACGGTGACCCGCGCCGGCAGCGCCGGCCGCTTCGTCCTTAACCGCGATCTGCTCGATCAGCTGGTCAGCGTCATGGCCGAGGTGAAGGCCCGCGTGCCCGACGCCGCGCCGCCGCAGATCGACGGCCTGCTGCGCGTCAAAGGCGTGCTGGAGGAGATCGAGGCGAACGACAGCGAAGAGGCCAAGGCGGCGCGCGACAAGGCGATGCTCAAGAGCCTCGCCGAGGCGCTGACCGCCATCGCCGCCGCGCGCGCCGCCGAAGGCGCCAAGCTGGCCGCCGTACTCGACGCTCATGTGGGCAAGATCGCCACCTTGGCAACTCAGGCCGCCGGCATTGCCGGGGCGCAGCCCACCGCCATCCGCGACCGCCTGCAGGCCAAGCTGAAGGATCTGCTCGGCGGCGGCGGCATCGCCGAGGACCGCTTGATCCAGGAGGCCGCCCTGCTTGCCGCCAAGGCCGACGTGCGCGAGGAGCTCGACCGCCTCAACGCCCATGTCGCCCAGGCCCGCGAATTGATGGCGGCCAAGGAGCCGGTCGGCCGCCGCCTCGATTTCCTGTCGCAGGAATTCAACCGCGAAGCCAATACCCTGTGCTCGAAGGCCGAAGATCTGGAGCTGACACGCGTCGGCCTCGAATTGAAGGCGACCATCGAGCAATTCCGCGAGCAGGTGCAGAATGTCGAATAAAGCGAACCCGGCGCCGCTCGCGGAGCATGATCCGCTATCGATCCACCGGCGCGGCCTGATGCTGGTGCTATCGTCGCCGTCGGGCGCCGGCAAGACGACGATTTCCCGCGCCCTGCTCGAGCGCGAGCCGAACCTCACTATGTCGATCTCGGCGACGACGCGCGCCAAGCGGCCGGGCGAGACGGCGGGCGTCGATTACATCTTCGTCGATCCGACCGAATTCAACCTGATGGTCAACCGCCAGGAACTGCTCGAACATGCCCGCGTGTTCGAAAACTATTACGGCACGCCGAAAGCGCCGGTCGAGGCCGCGCTCGCGAGCGGCAAGGACGTGTTGTTCGACATCGATTGGCAGGGCACCCAGCAACTCAGCGAGAACGCGCGCGACGATCTCGTCACTGTCTTCATCCTGCCGCCCTCGACGCAGGAATTGGAGCGCCGCCTCAACACGCGCGCGCAGGATCCCGCCGACGTGGTGGCCAAGCGCATGGCGCGCGCCGCCGACGAGATGAGCCATTACCCGGAATATGACTACGTGATCGTCAATCACGACATTGAGCTCAGCGTGCGCTCGGTGCAGGCAATCCTCACCGCCGAACGCTTGAAGCGCGAACGGCAGATCGGCCTCGGCGATTTCGTGAAGGCCTTGAGAGAAGGCCAATAGCCTTAAGGCTTGGCCGCCGTATAGGCGTTGGCCAGGCGGCAGAAGGCCGCCACATCCAATTCCTCGGCGCGCGCGGTCGGCGCGATGCCGGCCTGTTCCAGCAGCGGCAGCGGATCGATGTTCAGCGCCTTGAGGCTGGCGCGCAGCATCTTGCGGCGCTGGCCAAAGGCCGCCTTGCTGACGGTTTCCAGATCGGCCCGTACCGCCTGATGCAGCGGCGCGGCGCGCGGGATCATATTCACCACGGTCGAGGTCACCTGCGGCGGCGGCGTGAAGGCGCGCGGGCTGATGTCGAACACGAGATCGACGCGGCAGAGCCATTGTGCCAGCACCGAGAGGCGGCCGTAAGCCTTGGTGCGCGGCGGGGCGGCGAGCCGTTCGGCGACTTCCTTTTGCACCAGCACGGTGATACCGGCGATATCGCTTGGTCGCTCCAGCCAATTCAAGATCAGCGCCGTGCCGACGTTATAAGGCAGGTTGGCGACGACCTTGATCGGCCCTTGCCAGTTCTCTTTCCGCAAGAGGTCGACAGCATCGATCTCCAGGGCGTCGGCCTCGACGATGGCGAGCCGCCCCTCGCCGACGGCGATCAGCGGCTGCAAAGCGGCGATGCAGCGCTCGTCGCGCTCAATGGCGATGAGCTTGGCTGCGCCCGCTTCGAGAATGGCGCGCGTTAGCCCGCCGGGACCGGGGCCGACTTCGATGACGGCACAATCGGTGATTGGGCCGGCTGCGCGGGCGATCTTGGCCGTGAGGTTCAGGTCGAGCAGGAAATGCTGGCCGAGCTTCTTGATGGCATTCAGGCCATGGGCGGCGATGACGTCGCGCAGCGGCGGCAGGTCGGCGATGCTGTCGGTCAATTGGCGGCCCGGCGCGCGGCCATGTCGGCGGCCATCCGGAGCGCGGCGATCAAGCTGCTGGCGCTCGCCACGCCGGTGCCGGCGATGTTGAAGGCGGTGCCGTGATCCGGCGAGGTCCGCACGATGGGCAGGCCAAGTGTGATATCGACGCCCTGGTCGAAGCCCAGCGTCTTAAGCGGGATCAGCGCCTGGTCGTGATACATGCAGAGTGCCGTGTCGTAGGTGGCGCGCGCGGCGGCGTGAAACATCGTGTCGGACGGCAGCGGGCCCGTGACCTGAATGCCGAGTTTGCGCAGTTGCGCCACGGCGGGCGCGACGATCTCGATGTCCTCGCGCCCCAAGGCCCCCTCTTCGCCGGCATGGGGGTTGAGGCCGGCGACGGCGAGGCGCGGGTTGGCAATGCCGAAATCGTGCTTGAGCGCTTCGGCGGTGATGCGGCCGCGATCGACGATCGCCTCGGTGGTGAGCGCCGCGAGCGCGTCGCGCAGCGACAGATGGATGGTCACCGGCACGACGCGGAAGTCGCCGGTCGCTAGCATCATCACTGGGCGGACGACGCCGGTCAGCTCGCCGAGATATTCGGTGTGGCCGGGATGCTTGAATCCGGCGTCGTAGAGCACTTTCTTGTGGATCGGGTTGGTCACCACGGCGCCGGCGCGGCCGGCTTGCGTGAGCTCGATGGCGCGGCGGATCGCCTCGATCACGGCGGGCGCGTTGGCGCTGTCCGGCTTTCCCGGCTCGACGGCGCGCGGCAGCTTGACCGGCAGCACGGGGAGGGCGCTGGGGAAGACATTATCGGCGTCTTCCGCTGCGGCGATGGCTATGACTGGAACGTCCCACCCGAGATGTTTGGCGAGGGCCGTCAGGCGCGACGGGTCATCGAGCAGGAAGAAGGGCGGCAAGCTGTCTCGCGCCGTCTGCCAAGCCTTGAGCGCGATCTCGCCGCCGATGCCAGCCGGCTCGCCCATGGTGAGGGCCAAAGGTAGACGGGAGGGGGGCGATGAGGTCGTCATGGACGGGCCTGTTCGGCGCCGTCAGGCGCGGATGTCGACGAAGGCGCTCTGGCGCAGATCGCGCAGGAAGCGGCGCGACTGCAATTCCATTTTCTGCTCGCCGAGAATGCGCGTCACTTCCTGACGGTTCGGCAGATTCGCGACAGGCTCTTCGCGTTCGCAAACCATGACGACGCGCAGGCCGCCCTCGACCTGGAAGGGTTGGCTCGGCTTGCCGATCTCGAGGGCGCTGACGATCTTGCGCATGTCGGCGGCAAGTTCGCCGAGACGGAACGTGCCCATGGCGCCCGAGTCGGACGAGGCCATTTCCTTGGCGACGGAGTCCATGTCGGCGCAACCGCTGACGGTTTCGGAAATGGTCTCGGCCAATTCGCGCTGGCTGGCGATCTCGTCGGGCCGCGCTCCGGCGCTAATGGGCAAGAAAATCTGATTGAGCGAGACTTTGATGTCTTGCGCGGCAGTGACGCGCGGCTCGCGACGATTGCGCAAGGCGACAATATAATAGCCTTCGGCGGAGCGGATCGGACGCGAGACGGCGCCAACGGGCATCTTGGCGAGCACTTCATCGACTTCCGGAGGCATCTGGCCGACTTGCACCCAGCCGGCATCGCCGCCGCTGCCCGCCGTCGCATCCTGGGAGAATTGCTGCGCTAGAACGGTGAAGGGCGTGCCGGCCTCGAGCTGCTCGTAGAGCCGCTCGATATTGCCGCGAATCTCGGTTTCGTCTTGCGGCGAATCGACCGATAGGAAAATCTGCGACACAAGGTGCGAGGGCTTGTCGGCGTTTTCTTTAAGCTGCTCCAATGCGTCATCCACCTCGTCTTCGGCGACATTAACGAGACGGGCGGCGCGGCGGCGAACCACCTTCGGCCAAATGATCGAGGCCTTGGCCTGATCCTCGAAGCTGCTCATGCTCAAGCCGCTGACTTTGAAGGCTTCCGCCAATTTTCCCGGCGCCAGGTTGTTTTGGCGTTCGACGCGGGAGACGGCGTCTTCCAATTCGTCCGGCTGAACGGTGATGCCGAGCCGCTTGGCTTCCTGCATCTGCAGGCGCTCATCGATCATGCCGCGGAGCACTTGGCTCGACAGCCGGCGGAGCTGCTCGGCATTGGGCATTTGGGCGGCCGGGCCCAAGGTCAGGCGGATGCGCTGTTCAACGTCATAGGCGGTGATCGACTCGTCGTTCACGACGGCGACGATACGCTGGCTGCCCTGCTGCGCAGCGACAGGCAGGCTGCCGAATAGCAGCACAGCAAGCAGGGCGAATACAGCCAAGGCGCCGTGGCGAAAACCGCGAACGGCGCACGCGGGGGGGCGGCGCATCTGGGACAATACGAACATTGCGAGAGTTATATAAGGAACCGCCCCGATCCGACAACAGCAGCCGAGGCCTCGGAGACCCACCTGGAGCGGAATTTTGGCGAAACGACGTATTTTGAAGGGCTTTTACTCAGCTTGGAACCTCGCCGTTCGCGCCCTGACCAAGAATTCGGCTTTACAGAGCCGCTACCCATTAAAAGGCCGAGGTCTGGAATTCGCCGAGATTCTTGAAGACGAACTGGAACAGCAGGGTGGTCGAGGGGACGACGTCGCGGTCGTAGGTGAAACGTCGCGTGATGCTGGTCTGGAAAATCAGGCATTCGTCAATGTAGCGCAGCCCGCCGCCAACACCGAGGAAACCGCCGTCGTCGGCCAGATCGTTGCGCGTGAAGGCAAAAGCGCTCCAATATTTGGAAATTCCGCCCTGCAGCGAGGCGTAGACTTGCTCGCGATCGCTGAATTGCGAGTTATTCCGATCCGATGCGACAAAGAAATAGCTCAAGTCGAGGCGCAGCTTGGAGGCGTTGCCGATGCCGAGCTTCACTTCATTGCGCCGCGACGTGAGATCTTCCGCATCCGCGCGGAAACGGTACATGACATCGAAAGTGTTGCTCGGCGAAATGGTGAGGCGGCCAACGACGTCGGAAAGCTGATCGTTCAATCCTGTGCTCGGCGCGAATTCGCTATCTTCGTTGAAGCGATAGCTTTGTCCGACGAAGGCGGTCGTCGAACCGCCGCCGTCGCCGTAAAGCCCGCCGCGCAAGCCATATAACAGGCGCTGGCCGCCTTCGACGCGATCGACGCCGGTGAAGCGGCTGTCGGCGAATAAGTTGGTGTCGTCGAATTCGATGTCCTGGCTGTCCTCGTTGGGCAGCTTCGCCGGGTTGCTGCCGCGCGGCGCAATAACGGCACCGGCAATCGGTTCGATCAGTTGAGTCACGGAACCGCTGTGCTTGGAAAAGGGATAACGGTAATCGAGCTTCATTTCGGGGAACACGCGTCCGGTAAATCCGTCATCTTGGCGGCCGTATACCGAATCGGTAACGTTGGCAACGTTGTAACCGTCGGCTTGGACGCTGGCGGTGACGCCATAGATTTCCCCGGTGGACGCGATGTACGGCAAATTCCAAGCTGTCTTGGTCGAGAGACGATTGCTGCTGGTGCCTTCATCGCGGGTCAATGATAGGACCGAGGCATCGAAATTCCAGCGTCCGCCGTTGCTATCTGGCGTGCCGCGGAAATTATAATCGGCCATGGGCAAAATGAGCGGTGTCGTGCCCGGATCGTCTGTCACCCGCAAACCTTGGAATGACATGGCCTGCATATTGGCATAGCTACGGCCGTTGAAGCCTTCGACGTAGGCGTTCGAAATCAGCGCCTTGTTGTTGCTGCCGAAACCGTAACGACGGAGGTAAGTGTCGTCGGTAGAGCGGTCAATGTTAAACCCTGTCCGCCAGGTTTCATCGATGTCAAAACGTCCGCGACCGCGGATGTGCCCACGAGTATCGAGGCCTTCTGGCGGAGTGGTCGGTTGCGTATAGCTGCCGGAAAACTCGTATTCGCCATTGACGAGGCGTTGACGATATTCGCCGGCCCACACTATGCCTTGATCGCTCGTGTAGGTCGGCGAAAAGGTAAAGTCCTTGTCGTCGGAAATGGCCCAGTAATAGGGCACGCGGGCGAAGGTGCCGAGATCCGTCGACGACCCGTAGCTCGGGAACAGGAAGCCGCTTTGGCGCTTCACTGTCGGGTCGGGATGCGAGAAGTAAGGCAAGTAAAGGACAGGTAGCCCAAACATTTCGAGCTGAGCGTCACGATATTCGACGCTTTTGGCGACGGTATCATGGGTGACGCGCACGGCCTTGATCTGCCAGAGCGGTGCCCGTGTCGGATCCTCCGCACAGAGTTCGCAAGGGGAATAAACGGCCTTGCTCATCTCCGTTGTGACGCCGCCGAGCCGCCGCCCGCCATTGGCTGCGAGGCGCGAGTTATCGGTCATCAGCATGCGGATGCTGTTGATCGCCCCGGTCTTGAGGTCGTCGGTGAATTCGGCATAGTCGGAAAACAGGACGTCGCCCGTCGGCTCGAGCAGGCTGACGTTGCCCGACGCCGTCATGATGTCGGTCTTCTGGTTGTAAGTGACCGTGTCGGCCATCAGCACGCGCGCGCCCTGCGAGATCTCGACATTGCCGCGCGCGACGACGAGGCCAAGGCTCTCGTCGAAGGTCATCTCGTCTGATTTCAACAGGTAAGCGCCGTCGCCGGTCGGCACGGCTTGCGGCGCCGGGCGTTGAGGCTGCGATTGAAACCCCGGGAGAACGGGCGTCAAAGTCGTGAAGTTGCTGCCGGCAGCGCCGGTGGCCGGCTCGCCCGACGAGGTGCCGAAAATCGAGCTGGTATGCGCGATGGCGGGCACAAGCGCCAGGGTCCAGACGACGACCATCGTCGCCGCAACCGCCGTCAGCCCCCTGTATCCCCTCAGCATGGTCTAGCCCCTCGCCATGCGCATTAACCGTCTTCCAGATGCAGCATCGCGGCGAGGCCGAGCAGCAGGCTGAAGCCGGCTGGCGTCCAGGCGGCGAGGATCGCCGGAATGGAGGCGGAGAGGCCAAGCGCCAGCACCACGTCCGACAGGAAGAACAACAAGAAGCCGAAGAGCACACCGCCGCCGATCAGCGCTGCGGTTCCTCCGCGGCGCGATGAGCGCATCGAAAAACTGGCGGCGATCAGCACCATGGCCGCCAGCATCGCCGGTACCGACAGCAGCGAATGCCAATAGAGGCGGTGCCGGTTGGCGGAGAACCCGGCATTGTCGAGCAGCTTGATGAAGCCCGGCAAATCCCAGAAGGACATGGTCTCCGGCGCGGCAAAACTGTCCTGGATTTTCTCGAGCGTCCAATCGGTCTTCACTTCGTAAGTCGGCAGGCTTTGCGGCGGCTGGCCCGGCGCTGTCAGCAGCACGCTTTTCAGCAGCCACACGCCATCGCCGAGGCGAGCTTCCGCCGCGTCGATGCGGTTGATGAACTTGTCGCTGCCTTCGTACATGAAAATGACGACGCCGCGCAGCACCAAATCGGGCTGTGTGACGCTGGCGGCGTGAATCACTGCCTGGCCGATGTCGTCCGCCTGGCGCAGCCATAGGCCGGTGCGCGACATGGCCAGCATGTTGGTCTGGCCGATCACCAGCTTTTCTTCCAGCCGGTCGTAGCGCGACAGCATGGCCGAGGCGAGGGGGTTGAAGGCGGCGACGTTGATGACGCCGATGATCATCATGCTGCCGACGGCGGGCAGCAGGAATTGCCAGGCGGAAATGCCGGCTGAGCGGGCCACCACGAGCTCTTGAAAGCGCGTCAGGCGCGAAAAAGTGTGCATGCCGCCGAACAGCGTGGCGAAGGGCACGATCTTTTGCGCCATGTAGGGCAGCTTGAGCAGGGCCATTTGCGTCAGCAGAGCGACCGAGACATCGGCCCGCGAACTGGTTCGGCGCATCAGCTCGATAATGTCGATCAGGAAGATGATCGTGCAAAGTCCGAGCATCACGATGGCGAAGCTGACGAGAAACCGCTTGGCGATATAGAACGACAGGGTCGGGGACAGGGTGGTGACGCCGGACATCGCTTGGGTCAGACCCGCGCCAAGATGTCGCCGGCAGGGCGCCGAACGGGGTTGTGCAGGAGCACGTAAAGTGCGCCGGCGGCGGCAACGAGCGGGATCAGATAGACCATCAGAATCGCCGCGGGCATCGTCGATGACAGATTAAAGGAGCCGAGATAGGTGACCTGCACAGTGGCGACCGCGCCGGTCGCCCAGAGTATCCGGCGCACTTGGCCGCGGCGGTTGAATTCACCGGCCAGCAGCGCAGCGAGTGCGATCAATGTGAAGGACATCGTGAGGAGCGGCGAGGAGAGTCGCTGATGGCCCTCGGCGCGCAAGGACGCGCGGGCGCGAATGTCGTCGGCCGAATCACCAGGCCAGAAGAGTTCGTCGAGATAGCGCTCGCGCGCTTCGCGCCAGCGCACCCCGCCGGTTTGCGTCGCGGTGTCGAAGTCCAAGGTATATTGGTCGAAATAGAGGATCGACAGCTGCTGTTCGCGGCCCTTTTCGATGGCTTGGCGGTTGCCGTTGGCCATCACCACGCGCGGGCCGTTGGGCGTGTGCACCAGCGCGCCGCGCTCGGCCATCATCGTGATCGGCTTGTCGGGGACGCGCTCGTCATGCACCAGGATGCCGAGCAGTTCGCCGTCGCTCTTGCGCTCGCGGACGTAAACCGTGACACCCTCGACGACATTGTTGAAGGTGCCTTCCTGCAACAGCACCGACGAATAGTCGTTGCGGATCGAGAATTGCAGATCCTTGAACTCGCGATAGGCGAGCGGCATGAAATAGAGATTCACGGCGTAGCAAATCAGCGCGACGAGCACCGCCATGGTCACGGCCGGGCGGGCCAGCGTGCCCTGGCTCATGCCGCAGGCGCGCAGCACGATCAATTCGCTGTCCATCGTCATCTTGCTGTAGGTGAAGATCACCGCGATGAACATCGCCACCGGCAGCAGCACCGACATGACCATCGGCAGGATCAGGATTGCGAGATAGAAAAAGGTATGCGCCGGCAGACCGCGATTGAGGATCAAGTCGACAAAACGCAGGGACTGGGTCAGCCAAATGACGCCGGCCATAGCTACCGTGATGAACAGGAGCGGCCAGACCAGCAGGCGCATGATGTAGCGGTAGCTGCAGCTCATGGCGCGGCATTATAGCCATCGGCGAGCCTGAGGCTATAAAAAGGGCGCTGACCGAGGCCATACCGGCGGCGAATTTTCCTGCCGAGTCCGTTACTTGCGGAGAAAAGCATCCGCGAGCGGGAGTTGGCATTCGGCGGCGGCGGGACTAGACTTCTAGCCCCTTTTTCCCCGCGCGGAGTCCGCCGCGCGCCTCATCGACCGGAGATCACACGATATGAAGATCGGCTTTGCCGTCCCGGCTGCGTCCACCCTCGCCAAAGCGACCGGCACGATCGTCGCGGCGGCCTTCGAAGGCAAGGTTCTTGGTCCTGCGGCCAAGGAATTGGATGGTTTGACCGGCGGTGCCGTGGCCCGCGCCGTCAAGAACGCACGCTTTGCCGGCAAAAAGGGCGAAGTCTTTGCCTTTCCGGCACCGGTTGGCCTCTCGGCAAATCATGTGATGATCTTTGGCCTTGGCGCACCCGATCAGCTCGACGAGGCGGCAGCCGAGGAAGCCGGCGGCTCTGTGATGGGCCGTTTGCAGGGGATTCGCGAGACGAAAGCCACGGTTTTGGCGGCACTACCCGGTACGGCCAAGCTGAAACCGGGCAGTTTTGCCGCGCATTTCGCCTTTGGCGCGCATTTGCGCTCCTATCGCTTCGACAAATACCGCACCAAGGAAAAGGCCGAGGACAAGCCGGTGATTGCCGATCTCACCATCGCCCTGAAGGCCGCCGACGAGGCGAAGAAGCGCTTTGCGCCGTTGGCCGGCGTCGCCGAGGGCATCTTCCTGACGCGCGACGTGGTGTCCGAGCCGCCCAACGTCATCTATCCCGAGACCCTGGCCCAGCGCGCCAAGACCCTGGTGCGCGATGGCGTGAAGGTCGAAGTGCTCGACGTTGCGGCAATGAAGAAGCTCGGCATGGGCGCGCTGCTCGGCGTCGCCCAGGGCAGCGTGCGCGATGCGCGCCTGGTCGTCATGCAGTGGAACGGCGGCAAGAAAGGCACCGCGCCGGTCGCCTTCATCGGCAAGGGCGTGACCTTCGACACCGGCGGCATCTCGATCAAGCCCGCCAAGGGCATGGAAGACATGAAGTGGGACATGGCCGGCGCCGGCACGGTGATCGGCCTAATGAAGGCGCTGGCCAAGCGCAAGGCCAAGGTCAATGCCATCGGCGTCGTCGGCTTGGTCGAGAACATGCCGGACGGCAACGCCCAACGTCCCGGCGACGTGGTCACCAGCATGTCGGGCCAGACCATCGAAGTGCTCAACACCGACGCCGAAGGCCGCCTCGTGCTGGCGGACGCCATGTGGTACTGCCAGAACCGCTTCAAGCCGAAGTTCATGGTCGATCTCGCGACGCTCACCGGCGCCATTATCATGGCGCTCGGCCATCACCGCGCCGGCCTGTTCTCCAACAACGATAATTTGTCGGACAAACTCGAGGAAGCTGGCGCCGCGACCGGCGAGAAGCTGTGGCGCATGCCGCTCGGCCCCGAATACGACAAGCAGCTCGCCTCGCAGATCGCCGACGTGGCGAATATCGGCGACGGCGGCGCCGGCAGCGTCACGGCGGCGCAGTTCCTGCAACGCTTCGTCAACGACGTGCCCTGGGCGCATCTCGACATCGCCGGCACGGCTTGGTCGAAGCGCGACACGGCGATGGTGCCGAAGGGCGCGACGGCGTTCGGCGTGCGCTTGCTTGATCGCTTGATCACCGATCATTACGAGGGCCGCTGAGCCGGGCATGACCGACATCGGCTTCTATCACCTCGTCGCGACGCCGCTGGAAAAGGCCCTTCCCAAATTGCTGGAGAAGGTGCTCGGCAGCGGCGCGCGCGCCGTGGTGATGGCCGGCTCGACCGAGCGCGTCGAGGCGCTCAACGGCCTGTTGTGGACCTATGCGCCGAATGGTTTTCTGCCGCATGGCAGCGCCAAGGACGGCCATGCCGAGCGCCAGCCGATCTGGCTGACCGCCAAGGATGAGAACCCCAATCAGGCGACGATTTTGGTGCTGACCGACGGCGCGATGTCGGACCAGTTGCCGAGCTATGCCCGCTGCCTCGACGTGTTCGATGGGGCGGATGACGCGGCGGTGGCGCAGGCGCGCGAGCGCTGGAAGCTTTACAAGGACGCCGGCCACGGCCTGACCTATTGGCAGCAGACTGACAGTGGCGGCTGGGAACGTAAAAACTAGGTCTTAACCCCGCGAAAAGTCGCGAAAAGCCGGGCAGGACGGCCTGTTGCGCCGCAACAGCAGGGTTGCCGCCCGCCGCCGATCCTTATATAAGGCCGCAACTTTACGCGCCCCCGCCGGGGGTGAAAGCCCCCAGGAGCTCCCGAATTATGGCCATCGAACGCACTCTCTCCATCCTCAAGCCGGACGCGACCCGTCGCAATTTGACCGGTCAGATCAACGCGCGCTTCGAGCAGGCGGGCCTCAAGATCGTTGCCCAGAAGCGCATGCAGCTGAGCGAAGCCCAGGCCGGCCAGTTCTATGCCGTCCATAAGGAACGCTCGTTCTTCGGCGAGCTGGTGGCCTTCATGGTGTCCGGTCCGGTCGTCGTGCAGGTTCTCGAGGGCGAGAACGCCGTCGCCAAGAACCGTGAGATCATGGGCGCGACCAACCCGGCCAACGCTGCCGCCGGCACCATCCGCAAGGACTTCGCCGAATCGATCGAAGCCAATTCGGTGCATGGTTCGGACTCGCTCGACAACGCCAAGATCGAGATCGCCTACTTCTTCGCCGGTCTCGAGATCGTCGCCTAAGCGACATCTCAGCGCGTTAAAAAAGCCCGGCCGAATGGCCGGGCTTTTTTCTTGTCCGCGTGCCGCCCTGCTAGGCGACGAAGAGCGCCATCAGGATCAGAAAGATCGCGATTCCGATGCATGAGTAGGTGACGATGCGGGTGAAGTTGCGCCACATCTCGATATGCGGCGTGAGATCATGTGTATCGGCCATGGGGGCCCCCTTGATGTTCCCGGCTGTTGACGCCGGCTGAGGGCAGTATGGCGCAGGTCGCGGCCGGCGAAAAGCCTCAGCGCGCCGGGCTGATCAACTGCGCGCCAGCGGTCGCGTCGTCGACCACCCCATCGATGAAAGCCTTATCGCCGGCGATGCGCACGCGCTGCTCGGCGATCAGCTTAAGGGCGAGGGGATAGATCTTGTGCTCGGCCTCGAGCACGCGGGCGGCCAGGCTGTCCGCATCATCGCTGTCGAGCACCGGCACGGCGGCCTGGGCGATGATCGGGCCGGAATCCATTTCCGGACGGACGATATGCACCGTGCAGCCGGCCAGCTTCACGCCAGCGGCGAGAGCCTGCTCGTGGGCGTGCAAGCCCTTGAAGGCCGGCAGCAGCGACGGATGGATATTGATAATACGGTCGGACCAGCGCGCGATGAAGCCGGGCGTCAGCAGGCGGAGATAGCCGGCGAGGCAGACGAACTCGACGCCGGCGATGCGCAACGCTTCGTGCAGCGCATCGTCGAACGCCTCGCGGCTGTCGTAGGCTTTGTGGTCGAGGCCGATGGCGGGTACGCCTATCGCCTGCGCGTGCTTGAGACCGGCGGCATCGGGCCGGTTGGAGATCACGGCGACGATCTCGGCGGGAAATCCCGGCGTTAGGCAGGTGTCGAGCAGCGCCTTGAGATTGCTGCCGCGTCCAGAGATAAGGACGCCGACACGGAGCTTGGCCATGTTCAGGCCTTGGCGAAGGCGCTGTCGAGTCCGGCGACGACGCTGCGTTCGCCGGCGGTCTTCACCACTTTGCCGATGCGTGTCGCGGTTTCGCCGGCACTCGTGAAGCTGGTGATGATAGCGTCGGCCTTGTCGGCCTCGACGATCACAACCATGCCGATGCCGCAGTTGAAGGTGCGCGCCATCTCTTCGGAGGCGACTTTGCCTTCGCGGGCGAGCCAACCGAACACCGGCGGCATGGTCCAGCCGCTGGCGTCGAGCTCGACGCCGAAACCGTCGGGAAGCACGCGCGGAATGTTCTCGATCAGGCCGCCGCCGGTGATGTGGGCGAGGCCTTTGACGCCGCCCGCTTTGATCGCCGCGAGGCAGCTTTTGACATAGATGCGTGTCGGCGCCAGCAAGGCTTCGCCGAGCTTTTTGCCGGGCGCGAAGGGGGCCGGCGCGTCGTATGACAATTTGAGATCGGCAACCACGCGGCGCACCAGCGAGAAGCCGTTGGAATGCACGCCCGAGGAGGCGAGGCCGAGCACGACATCGCCCGCGCCGATCGTCTGACCGGTGATGGCTTGGCTGCGCTCCACAGCGCCGACCGAGAAGCCGGCGAGGTCATAGTCGCCGTCGGCGTACATGCCGGGCATTTCGGCGGTCTCGCCGCCGACCAGGGCGCAACCGGCCTGCTTGCAGCCGTCGGCGATGCCGGCGATGACGTCCCGCGCGGCCGCGACGTCGAGCTTGCCGCTGGCGAAGTAGTCGAGAAAGAACAAAGGTTCCGCGCCCTGCACGACGAGATCGTTGACGCACATGGCGACGAGATCGATACCGACCGTGGCGTGATGCTTGGCGTCGATGGCGACCTTGAGCTTGGTGCCAACGCCGTCCGTGGTGGCGACCAGCAGGGGGTCCTTGAAACCGGCGGCCTTGGGGTCGAAGAAGGCGCCAAAACCGCCGAGGGAGGCGTCCGAGCCGCTGCGCGCGGTGGCGCGCGCCAAGGGCGCGATGGCTTTGACCAGGGCATTGCCGGCATCGATATCGACGCCCGCGTCCTTGTAAGTCCGGTTGCTAATGGGACACCCGCCCGTTAAATGCTAAGGTTCTGGCGAAGAACGGGAACCGGCGCGGCGAGCCGCTCGTTCCCTTAAAAGAATCGCCGCGAACATAGCCGATCCAGAACGGTTTGCAATGGCCCCCAGCCCAGTTATCCGCGGCCTCCGCCGCTTGTTTTTCGCCAGTTTTTTCCTGGTTTTGCCGCTTTATGGCGACCTCTCGGGCGTGCGCGCTCAAGCGGCCGGCGAAGCCGACGTCTTTACCGTCGATGACGCGGCGGTGGACGCCACCGCCGCGACGGCGGCCGCCGCCCGCGAGACGGCCCTGGCGCGCGGCCAGGCCGAGGCCTTCAACCGCTTGCTCGCCCGCCTGACGGTGCGGTCCGACGCGTCGCGTCTGCCGCGTCCGTCGGCTGCCGAGATCGCCGATCTGGTGCGCGGCATCGAGCTCGACGGCGAGAAGACCTCTGCCGTCAGGTATATCGCCAGCCTGCGCGTACGCTTCCGCGCCGACGGCGTGCGCAACCTACTGCGCCGCAGCGGCATTCCCTTCGCCGAGACGCGCAGCAAGCCGATGCTGATTTTGCCGCTGGTCGCCGCCGACAGCGGTCCGATCCTGTGGGAGCAAGACACCGATTGGCGCGCGGCTTGGGCTGCGTCTTCGCGCAGCGAAGGGCTCGTGCCGCTCGTGGTGCCGGTCGGCGACCTCGACGATCTACGGGCGATTTCCGCCGAACAGGCCTCGGCCGGCGACACCCGCCGTCTCTCCGCCATCGCGGCGCGCTATAACGCGGGCGATGTCGTCGTCGCGGTGGCGACGCCGCAATATGCCGGCGACTCGGTTACGGCGGTGCAGGTCTCGATCAACCGCTTCAGCGCGCTCGGCCAGGACGAGACGGTGCTCGAAAGCTACGGTGCCGAGCCGGGCAAAAGCGCTTGGACCAAAGCCGTGGCCGGCGTCGCCGCCAATCTGGAAGATACGTGGAAACGCGCCTCATTGATCCGCTACGACAGCCAGCGCTCGCTCACCGCGACCATCGCGCTCGCCGGCATCGACGAACTTGTCGAAGTGCGCCGCCGCTTGGCCAATGTCGCCATCTTGCGGCAAGCCGATCTTGTTTACCTTGCGCGCAACGAAGCGCAGTTCCGTTTTGATTACTTCGGCGACGAGCGTCAGCTCGCCAGCGCCTTCGCGCAGAACGATCTGGTGCTGGAGCAGGGGGCGAACGGTTGGCGCTTCCGTCCGCGCAGCACCGGTGGCGCACCCACCGGCCGCCTCGGCACACTGCCGGGCGCGGCAGCGCCGGGTGCCGCGGCCTCAATGCCGGCGACTGAACTGCCGGA
>CANJIM010000026.1 GCA_947474495.1 Rhodospirillaceae bacterium
CGCGACTACTCTTCGAGCGGGAAGAACTCGTCCTTGCCGACGCCGCATTCCGGGCATTCCCAGTCTTCCGGGATGTCCTCGAACGCCGTGCCAGGCGCCACGCCGCGCTCAGGATCGCCCTTGGCCGGGTCATAGATGTAGTCGCAGTCGCCGCACATGTACTTCTTCATGACTCTCTCCTAACAGGCAATCCATCAACGGTTGGGCGCTACAAGACGCCGAACCGGTCGGCAGGCATCCCGCGTTTTTGATGGCGGCGAACCTACACGAGGCCCCCGCCCTTGGCTAGCCGGCGACGCGGCGATTTTGCCAAGCTTTGCAGGGCAAACGCGCATTTCTTCTAGGGGTATTTGGCGCCACAGCGCCGCTCCCATCACAGCGCGACCGGGCTCTTTCCGCACGGCATGTCCCGCTTGCGCGGGGAAGACAGGGGCGCCAGAAAGGGGAAAAGCTCGGCCTGTGAAGGCCTTAGCGGATGCGCCCGGTGCGTCAGCTATTCCGACCAATTCGGCGATGATTCGGAATGAAAAGGTTGATAGCGCAAAATATTGGCCTAAGATTATCCATAATAAATAAGCCAATCGCGCCCAGCGTTTCGTTTGTCGATATGCAAGGCAGGCAGGTTCCGCGGCCAACGCGCAACCGATCAGACGCCGGCCCTCATTGAGCCTACCCAACAGGGAGTGTCGTCACATGGATCGTCTTCGGGCGATGGAAACCTTCACGCGTGTCGTGCGCGCCGGCAGCTTCTCCGCCGCGGCGAGCCAACTCGGCGTCTCGCGCACGATCGTCAGCAAGCATGTTTCGCAACTCGAGAATCTGCTCGGCGTGCGGTTGCTCAACCGCACCACGCGGCGCGTCAGTCTCACCGAGAGCGGCACCGCCTATTACGAATTTTGCGCCCGCATCATCAACGATGTGGAAGAGGCCGAACTGTCGGTCACCAAGCTGCACAAAGAGCCGCGCGGCGCCCTCAAGGTGCTGGCGCCCAAGACCTTCGGCGTGTTGCATGTCACGCCGATCGTCAACGCCTTCTCGAAACGCTATCCCGACATTCGCATCACGCTGATCCTCAGCGACAATTTCGTCGATCTGATCGACAACGGCTTCGACCTCGCCATCAAGCTCGGCGATCTCGGCGATTCCAGCCTGGTCGCGCGGCGTCTCGGCACCACGCGCCTGGTGCCCTGCGCGTCGCCCGCCTATCTCGCAGAGCACGGCACGCCGCAAGTGCCGCAAGAGCTCGAAAAGCACAACTGCATCATCCATGTGAACCAGACGCGCGACGGCATCTGGCGCTTCCGCGGCCCAAATGGCGACACCAGCGTCAAGATCAGCGGCGGCCCGAGCGGCAATAGCGTGCTGTTCCTGCGCCGCGCCGCGGCCGAAGGGCTCGGAATCGCGCTCTTGCCGGAGATCGACATTCTCGACGAATTGGCCGCCGGCCGCCTCGTCACCCTGCTCAACGAATATGCCACGGCGGAATATCCGATCCACGCGGTCTATCCGCACAACCGCCACTTGGCGGCCAAGGTGCGCACCTTCGTCGATAGTCTGGTCGAAGGGTTCAAGGGTAACAGTTGGGATCCCACCGGCACGGCTCCCCAGATGACGCCGGCCGCCACCATTCTCGGCGGGCCGCGCGTCAGCATCCCCGGCCTGACGCGCACGGCCGAGCCGCTCACCAGCAAGACCAGCGGACGCAAGCGCACAGCGCGCGCTTAATCGCCGAAGTAAAAGCCATCGCCAGGATCGTCAGATTCGGCCGATGGCGCGCGCGTATCACCCGCTTGCCTTTCGGGCACGGCGCAAGCCAGACTGCGCCGCCACTCCCATCCCTTGATGCATCCTTCATCGGTTCATGCCGCCTCCCCCGCCCCCGTCCACTGTCGATGCCTTGCTAAGCGCCGCCTTGGCCGATCATCGCGCCGGCCGCTTGGCCGATGCCGAACGCGGCTATCGCGCGGCGCTGGCCGCCGCGCCCGGCCACGCCGCCCCGCTGCATCTGCTCGGGGTCCTGCTCTGCCAGACCCATCAGGCCGAGGCCGGCATCGATTTGATCCGGCAAGCGGCGCGACAAGCGCCGAATGACGCGGCGATTCACAACAATCTCGGCAATGCGCTGAAAACGCTGGGGCGAACCGAAGAATCGATCGCCGCCTTCCTCGAGACATTGCGGCTCAAGCCGGATTATGCGGAAGGCTATTACAATCTCGGCAACGGCTTGATGCTGTTGGAGCGGCATGACGCGGCCATCGCCGCTTTCCGCCGCGCCGTCGCGCTCAAGCCGAGCTTTGCCGATGCGCAGCACAATCTCGCACAAGCGCTGATGCAAACCGGCGATTGGAGCGCGGCGCAGCAAGCCACCGAACGGGCCGCCGCGATAAAACCCGACGACCGCGAGACGGCTTATCAAGCGTTCTATCTCGCCAATCATCTGTGTGACTGGAGAGAACGCGCGCCGCGTGTCGATAAATTTAGCGCCATCGCACGCCAGCCCGAGTCGCGCCTGCATCCGTTCACATTGCTGGCGACGAGCGACGATCCCACGCTGCATCTCGCCGCCGCCCGTGGCTATGTGCGCAACGTCATCATGCCGCGTGTTGCGCCGCTCGCCTCGCTCCCCCAGGCCACGCGAGGGAACAAACTGCGCATCGCCTATCTCTCAGCGGATTTCTGCGATCACGCGACCGCCAACTTGATGGCCGGCCTGTTCGAAGCGCACGACCGCACCGGCTTCGAGATCACGGCGATCTCCTGGAGCCCGCGCGACGGCAGCGCCATGGAAGCGCGCCTGCGCCGCGCCTTCGACCGCTTCATCGATGTCCATGACATGGACGATGCCGCCGTCGCCGCGCTGATCCACGAACAGGGAGTCGATATCGCCGTCGATCTCAAGGGTTACACGCGGGACGCACGGCCCGGCATCCTCGCCCATCGTCCCGCCGCGCTGCAGGTCGCCTATATCGGCTATCCCGGCAGCATGGGCGCAGACTTCATCGACTATGCCCTCGTCGATGCCGTCGTCGCGCCGCCAGAGGATCAAGCGCTGTACGACGAGAAGCTCGTCTGGCTGCCCGGCAGCTACCAGGTCAATGACCGCGCCCGCGCCGTCGCGGCGACCATGCCGAGCCGCGCGGCCAATGGCCTTCCCGACAACGCCGTCGTGTTCTGCAGTTTCAACGCGTCCTACAAGCTCGGACCGCTGATGTTCGACAGCTGGATGCGCATTCTCGGCCAAGTCCCCGGCAGTGTGCTGTGGCTGCTCGAAAGCCATGCGGGCGTCGCCGACAACTTGCGGCGCGAAGCCGCCGCGCGCGGCATCGATCCGGCTCGGCTGATCTTCGCCAAACCGCGACCGGTCGCCGAGCATCTGGTGCGCATGGGACTAGCCGATCTGATGCTCGACAACCTGCCCTACAACGCCCACACGACGACGAGCGATGCGCTATGGGTCGGCTTGCCGGTGCTGACTTGCAAAGGCCGCAGCTTCGCCGCGCGGGTTGCCGCCAGCCTGCTGGCGACCAGCGGCCTTCCCGAACTGATTGTCGAAGGTTTCGGCGATTACGAAGCGACAGCCGTCCGCTTGGCGACTAGACCGCACGAGCTGGCCGCGTTGCGCCAGCGTTTGCGAAACGGCCGCGAGAGCAATCCACTGTTCGAAACGGCGCGCTTCGCCCGCCACCTCGAAGCCGCTTATCGCGAGATGCAGGACATCGCCTTGGCGGGGCAGCCGCCGCACGCCTTCGCCGTTTCACCGTAACAGCCCGGCTTCTCCCGCATCGGCGGTCCTGCTAGACTGTCGCCATAACGCGCCACAGGGCGTCGTCACGCGGCAGGGGGAGGCCGTTCGTCCATGATCCGTACCACACGCCACAGTTATATTTTCGCGCTGCTCGCATTTTTCGCGGCGGCCATCGGTTTCGCGCTGCCCGTCGCCGCGCAAGACAAGATGGAGCTGCGCACCGTCACCGACGGTGTCTACATGATGCAGAACGACCGCGGTTCGAGCAACGCGAGCTTCGTCATCACGCCCGACGGCGTCGTCGTGCTCGACGCCGACCTTCGCACCGCCGACCAGGTGCTGGCGCAAATCCGCAAGCTGACCGACAAGAAGGTGAAGTATCTCATCACCTCTCACTCCGCCGGCGATCATGCCTCTGGCGCCTGGCAGTACCGCGAGGACAAGCCGGTCTTCATCGCCACCAAGACGCAAATGCGCGACCTCTACATGCAAGAGGGCAAGGAGTTCGCCGAGCGCAAGAAGACCGACGAGGTCTACAAGGTCAGCGAATTGGTGCGCCCCGACCTCGGCTTCGAGGGCAGCATGACGCTCCAGTTCGGCGGCCTCACCTTCATCCTGACCGAGGAAGGCGTCGGCCACAGCACCAGCGATGTCACCGTCTTCATTCCGCAAAAGCGCGTCATGCTGATGGGCGATCTGCTCGATACGGAAATCCACCCCGGCCAGGGCGAATCGGCCGGCGTGTTCTATTCCAACGTGAAGGGCTGGACGCATAGCCTCGACAACATCATCGCCCGCAACCTGCCGGTCGATACCTATGTGCCGGGCCACGGGCCGGTGCATATCGGCCGCGGCGTCGCCGACCTGCAGGAGCAGAAGCGCTACTTCATCGTCATGCGCGACGAAGTGTCGAAGCTGATGAAGGCCGGCAAGTCGCTCGCAGAGATCGAGAAGACGATCGAAGTGCCGAAGGAGTTCGCGCACTACCAGCGCAAGCCGCGCCTCGTCTCCTTCGTCAAGCTGTTCTATTACCAGACCATCGAACAGGGCTACTGAGCAGCCCGCGCGCGCAAAGAAAAAGGCCGCTGCGATGCAGCGGCCTTTTTTGTTTCCGGTGCGTGATTGTTATTTCAAGGAATCACAGAAGCGAACGATACGGCCGCAGGCATCCTTCAGCGAATCCATCGACGCCGCATAGGAGATGCGGAAGTGCGGCGATAGGCCGAAGGCCTCACCCTGCACCACGGCGATGCCCTCCGCCGCCAACAGCTCGGTGGCGAACATCGTATCGCTCTCGATCACCTTGCCGGCCGGAGTCTTCTTGCCGATGGCGCCGGCGCAGGACGGATAAACGTAGAACGCGCCTTCCGGCGTTGGGCATTGCAGGCCCTTGGCTTGGTTCAAAATCTGCACCACGACGTCGCGGCGCTCCTTGAACGACTCGCGCCAATCCTTGAGGAATTCCTGCGGGCCGTTGAGCGCGACGACCGAGGCCGCCTGGCTGATCGACGACGGGTTCGACGTGCTCTGCGACTGGATAGTGCCCATCGCCTTGATCAGATCGGCCGGGCCGCCGGCATAGCCGATGCGCCAACCGGTCATCGAATAGGCCTTCGACACGCCGTTCATCGTCAGCGTGCGGTCGTAGAGCTTGGGCTCGACCTGCGCGATGGTGGCGAACTCGAAGCCGTCATAGACGAGATGCTCGTAGATATCGTCCGACAGGATGAAGACATGCGGATGACGCAGCAGCACATCGGCCAGGCCCTTGAGCTCGGCCTTGCTGTAGGCCGCGCCGGTGGGGTTGGACGGCGAATTGAGGATCAGCCACTTGGTCTTCGGCGTGATCGCCGCTTCCAGCTCCTCGGGGCGCATCTTGAAGCCCTGGTTCTGGGCGCAGCGCACAAACACCGGCGTCGCGTCCATCAGCAACACGATGTCGGGGTAAGACACCCAGTAAGGCGCCGGGATGATGACCTCGTCGCCGGCGTTCAGCGTCGCCGCCATGGCGTTGTAGATCACATGCTTGCCGCCGGCGGCGATGGTGATCTGGTTGGGCGCGTAGGTCAGGCCGTTCTCGCGCGCGAACTTGGCGGCGACTGCCTTCTTGAGCACGGGCGTGCCGTCGGCTGCGGTGTATTTCGTCTCGCCGCGGTTGATCGCCGCGATCGCTTCGGCCTTGATGTGGTCTGGCGTATCGAAGTCCGGCTCACCGGCCGACAGGCCGATGACGTCGCGGCCCGCCGCTTTCATCTCGGCGGCGAGCGCGGTGATCGCCATGGTCGGCGACGGCTTAATCTGGCTGAGACGGCGGGCGAGGATGCTCTTGGCGGTGACGGCAGACGACATGGGGGCCTGTGCGGACTGAAGGGAAATAACCACCCGAACGGGGCGATGCGGGAGGGCGAAAGCTAACCCCGCCCCCGCCCCTTCGCAACAGCCTCGGGCGGATATTTCTGCGTCTTGGCGCCCAAAGGCCAAGGGGCCGGAAAACCTCGGCTTTCCGGCCCCTCACTTGATCGGTAACGGCGATCAATCGTTTCGTTCTGGTGCCTAGTCCAAGTCGAAGACCAGCACCTCAGCCTGCAGGTCGCCGACGCCGGTCAGGGTCACTTCGGGGACCCCTTCGAGCGCCAGGCCGTCGCCGGCCGAGAGGGTCTGGCCGTTGACCGTGACCTGACCGCCGCGCGCCACATGGATCCAGCCATTGCCGGTGGCGAGGCTGTGCGTGACTGTCTCGCCCGCCTTGAGCTTGGCGGCATGGATCGCCGCGTTGGCGTGGATCGTTACCGAGCCGTCGCGGCCGTCCGGTGTGGCAACCGGGACCAGCTTGCCGTCGGCCGACTGCAGCGCCTTCTGCTCGTAGCTCGGCGCGATGCCGTCCTTGGCAGGCTCGATCCAGATCTGCAGCAAATGCACGCCCTCACCCTGCGAAGGGTTGAACTCGCTGTGGCGGATGCCGGTGCCGGCAGACATGCGCTGAGCGTCGCCGGGACGGATTACCGAGCCGGTGCCGATGCTGTCCTTGTGCTCCAAGGAGCCGTCCAAGATGTAGGTGACGATCTCCATGTCGGCATGGCCGTGCATCGGAAAGCCCGAGACGGGCGCCACCAGGTCGTCGTTGATCACCCGCAGGTTGCGAAAGCCCATGCGGTTGGGATCGTAGTGATGGCCGAACGAGAAGCTATGCTTGCTGTTGAGCCAGTTGATCTTGGTGGCGAAGCGTTCGTTGGCGGGGAAAAGCTGCATCATGATCTGGTCCTCCTCGGCCGGAGCCTTCCTCAGGCGGCGGCCATTCGTTCAATGTTGAACCGTTGAGGGGTAGATAATCGTTTAACGTTAAACTTTCAAGGGCCCGTCAGGCGGCGAACCAGGCGGCCACCGCGGCGCGCAGCGGATTGGCCGGATCGCTTAGCAATTTCAAGACGATACCCAGCGAGATCACGACCAGCAGCGGGCGGATCAGGCGCGGCCCGAAGCGCATGGCGGCATGGGAACCGAGACGGCCGCCGATGACCTGGCCGACCGCCATGGCGGCGCCGAGAATCCACAGCACATGGCCGCCGATCGCCAGCACGATCACCGACACAAAATTGCTGGTGAAGTTCAGCACCTTGGTGTGCGCGGTGGCGCGCGTCAGCCCCATGCCGAGCAAGGTCACCAGGCTGAGCGCGAAGAATGAGCCGGTACCGGGGCCGAAGAAGCCGTCGTAAAAGCCGATGCCGCCGGCGACCGGCGCGTAAGCCAGCACGCTCAAACGCCGGTGCGAATCCTCATCGCTCGCCTTCGGCCCGAACAGGAAGTAAAGCGCGACCGCCGTCAGCAGCACGGGTAGCGCGATGAGCAGCCAATAGGTGTCGATCAGCGTCACCGTCATGGCGCCGAGGCAGGCGCCGATCAGCGTCGCGGCGATCGGCCAGCGCAGCAGCTTGAAATCGATGCGCCCGGCGCGCCAGAAGCTCCAGGTCGCCGAGGCGGTGCCGAAGCTGCCCTGGATCTTGTTGGTGGCGAGCGCGGCGACCGGCGGCACTCCGGCGGCGAGCAGCGCCGGCAGCACGATCAGCCCGCCACCACCGGCGATGGCGTCGATGAAGCCGGCCAGCACGGCGACCAGGGCCAGCAGCGCGATGACCTCGAGCGACAGCTCCATTAGGCGCCCGCCTGCGCCAAGCCGAGTTTCTTGGCGAGCTTGCCGAGCGTCTCCTGCTCGGCCGGCGTCAGGCAGGAAAACGCCTTGGCGACATTGGCGGCGTGGCGTGGGAACAGGCCGCGGATCAATTTGCGGCCCGCCACGGTGAGTTGCACGACGAGCAGACGCTTGTCCGCCGCATCGCGCTTGCGCGACACCAGGCCGCGCTTTTCCAGATTGCCCACCACCATGGTGAGATTGCCGTCGCTTTTAAGCAGCTTGGCGGCCAAATCCTTTTGGCAGAGCGGGCCGAGATGCAGCAGCGCTTCGAGCACGCCGAACTGGCTGGTGCTCAGATTGGCTTCGGCGAACAGCGAATCGAGCCGGCCGTTCACCGCGTTGGCGGCGCGCGTCAGCTTGACCAGGGCGTCGAACGCCCGCACTTCCTCGGGCGCGCCTTGATAATGGGTCGGCATCATCCCCTCCCCGCGATATTCTTCAATATTGAACTATTTAGGCCGATTCGCGCCTCCGTCAAGCTGTGCGGAGAGGGTCTAGCCTTTTGCCGCCGGCTGCCTATCTAATGGAGGCCCCTCCCTATCCATCCGCGAGTTTTGATGAGCCCGACGCCCGATCTGTCGCCCATGCTGATGAACCCGGCCAAGGACACGCCCAAGAAGAAGGGCGCGTTCCGCGTCGTCTCCGACTACAAGCCGGCCGGCGATCAGCCCGCCGCCATCGCGGAACTCACCAAGGGCCTGCTGGCCAACGAGCGCGACCAGGTGCTGCTCGGCGTCACCGGCTCGGGCAAGACCTTCACCATGGCGCATGTCATCCAGAACGTGCAGCGCCCGACCGTGGTGCTGGCGCCCAACAAGACGCTGGCCGCCCAGCTCTACGCCGAGATGAAGAGCTTCTTCCCCGACAACGCGGTCGAGTATTTCGTCTCCTACTACGACTACTACCAGCCGGAAGCCTACGTCGCGCGCACCGACACCTATATCGAGAAGGACGCCTCGATCAACGAAGAGATCGACCGCATGCGCCACTCGGCGACGCGCTCGCTCTTGGAGCGTGAGGACGTCATCATCGTTGCCTCGGTGTCCTGCATCTACGGTATCGGTTCGGTCGAGACCTATTCGGCGATGACCGTGCCACTCAAGGTCGGCGACACCATCGAGCGCTCGGAGCTGCTGCGCAAATTCGTCGATCTGCAGTACCGCCGCAACGACATGGCCTTCGCGCGCGGCGATTTCCGCGTGCGCGGCGATTCGGTCGAGATCTTCCCGGCCCACTATGAGGACCGCGCCTGGCGCGTCGGCCTGTTCGGCGACGAGATCGAGAGCATCGTCGAGTTCGATCCGCTGACCGGAGAGAAGGGCAAGCCGCTCGACGACATCACGATCTACCCCAACAGCCACTATGTGACGCCGCGCCCGACGCTGCAGCAGGCGACCAAGGGCATCAAGGCCGAGCTCAAGCCGCGCCTCGAAGAATTGCGCCGCGAGAACAAGCTGATCGAGGCGCAGCGCCTGGAAGAGCGCGTCACCTTCGATCTCGAAATGCTCGAGACCACCGGCCATTGCGCCGGCATCGAAAACTATTCGCGCTATTTGACCGGCCGGCCGCCCGGCGCGCCGCCGCCGACGCTGTTCGAATATATTCCGAAGAACGCCTTGCTGATCGTCGACGAAAGCCATGTCACGGTGCCGCAGATCGGCGCCATGTTCAAAGGCGACTATGCGCGCAAGAAGACGCTGGCCGACTTCGGCTTCCGCCTGCCGTCCTGCATCGACAACCGGCCGCTCAAGTTCGAGGAATGGGAGCAGATGCGCCCCGATTCGGTGTTCGTCTCGGCGACACCGGGCAAATGGGAGATGGAGCGCACCGGCGGAGTCTTCACCGAACAGGTGATTCGCCCGACCGGCCTGATCGATCCGGTCACCATCGTGCGCCCGGTCGAGCATCAGGTCGACGATCTGCTCGCCGAATGCCGCGACGCGGCGGCCAAGGGCCAGCGCGTGCTGGTCACCACGCTGACCAAGCGCATGTCGGAAGACCTCACCGAATATATGGCCGAGGCCGGCCTTCGCGTGCGCTACTTGCACTCGGACATCGAGACGCTGGAGCGCATCGAGATCATCCGCGACCTGCGGCTCGGCGCCTATGACGTGCTGATCGGCATCAACCTGCTGCGCGAAGGCCTCGACATTCCCGAATGCGCCCTGGTCGCCATTCTCGACGCCGACAAGGAAGGCTTCCTGCGCTCGAAGACCTCGCTGGTGCAGACGATCGGCCGCGCCGCCCGCAACATCGATGGCCGCGTGCTGTTGTACGCCGACGTGATGACGGAGTCGCTGACCTACGCCATCGACGAGACCAACCGCCGCCGCGCCAAGCAGACCGCTTACAACGTCGCCAACGGCATCACGCCGGAAAGCGTGCGCAAGACTATCGGCGACGCCATGGGCTCGGTCTACGAGCAGGACTATGTGACGGTCGACACCGGCGACGACGGCGTCGCCCATCTCACCGGCCAGAAGCTGCGCGATCATATCGAGGCGCTCGACAAGCGCATGCGCAAGGCCGCCGCCGATCTGGAATTCGAGGAGGCCGCCCGCATGCGCGACGAGCTGCGCCGCCTGGAAGCCGCCGAGCTCGGCCTCACCGTCACGGCGGAGGAGCGCAAGGTCACCTATGGCCAGGCCGGCGTCACCAAGGGCCTGGCGCGCAGCTTCAAGGAAACGCCGAAGGGTTACAGCGGCGGCCGTGGCAAAAAGACCGGCCGGCCGACGGCGAAGCCGAAGAAGGCTTAAACGGCCATAGCTCTTAAAACACCGTCATGGCCGGACTTGGTCCGGCCATCCACGCCTTAGGATGTGGCAATAAAAAAGGCGTGGATGCCCGGGCCAAGCCCGGGCATGACGAATTTTCACGATCTTGCGTCTCCCGCCTCCTTCCGCCATTGTCCGCGCCCATGACGCTCCCGCCGCTCCCCATTCCGGCCATCCCGAAGGCCGCCCTCGTCACCGGCGCTGCCGCGCGCATCGGACGCGCCACCGCGCTCGCCCTGGCGGCGGACGGCTATGCGGTCGCCGTGCATTACAACAAATCCGCCGCGCCCGCCGAGGCCGTGGCGGAGGATATCCGCAAGGCCGGCGGCAAGGCGATCACGCTGCAGGGTGATCTCTCGGTCGAGGCGCAAGTCGCCACGCTCGTCGCCCAGGCGGCGCAGGCGCTCGGGCCGCTCGGCGTGCTGGTCAACAACGCCTCGATCTTCGAGCGCGATGAAGCGCTGACCGCGACGCGCCAAGGCTGGGACGACCATATGGAGACCAATCTGCGGGCTCCCTTCAAGCTGTCGCAGGATTTCGCCCAGCAGCTGCCGGCCGGACAGGACGGCGTGATCGTCAATCTGCTCGACGAACGCGTGCTGAACCTGACGCCGCATTTCACCACCTACACGCTGAGCAAGGCGGGCCTGTGGACGCTGACGCAGACGCTGGCCCAGGCGTTGGCGCCGCGCATCCGCGTCGTCGGCATCGGCCCCGGCCCGGTGCTGCCGAGCCCGCACCAGACCGACGCGCAGTTCGTCGAGCAATATCGCGCCATGCCGCTGCAGCGCCCGTCCTCGCCGGAGGAGATCGCCAATGCGGTGCGCTTCATTTTGGCGACGCCGTCGATGACCGGCCAAATTCTGCTGCTCGACGGCGGCCAACATCTCGGCTGGAGCCAGCCCTCGGGCGAGCCCGCGCACTAATGCCTTTCAGCGGCGCTGATGCCGCATAGGAGTTTCGTCACATGGCGAACGATCCCAAGCTGCAAGCGATACAAGGCGGGCTGTCCCAGCCCAAGCCGGCCGAACCGCCGCAAGACGCCCCGGGCGTTTCGCTGTCCGGTCTGCGCCGCGTGTTCTTGCGCGACATGATCCTGCCCTGCAGCATCGGCATCTACCGCCATGAGAAGGACGCGCCGCAGCGGGTGCGGATCAATCTCGACCTCGCCGTGCGCGAAGGCGACGTCGCCTTGGCCGACGATGTCGGCAATGTGGTGGATTACGCCACCATTGCTGATGGGGTGCGCGCCATCGTCGGCGGTGGCCATGTCAATCTGGTGGAAACCCTGGCCGAGCGCATCGCCAGCTTCTGCCTGCGCGATGTGCGCGTCGCCTCGGCCCAGGTGCGGGTCGAGAAGCTCGACGTCTTCGCCGACGCCGCCGGCGCCGGGGTCGAGATCGTTCGCCACCGGACGGGCTAGCGAACCGCGTTAACATCTGCTGTAACGCCCGCCAATAGGGCGGAAACGGCGGAATTCCGCCATTTTGGGCGGCCCGGCGCTAGAGTTTTGCACAGGGAAGCGAAAAGGCCGTCAAGCGCCACTTCCGCTGCTCTGCAAAAAACATTTACCCCGGTGAATCCGTGTTGACTTTGAATTTTTATATGAATTTCAGGCGTTTGCTTTGTTTGCACAATTTTCATGCAATCACGTCGACCTTCAGGAGTCCGTAGCGGGAAGTCTGCCGCGAGACCGTCTCTCCACAAACTTGTCCACAGGTTTCGTGGATAGTTTTCAAATGCGTGACAGAAAGCTTGGCAAAGCCTCCCGTGCGCTGTCGGACGTTAAGAAATGGCCCCGACTCTCATGCGTCACATCAACTGAAGGGCGATGAGCCCAAGCAGGCCGCCGACTTCGCCATATTCGCGCCCACCGCACAGGGCGCTTGATGTTCCGCAGCGTTACCCCGAAATAGATACAACATGACGACAGAACCGCCGCGCGATCCGACCAAGCCCCCTGCCGAACCGCCCGACGAAACATCGCCGGCGACCGATGACGCGCGCGACCCTAACCGAAAGGGTATGGCGGAAGCGCCACAACCGTTTCTCGCCGACGACGAGCTGACGAGCGGCGTCGTCATCAGCACGCAAGCGGACGATCCCAAAGAGATCGGCGTTTCGGTGATCAAAAATGTCATCAAGACGATCGGCACCTCGCCCGGCGTCTACCGCATGCTCAACGCCGCCGGCGACGTCCTCTATGTCGGCAAGGCGAAGAATCTCAAGAACCGTGTCACCAGCTACACCCATCCCGACCGGCTGAGCATCCGCATCGCCCGCGTCGTCGCCGCCACCGCCAGCATGGACGTGGTGACGACGCGCACCGAAGCCGAAGCGCTGCTGCTCGAGAACAACCTGATCAAGAAGCTGAAGCCGCGCTACAACGTGCTGCTGCGCGACGACAAGTCGTTTCCCTACATCTTGATCACCGGCGACACGGAATGGCCGCGCATCACCAAATATCGCGGCGCGCAAAATCAGCCCGGCGAATATTTCGGACCGTTTGCATCTGCGGGTGCCGTGAATCACACGCTCGCCACCTTGGAGCGCGCCTTTCCGCTGCGCTCCTGCTCGGACAGCGTGTTCTCCACGCGCACGCGGCCCTGCCTGCAATATCAGATCAAGCGCTGCACTGCGCCCTGCGTCGGCCGCATCGACAAGCCGGCTTATGAGGCCATCGTCGGCCAGGCGCGGCGCTTCCTCAACGGCCGCAGCCACGACATTCAGAAGGCCCTGTCCGCCGACATGACCGTCGCCGCCGAGGCGCTCGACTACGAGGGCGCCGCCATCCTGCGCGACCGCATCCGCGCGCTCAGCCAAATCCAGTCGCGCCAGGACATTCATATCCAGGGGCTCGGCGAGGCCGATGTCATGGCCGTCCATGTCGACGGCGGCCAATGCTGCATCCAGGTGTTCTTCTTCCGCGCCGGCCAGAACCTCGGCAACCGCAGCTATTTCCCGAGCCAGACGGCCAATCTGTCGCCGGAGGACATTCTCGAGGCCTTCGTCGGCCAGTTCTACGCCGGCCATCCGCCGCCGCGCCTGATCCTGACCAGCCACAAGCTGCCCGGCGCCGAGCTGATGGCCGAGGCGCTCGCCATTAAGGCGGATCGCAAAGTCGCCATCGGCATGCCCGAGCGCGGCAACAAGCGCAAATTGATCGAGCATGCCCTGGCCAACGCAGCGCAAGCCCTGGCGCGGCGCATGGCGGAGAGCGCCACCCAGCGCAAACTGCTCGAAGGCGTCGGCGAAATCTTCGGCCTCGACGGCACGCCCGAGCGCATCGAGGTTTACGACAACAGCCATATCTCCGGCACCAACGCGATCGGCGCCATGATCGTCGCCGGGCCGGACGGGCTGATGAAAAACGCGTGGCGCAAATTCACCATCCGCAGCGTCCTGCCGACCGGTCATACAGAGAATTCTCAGGGTGGCGACGATTACGCCATGATGCGCGAGGTGCTGACCCGCCGCTTCGCCCGCGCCCTGAAGGAAGACCCGGAACGCAACAAGGGCCAATGGCCCGATCTGGTGCTGATCGACGGCGGCGCCGGCCAGCTCAAGATCGCCTGCGAGGTCTTCGCCGATCTCGGCGTCACCGACGTCGCCCTGGTCGGCGTCGCCAAAGGCCCCGACCGCAACGCCGGGCGCGAGCGCTTCTTCATGCCGGGGCGCGAGCCCTTCAGCCTCGAGATGCAGGACCCGGTGCTCTATTTCCTGCAGCGCCTGCGCGACGAGGCGCACCGCTTCGCCATCGGCGGCCACCGGGCCAAGCGCTCGGCCGCCATCGGCAAATCGCAGCTCGACGAGATCGCCGGCATCGGCGCGACGCGCAAACGCGCCCTCTTGCATCATTTCGGCTCGGCCCGCGGCGTCGCCGAAGCCGGCCTGCCCGACCTGGAATCCGTCCAGGGCATCTCCAAGGCGGTCGCCAAGAAGATTTACGATCACTTCCACAGCGGGACGTAATCGCAGTCTAAGTGACGCTTCCGTGACTTCGACGATCCGGCATGGATTGCCTGTGGCCGTTCCCTGCCGCCATCGTTAAAATGGCCGCCATGTTCAAGCTCCCCAACCTGCTGACCTTTTCGCGCATCGGCGTGATCCCGCTGCTGGTGGCCGCCTTCTATCTCGCGGATCCGCTCGGCAATATCGTCGCCTGCGCGCTGTTCGCCCTGGCCGCCGTGACCGATTATCTCGACGGCTACCTGGCGCGCGCCTGGAGCCAGCAGTCGAACCTCGGCCGTTTCCTCGACCCGGTTGCCGACAAGCTGATGGTCGCCGCTGCCATTCTGATGATGGTCGCCTTCGCCATGATCTCGGGCTGGTCGATCCTCGCCGCCCTGGTCATCCTCTGCCGCGAGATTCTCGTCTCGGGCCTGCGCGAATTTCTCGCCGAGCTGCGCGTCGGCCTGCCGGTCAGCAAGCTGGCCAAATGGAAGACGGCGATCCAGATGATCGCCATCACCCTGCTGCTGCTCGGCGACGCCGGGCCCCATTGGCTGCCGATCGTCACCCTGGGCGACATCGCCCTGTGGATCGCCGCCGCGCTGACGCTGATCACCGGCTACGATTATCTCCGCGCCGGCCTGCGCCACATGCGCGAAGACGGCTCGCCCGGCCCGGCCGAATAATCCTGCTATGAAGATTCTGTATTTTGCCTGGCTGCGCCAACGCATCGGCAGCGCCGAGGAAACCGTCACGCCGCCGCCTGAGGTGACGTCGGTCGGCGCCCTGCTCGCCTGGCTGGCGACGCGCGGGCCGGGCTATGCCGAGGCGCTCAAGGATTTGTCGGTGGTGCGCGTCGCCGTGAACCAGGAATTCGCGCAGGCCGGCGATGCGGTCAAAGCCGGCGACGAAGTGGCGCTGTTTCCCCCCGTGACGGGAGGCTGAGCATGATCCGCGTGCAGCGCGAGGATTTCGACATCGGCGCCGAGCTCGACAAGCTGACGGCCGGGCGCAGCGACATCGGCGGCCTCGCCAGCTTCACCGGCCTGGTGCGCGATTTCGTCGGCATGGACAAGGCGGCCGGCGCCGACGTCTCGGCCATGACGCTGGAACATTATCCCGGCATGACCGAGAAGCGCCTCGCCGAGATCGAGGCCGAGGCCAACACACGCTGGCCGCTGTCCGCCAGCCTGATCATCCATCGCTACGGCAAATTGACGGCGGGCGAGCGCATCGTGCTGGTCGCCTGCGCCGCCGCCCACCGCGAAGACGCCTTCGCCGCCTGCCAATTCCTGATGGACTGGCTCAAGACCAGCGCGCCCTTCTGGAAACAGGAAGACACGGCGAACGGTCCACGCTGGGTCGAAGCCGACGCCAAGGACGATGCGCTGGCGGCGCGGTGGAAGACATAAAAAGGGCGCTCAAATGAGCGCCCTTTTCGATTCGGCGGTAACGCGAAAGCTTAAGCCGAGACGGCGGCCTTGCCGTTCACCAGCTTGTCGTAATCTTCCATCAGCGCGCGCGTCACCGGGCCGACGGTGAATTTGTATTCGTCGACCTCGGACACCGGCGTCACTTCGGCGGCGGTGCCGGTGAGGAACATCTCCTGCGACTTGGCGAGCTCTTCCGGCATGATCGCCCGCTCGGTCACCTTGATGCCGCGCTTGCGCGCGAGGTCGATCACCGTCTGGCGGGTGATGCCGTTGAGGAAGCAGTCGGGCGTCGGCGTGTGAATCTCGCCGTTCTGCACCAGGAAGATGTTGGCGCCGGTCGATTCGGCGAGCTGGCCGCGATAGTCGAGCATCAGGGCGTCGTCATAGCCCTTGGCCTCGGCGGCGTGCTTGCTGAGCGTGCAGATCATGTAGAGGCCCGAGGCCTTGGCATGGACCGGCTCGGTCTCCGGCGACGGGCGCTTGTAGAGGGCGCGCGTCAGGCGCAGGCCGCGTAGGCGCGCTTCCGGCGTGAAGTAAGACGGCCATTCCCACACGGCGACGGACACGTGGATCTTGGTCGACTGGGCCGACACCGCCATCATCTCGGTACCGCGCCAGGCGACCGGGCGGACATAGGCGTTGGCGAAGCCCGACACCTTCACCATCTCTTCGCAGGCCCTGTCGATCTCCTCGACGCTGTAGGGGATCTTCATGCCGAGCAATTCGGCCGACTTGAACAGGCGCAAGGTGTGCTCGTGCAGCTTGAAGATCTTGCCCGAGTAGGCGCGCTCGCCCTCGAAGACGACGCTGGCATAATGCAGACCGTGGCTGAGCACATGGATCTTGGCGTCGCGCCAATCCACTTGCTTGCCGTCGAACCAGATATGACCGTCACGATCGTCGAAAGGTGCCGCCATGATAATTTTCTTTCGCAGGAGTTGGGGGATGTGTAAGCCTATTGCGTCAACTAGCATCCTCAGGCATATAAGTCAACATGGCTGACATAAAATCCGGCGTTAACCCGCTCTTCCTGCGCGAAGAAGAACTCCGCCAAGGCATGGAGCTGCTGTTCTACGCCTACCGCGACTTTACCGACGAAGCCGACGCCATGCTGGTGCGCTACAAGCTCGGCCGCGCCCATCACCGGGCGCTCTACTTTGTCGGCCGCCACCCGGGCATCAGCGTCTCCGAGCTGCTCGCCATCCTGCGCATCACCAAGCAGAGCCTGGCGCGCGTGCTGAACGACCTGGTGCGCCAGGGCTTCATCACCCAGACCGCCGGCATGAGCGACCGCCGCCGCCGCCATTTGGAGCTGACGCCCAAAGGGCTCGACCTCGAGCGCCAGATCACCGAGAAGCAGCGCAGCCGCATCGCGCGGGCCTACCGCCAGGCCGGCGCCGAGGCGGTCGAGGGCTTCCGCAAGGTGCTGCTCGGCATCGTCAACGAGCATGACCGCCGCCTGCTGCAGCCGCCCGCCGGTCCCGAGCGGGGCGCCGGCGAGCGAGGGGGCGCGACTTTGCCGACGCCGAAGCGGCCCTAGCCCCCTATAATCGCGCCATGAGCGACCAGACGCAGAGCGCCGCCGACACCGATGCGCCCGACGATCATCCGCATGTGCTGGTGGTCGACGACGACCGCCGCCTGCGCGACCTGCTGCAACGCTATCTCGCCGAGAACGGCTTTCGCGTCACCACCGCCGGCGACGCCGCCCTGGCGCGCGCCAAGCTCGCCAGCCTCGCCTTCGATCTCATCGTGCTCGACGTGATGATGCCGGGCGAGACCGGCCTCGATCTCACGGCTAGCCTGCGGAAAGAGAGCCGCGTGCCGATCCTGCTGCTCACCGCCATGGGCGAGGCCGAGGACCGCATTCGCGGCCTCGAGCGCGGGGCGGACGACTATCTGCCCAAGCCGTTCGAGCCGCGCGAATTGGTGCTGCGCATCAAGACGATCCTGGCCCGCGTGCGCGAGCCGGCGCCGCAACCGACGCCGCCCAAGCTGCTGCGCCTCGGCGAGTATGTCTTCATGCCGGCGCGCGACGAACTGCGGCGCGGCGCCATCGTCGTCCGCCTGACCACCGGCGAGGCGGCGCTGCTGCGCGCCCTCGCCGAGAAGCCCGGCGAGCCGGTCAGCCGCGAGGACTTGTCGCGCCGGACCGGCGGCGATTCCGAAGATACCGGCGCGACCCGCGCCATCGACGTGCAGGTGACGCGCCTCCGCCGCAAGATCGAGCCCGACCCCAAGGAGCCGCGCTATCTGCAGACCGTGCGCGGCCAGGGTTACGTGCTGAGGCCCGATTGATGAAGGCGCATTGAGATGAACCGCGTCACCCGCGCGATCAAGCAGATGCTGCCGCAGGGCCTGTTCGGCCGCTCGCTGCTCATCATCGTCATGCCGCTGATCCTGCTGCAGCTGATCTCGGCGACCGTGTTCTACGAACGCCATTGGGACAATGTGGCGCGCCGCCTCGCCGGCGTGCTGGCGGGCGACATCGGCACCGTGGTCGATGCCTTCCGCGAAACGACCATCCCGGAAAGCCGCGAGCGCGTGCTGACCATCGCCGCGCTCAACATGGGGCTCGGCCTGTCGTTCCGCGAAGACGCCATCCTGCCGAACATGGCGCCCGAGCGGATGATCGAGGGCGACGAGATCTTGCTGCGCACGCTGACCGATAGCCTGCGCCGCCCCTTCACCTTCGAACTGACCGGCGAGACCGGCGACATCGCCATCCATGTGCAGCTGCCCGACGGCGTGCTCGACGTGCTGGCGCCACGCAAGCGCCTCTATACCTCCACCACCTACATCTTCGTCATGTGGATGGTCGGTTCGTCGCTGGTGCTGTTCGGCGTCGCCATGATCTTCATGCGCAACCAGGTGCGGCCGATCCGCCGCCTCGCCATCGCCGCCGATGCGCTCGGCAAGGGCCGCGACGTGCCCACCTTCAAGCTGCAGGGCGCCACCGAAGTGCGCCAGGCCGCCACGGCGTTCAACCTGATGCGCGACCGCCTGCTGCGCCAGATCAGCCAGCGCACCGAAATGCTCGCCGGCGTGTCGCACGATCTGCGCACGCCGTTGACGCGCATGAAGCTGCAACTCGCCATGCTGAAGGACGGCCCCGACGTCGCCGAATTGAAGGCCGACGTCGTCGAGATGGAAACCATGATCGACGGCTATCTCGCCTTCGCCCGCGGCGAAGGCCCGGAAGAGCCGGTGCGCACCGATCTCGGCGAATTGCTGGCCGACGCGGTGAGCGGCGCGCAACGCGCCGGCGGCACCGTCGAGCTCGCACTCGACGTCCATGGCGAGGGTGATCTGTCGTTGCCGCTGCGTCCGGCGGCGTTCAAGCGCTGCCTCGCCAATTTGATCGGCAACGCCATGCGCTACGGCCAGACCGTCAAGGTGGCAGCGACGCGCAAGGGCGACAGCATCGAGGTGACGGTCGACGACGACGGCCCCGGCATCGCGCCCGACCGCCGGGAGGAAGTGTTCCGCCCGTTCCGCCGCCTCGAGGAATCGCGCAACATCGAGACCGGCGGTGTTGGTTTGGGGCTGACCATCGCGCGCGACGTGGTCCATGCCCACGGCGGCGCCATCCTGCTGGAAGACTCGCCGCTCGGCGGCCTGCGCGCCCGGCTGCGGCTGCCGGTTTAAGGTTTAATCGGGCGGCAGAATCGGTTTCCGCATCGATCGCTCAATTCGCGCTGGCGCTGCGATAGACGATATCGACCGCACCGGCCGATTCGTCCTGCTACTGGATGCGGGCGGGCGACGACGGTAGATCGACGACGAGGGTGCGCCCGTCGCGCCAGGACATTTTCACGTCATGGCTGCCGTCGAGCACGAAGACCGGCGGATGACGCTCGGCCTTGAACGCGCCGCCCGCCGGCATCAAAGCGATATGGGTGTCGAGCCCCGTGGTCGCCTCGCAATCCATGTTGTAAAGCACGGCGCGGCGCGCGCCGTCCGGCGACAGTAGATCGGCCTGGATATGCGGCGCGCAGGTGACGAAGCGGTGCCACAGTTCGAAGGCGCCGTAAACGCCGAGCGACAGGAAACTCGCGAGCAGCAAAAGCTTATGCATCATGGTCGCCTCCTTCTGCGGATGCGATCAGCCGGCCAATTCCTTGGAACGTTTGGCAGCGGCAATGATCGCCTTGGTCATCAAGGGTTGCAGTCCGTTCTCACCCATCAGCACGGCAAGCGCGGCGGCGGTGGTGCCGCCCGGGCTGGTGACGTTCTGGCGCAGCGTCGCGGCGGGCGCGTCGGATTTATGCGCGAGTTCGCCCGAACCGGTGACGGTGGCGCGCGCCAAATCCATGGCGAGGTCGGCGGGCAAGCCGGCCTCGACGCCGGCTTGCGCCAGACATTCGATCAGCAGGAACACATAGGCCGGACCCGAGCCCGAGACGGCGGTGACGGCGTCGAACTGCGCTTCCTCGGTGGCCCAGCGCACCTCGCCGACGGCGCCCAGCAGCGTCTCGCAGAAATCCATCTGCTCCTCGCTGACCGCGCCGTTGGCGATCAGCACGGTCATGCCGCGCCCGACGGCGGCGGGGGTGTTGGGCATGGCGCGGACGATGGCGGCATCCTTGCCCAAGTGTGACTCGAAATAGCCCAGCGTCTTGCCGGCGGCGATCGAGAGGAAGCAGGTTTGCGGACCGGTCAGGCTTTTATAGAGCGGCGCCACGCCGTCCAGGCTCTGCGGCTTGACGGCGAACAGCACCAGGCTCGGCGGCCGTTCGAAAGCCCCAGGCGTCTCGGTGACGACCTTGACCTTGTAGCGCCCCGCCAGGGCGAGCGCGGTCTCGGCATGGGGTTCGACGACGATGACATCGGACGCGGCAACGCCTTCGGCGAGCCAGCCCGCCAGCAGGGCAGCGCCCATCTTGCCGCCGCCCACCAGGACGATGGGGCCGCGGCGGTTGGTGTCCGCAGGGGTCATAGCGGGGAGGTTACGCCTCGCCGACCGGGTCGATCAACGCCATCGCCACGGCATCTTCGGGCGATTTGCCGCCCCAGATGACGAATTGGAAGGCGGGATAGAAGCGTTCGGACTCGCTGAGCGCCACGTTGACCAGGTCTTCGATCTGTTCCGAGGTCGCCCCGCCGGTGCCGCGCAGCAGCATGGCGTGGCGGAAGATCGGCAGGCCGTCTTCCGACCACAGGTCGAAATGGCCGAGCCACAGCTTCTCGTTCACCATGGCGAGCAGGCCGTGAACCGGGGCGCGTTTCTGTTTGGGCACGCGCATGTCGAAGGCGCAGGAGAAATGCAGGGCCGAAGCGTCTTCGCGCCAGGCGAAGAAGAGCCGATAATCGCACCACCGACCGGCGATCTCCACGGCCAATTCGTCGGCGGCGGCGCGCTCGAACGTCCATTCGTTGGCGGCGACGATTTGTTCGACGAGGTCGATGGGATTATCGGCGGAAGACGAGTCGCTCTCGAGAACGGTAAGCGGCATTGGGCTCCTCCACTATGTGAGCGCACCCGGGGCCGGTCGCGGGAGATGCCGCAATGGCCGGACCCGCAGTCATTTTCGCTCTCCGATACGCGGTCCCCCACCACGAGGGCTTGTGGGGGAATGACTGACACCCACAAGAAGAAGTATTGACGAACAGGACTCGCCACGCAAGGCCACAGTGACCGGGCGGAGTCATTTTCATCGAAATTTTTTGTGGATAACCATGCGCCGACTCATCGACCGCGAGTCACAGCGCTGACGCCGTATTGAATCAGGCGCGCAAGAAAAGAATCGAAGATGCTGATTCGACTCGCGAAAGCTCAAGCGCCAGAGAGTTTTTTGATCTGCGCTTCGAGCGCCGCGACGCGCGCCGCCAGGGCGTCTTGCTCGCCACGCGCCTTGGCCGCCATCGCCTTCACCGCTTCGAATTCCTCGCGGTCGACGACGTTGAGATCGCCGACGACGCGGGCGAAGCGCTGACGCAGCACGCCCTCCAATTCGTCGCGCATGCCGGAGGCGACGCCGAGCGCGCCGGAGGCGACGCGGGCGAGATCGTCGAGCAGCTTGTTGTTGGTCTGCATGGCGGCTGTCCTGGCTGTGTGGGGTGACCGATTATGGGGATGGACGGGCGTTCCCGCAACCTTGGCACCACCTTGCCGGGCCGCCTGCCGAAGCCTATAAAAGCCCGGTCTGACAAGGACATGGCCACAAGGATGACGGCCCCATGATCGTGATCACCGGCGGCGCCGGCTTTATCGGCTCGAACCTGGCCGCGGCGCTCGAAGCGCGGGCCGGCGAGGACATCGTCGTTTGCGACTGGCTCGGCAGCGACGACAAATGGCGCAACATCGCCAAGCGCAACCTGGCCGCCATCGTGCCGCCGGAAGACCTGATGCGCTATCTCGACCGCAACGTGACGGCGATCCACGTCATCTTCCACATGGGCGCCATCTCCTCGACCACCGAGACGGACGCCGACAAGCTGGCGCGCAACAATTTCGGCCTGTCGTCCGACCTCTGGAGCTGGTGCGCCTCGCACGGCAAGCGCTTCATCTACGCCTCCTCCGCCGCGACCTACGGCGACGGCGCCGCCGGCTTCGACGACGAGTTCTCCAGCGCCGCGCTCGCCAAGCTCCGGCCCCTCAACGGCTATGGCTGGTCGAAGCATCTGTTCGACCGGCGCGTGGCGAAGACCATCGAGACCAACGGCCCGCGGCCGCGCCAATGGGCCGGCCTCAAGTTCTTCAACGTCTACGGCCCAAATGAGCTTCACAAGGGCAACATGAAGAGCGTGGTGGCGCAGATTTCGCCGAAGATCGCCGCCGGCGAGCCCGCCACCTTGTTCAAGTCGCATCACCCCGACTATCCCGACGGCGGCCAGATGCGCGACTTCGTCCATGTCGACGATTGCGTCGACGTCATGCTGTGGCTGCGCGACACGCCGAGCGTCAACGGCCTGTTCAACATGGGCACCGGCAAAGCGCGCAGCTTCGCCGATCTCGCCAAGGCGACCTTCGCCGCCAACGACAAGCCGGTCGACATCCGCTTCGTCGACACGCCGGTCGAGATCCGCGACAAATACCAATATTTCACCGAAGCCAAGATGGCGCGCTTGCGTGCCGCCGGCTATGCCAAGCCGTTCACCAGCCTTGAAGACGGCGTCGACCGCTATGTGCGCGGTTCGCTGCGTGCTGCTGACCCCTATCGCTAACAGTCGACCGCTAAGCTGAGCCCCCTTTCCCAGCGCGAGTGCCCGCGATGTTCGTCATTCCCTTTCCCGTCATCGACCCGGTGCTGATCGAGATCGGCCCGCTCGCCATCCGCTGGTACGCGCTTGCCTATGTCGTCGGCCTGATCCTCGGCTGGCGCTATATGCTGCATCTGGCGCGGCGCTTTCCCGCGATCATGTCGGGCCGCGACGTCGACGATTTCTTGCTGTGGGCAACGCTCGGCGTCATCCTCGGTGGGCGCATCGGCTATGTGCTGTTCTATCTGCCGGGCGGCCTGGCCAACGATCCGCTCACCCTGATCGCCGTATGGCGCGGCGGCATGTCGTTCCACGGCGGCCTCGTCGGCGTCATCGCCGCGCTGATCGTTTTCTGCCTGACGCGCAAGCTGGCGATCAAGCGCGTCGGCGACATCCTGTGCTGCGCCGTGCCGATTGGCCTGCTGCTCGGCCGCATCGCCAACTTCATCAACGGCGAATTGTGGGGCCGCGTCACCGATGTGCCCTGGGCCATGGTGTTTCCGCATAGCGACGGCCTGCCGCGCCATCCGAGCCAGCTCTACGAGGCGTTCTTCGAAGGCGCGCTGTTGTTCGCCCTCCTCGCCTGGCTCGTCCATCGCACGCGCGCCATCGAGCGGCCCGGCCTGCTCGCCGGACTCTTCTTGGCCGGTTACGGCCTGGCGCGCTTCGGCGTCGAGTTCGTGCGCCAACCCGACCCGCAGCTCGGCTTCCTCTATGCCGGCGCCACCATGGGCCAGCTCTTGTCGCTGCCGCTGATCCTCGCCGGCGTCTGGCTGATCGCCACCGCAAAACCCCTGACCGCAACGGCCACCAAATGACGGGCGACAACCAATGAGTGGCTTGGCCGACGCACTGCGGGCTGAGATTCGCCGCACCGGCCCGCTGCCGCTCGCCCGCTACATGGATGCGGCGCTCAACGATCCGACGCACGGCTACTACCGCACGCGCGATCCGCTCGGCGCGGCGGGTGACTTCGTCACCGCGCCGGAGATCAGCCAGATGTTCGGCGAACTGCTCGGTGTCTGGCTCGCCTATAGCTGGCAGCAGATGGGTTCGCCCGGCGACGCGCTGCTCGTCGAACTTGGTCCCGGCCGCGGCACGTTGATGGGCGACGCGCTACGGGCGACGCAGCGCGTGCCGGGCTTTCACGAATCGGTCACCCTGCATCTGGTGGAGACCAATCCGGTGCTGCGCCGGGCGCAGCATGCGGCGCTCGGCGCGTTCAATCCGATGTGGCATGACCGCATCGCCAATCTGCCGCCCGGCCCGCTGCTGCTGGTTGCCAATGAATTCTTCGACGCCCTCCCGATCGACCAATACATCTTCACCAAGGGGGCCTGGCACGAGCGTCGCATTGGCTTGAAAGAAGGGGGCCTAGAGGGCGAGGACTTCGTCTTCACCGTCGGTCCGCCCGCCGATCGCGTCTTTCCACCCGGCGTCGAAGGCGCGATTCGCGAAGAGGCGCCTGCTGGCCATGCCATGCTGCGCCAGATCGCCACGCGGCTCGCGAATTTTGGCGGCGCGGCCATCATCGTCGATTACGGCACGGCGAACGGCGAGACCGGCGACAGCCTGCAAGCCATGCGCGGCCATGCGCGGCACGATCCCTTGTTCGAACCGGGCAGCGCCGATCTCACCGCCCATGTCGATTTCGCAAGCCTCGCTGCCGCCGCGCGTCAAGCCGGCGCGACAGCGTTCGGTCCGATCGAGCAAGGCCCGTTCCTGGAAACCCTCGGCATCGCCCATCGCGCCGATGTGCTGAGCAAATCCGACCCCACGCAAAGCGGCAAGATCGGCCTCGCCGTCAAACGCTTGGTCTCGCCCACCGAGATGGGCACGCTGTTCAAGGCGCTTGCCCTCACCGGTCCGCAGCAGCCGACGCCGCCGGGCTTTGCGGAGAAGGCATGACGGTCCCCACGCTGAATTCCGCGCTGTTGAAGGATCCGTTCAACGAGGGGCGGGTGAAGCATGCCTTCTTCACGCGGCAAGGCGGCGTCAGCGAAGGCATCTTCGCCGCGCTCAATGTCGGGCTCGGCTCGAGCGACGATCCAGAGCATGTGCGCGAGAACCGCCGCCGCTCGGCGTATGCGCTCGATCTGCCGGAGACGGCGCTGGTCACCGCCTATCAGGTGCATAGTCCCGACGTCGCCGTGGTCGAGGCGCCCTGGGAAGCCGGCCAAGGCCCTAAGGTCGATGGTCTCGTCACCGACAAGCCGGGCATCGCACTCGGCATTCTCACCGCCGATTGCGCGCCGGTGCTGTTCGCCGACAGCCGCGCCGGGGTGATCGGCGCGGCGCACGCCGGCTGGCGCGGCGCGGTCGGCGGCGTGCTTGATGCGACACTCGCCGAAATGGAAAAGCTCGGGGCGCGCCGCAATCGCATCGCCGCTGCCGTCGGCCCTTGCATCGGCCGCATGTCCTATCAGGTCGGCCCGGAATTTCCCGCGCCGTTTCTCGCCGAGACGGCCGATAACGCGCGCTTCTTCCTGCCCGATCCAACAAGCGAAGGGCGCTGGCGCTTCGATCTGCCCGGCTATGTCGTGGCGAAACTAAAGACGCTTGGCGTCGGCGGCGCGGAAGCGCTGCCCTATGATACCTGTGCCGACGAAACGCGTTTCTTCAGCTACCGCCGCACATGCCTGCGCAAAGAGCCCGACTATGGCCGCGGCTTGTCGGCCATCGCACTGGCATAAGCGCCATGCCGCACCTCATCATTTTCACCTTCATCTTGATCCTCGGCATGATGGTGGCCTGTGTCATTGGCTAAGCTGTCATTGGCTGGGCGCCTCGCGATGGCTGTTGCGCTGATGGGATCGCTTGCCGGCTGCGGCGATCCACCGTCGCCGTTCCAGCATCAGACGCCGTTCAGCAACCCGCTGTTGCGGCCGGGCTTGCGCGGCGGCGTGATCGTCGCGCCGGTGACGACACCCAATCATGACGAGGTTCCCGGCGACGTCATCACCGATGCCGTCGTGCTCGCCCTGCGCGACGCCGAAATCCCGGCGATGACCCAGGCCGAGGCGGCGCCGATCGCCAGCACGGCGCGCCCCGCCGCGCCGCCGACCTCGACCACGCCCGCGCTGCCGGCCCGCGCGGCGCGAACGCCGATCCGGCCGACGTTGCGCGGCGAACTCGGACAAGCGGCGCCGAACGGCCCCCTGCGCCTGACTTGGCGGCTGGTCGCCACCGACGGCCATGAGATCACCCGCTTCATCAGCGAGCCGCGCGCTTCAGCTGCGGATTGGCAAAGCCTGTCGCCGGCTCTGCGCGCCGCCATTGCCGGCGATGTCGTGCGCGGCGTCGAACGCTATCTCGACGAGGCCGAAGGACTGCCGCCCGACATCAAAGCGCTTCCCAAGGTCACCATTGCCGGCGTCGATGGCGTCGCCGGTGCGGGGCCGCAGGCCATGGCGCGCGCGCTCGAATATCATCTCAAGCAAGCCGGCCTCACCGTCGGCGATTCCCTGGCCGACGACGGCGCCATCGTCATGGGCGCCATCGAGATCAAGCCGGGACCCATGCGGGGCGGCCAGCAGCTCGACAATCTTAAAGTCTCCTGGACGGTACTGCGGCCCGACGGCCGCGAGCTCGGCGTCATTTCCCAAGCCAACGACGTGCCGCGAAGCGCCCTGCAGGGCGCCTTGGGCGATCTCGCCTTCCTGATCGCCGAAGCGGCAACGCCGGGGATCATCGACCTTTTGGAACAGTCGGTCATGGCCGATGCCGATGCCGCGGCGAAAAGCGGAAAGCCGGTGACGCCGCCATAAGCCTGCAGATGCGGCGTTTTAACCCTGTTTTCGCGTCACCCTGCGACCCGCTTGCAACAGGCGACAAGCTTTCATCCCGCGCGGCATGGGAGCGTTTACACATTCCTGTCACGTTGATAAAGTCCGCGCGCGCCGGGCTCCCGGCGCTCCATCTGCAAGGGGCACGTCCATGAAGGTACTCAGCGGCAACAGCAATCGGCCGCTCGCGGAAGCTATCGCCGCCTGCCTCAACTTGCCGCTGACCAAAGCCGTGATCCGCCGCTTCTCCGATCTCGAAGTGTTCGTGGAAATTCAGGAGAACGTGCGCGGCGAGGATGTTTTCGTCGTCCAGCCGACCTCCTTCCCGGCGAACGACAATCTGATGGAATTGCTCGTCACGCTCGACGCGTTGAAGCGCGGATCGGCCCGCCGCATCACCGCCGTGCTGCCCTACTTCGGCTATGCCCGCCAAGACCGCAAGACCAGCCCGCGCTCGCCGATCTCCGCCAAGCTGGTCGCCAACCTGATCACCACTGCCGGCGCCGACCGCGTGCTGACCATCGATCTGCACGCCGGCCAGATTCAGGGCTTCTTCGACATTCCCGTCGACAATCTCTACGCCCAGCCGGTGCTGATCGACGACATCCGCGCCAAATACAAGACCACTCAGGATTTGATGATCGTGTCGCCCGACGTCGGCGGCGTGGTGCGCGCCCGCGCCATGGCCAGCCGGCTCGACGCCGACCTCGCCATCATCGACAAGCGCCGCGAGCGCGCCGGCGTCTCCGAAGTCATGAACATCATCGGCGACGTCTCCGGCCGCCACTGCATCCTGGTCGACGACATCGTCGATTCCGCCGGCACCCTGTGCAACGCCGCCGTCGCCTTGACCAAGGCCGGCGCCAAGAGCGTCGCCGCCTATGTCAGCCACGGCGTGCTGTCGGGCGACGCGGTGGCCCGCGTGGCGGCCTCGCCGCTGCAGCGCCTGGTGGTCACCGACAGCATCATGGCGACCCAGGCGGTGCGGGTTTCCGACCGGGTCGACCAGTTGACCGTCGCCCCGCTGCTCGCCGAAGCCATGAAGCGGATCAGCGAGGAAAGCTCGGTTTCCAGCCTATTTGATTGATTTAAATAGACTTTTCGGGATTTCGCCGATTCCGGCCGTTTCCCGGCTGGCCGGTTGATCTCCCACCCGGAAACCCTTACATTCCGCCGTTCCCAAAACCGCGCCGGCACCCCTGGAGGCCGGCGCTTTACATTGCGCGCAGCGCCTCTGACAGCCTGCCCGCATGATAGGAGAGTATCTATGGCTGATATCGTCAGTCTTCCCGCCAGCGCGCGGGAGCGGAGCGGAAAGGGGGCCGCCCGTGCCACGCGTCGTGCCGGACATATTCCGGCCGTCGTATACGGCAATAAAGAGTCCCCCACTCTGATCTCGGTCGAGCCGAAGCTGCTCAAGCAGCAGCTCAGCCGTTCGGGCTTCTTCACCCGCCTGGTCGACATCGACCTCGACGGCAAGAAGCACCGCGTGCTGCCGCGCGACGTGCAGTACCACCCGGTGAGCGATCAGCCGATCCATGTCGACTTCATGCGCGTGGCCGCCAACGCCACCGTGACCGTCGCCGTGCCGGTGCAGTTCATCAACGAGACGCAGTCGCCCGGCCTCAAGAAGGGCGGCGTGCTGAACATCGTCCGTCACGAAGTCGACATGGTCTGCCCGGTGGCCGCGATTCCGCAGCACATCACCGTCGATCTGGCCGGCCGCGACATCGGCGACTCGATCCACATCAGCATGGTCAGCCTGCCCGACGGCGTTCGTCCGGTCATCGCCGACCGCGACTTCACCATCGCCACGGTGGCCGCTCCGACCGTTCAGACGGAAGAAGAGACCCGTCCGACTGCCGCAGCGGAAGCCGCGCCGGTCGAGCGCAAGGCCGTGCCGGCCGCGCCTGGTGGCGCTGCCGCGCCGAAAGCGGCGGCTCCTGCCGCCAAGGCTCCGGCGAAGAAGTAATCGGCCTGCGGCCCCCGTGCCGACGGCCTATTGGGAGGCGATATGCTCCTTCTGGTGGGCCTCGGCAATCCGGGGCCGGAACATGCCGGACAACGGCACAATGTCGGTTTCATGGCGGCGGACGCAATCGTCCGCCGCCATGGCTTTTCTCCCTGGCGCAAGAAATTCCAAGGCGACGTCGCCGAAGGCACGATCGGCGGCATGAAGGTCGTCGCGCTCAAGCCGGCCACCTACATGAACCTCTCCGGTCAATCGGCGGCGGCGGCAGCGCAGTTCTACAAGATCGACTTGGCCGACGTGATCGCCATCCATGACGAACTCGACCTCAAGTTCGGCAAGCTGCGCGTCAAGCGCGGCGGGGGAGCTGCCGGCCACAATGGCCTGCGCAGCCTCGATCAGCATCTCGGCCAGGACTACCGGCGCTTGCGGATGGGCATCGACCATCCCGGCGAGAAACATCTGGTGACGAACTACGTGCTCGGCAATTTCGCCAAGGCCGAGCGCGCCTTCGTCGAGACCTGGTGCGACGCCATCGCCGACGCCCTGCCGATCCTCGTCAAAGGCGACGAGGCCGGCTTCATGAACAAAGTCCACCTGCTCGCGCCCGCGCCGGAAGATCCTGCGCCCCGCGCGGCGCTGAAGAAAGAGTAAGGCTATGGGTTTCAATTGCGGCATCGTCGGCCTGCCCAACGTCGGCAAGTCCACGCTCTTCAACGCACTGACGGCGACCGCCGCCGCCCAAGCGGCGAACTATCCGTTCTGCACCATCGAGCCGAACGTCGGCCGCGTCGGCGTACCCGACCCGCGCCTCGACAAGCTGGCCGAGATCGGCAAGTCGGCCAAGATCATCCCGACGCAGCTCGAGTTCGTCGATATCGCCGGCCTGGTGCGCGGCGCCAGCAAGGGCGAAGGCCTCGGTAACAAATTCCTGTCGCACATCCGCGAAGTCGACGCGATCGTCCATGTGCTGCGCTGCTTCGAAGACGACGACATCACCCATGTCGAAGGCCGCATCGATCCCATCGCCGACGCCGAGACGGTCGAGACCGAATTGATGCTCGCCGACATGGAGAGCCTGGAAAAGCGCGTCGACAACCTGACCAAGAAGGCCAAAACCGGCGACAAGGAGGCCAAGACGCTGCTGCCCGTCGTCGAGAAGGCGCTTGGCGTGCTGCGCGACGGCAAGCCGGCGCGCACCGCCGTCCTCACGCCCGACGAAGTGCCGACCTTCAAGCTGCTGCAGCTGCTGACCGGCAAGCCGGTGCTCTATGCCTGCAACGTCGATGAAGCCTCCGCCGCGACCGGCAATGCCTTCAGCGCCAAGGTCGACGAGATGGCCAAGCGCACCGGGGCGCGCAGCGTCGTCATCTCCGCCGCCATCGAAGCGGAAGTCGTCACGCTGGAGGCCGCCGAGCGCCAGGAATTCCTCGCCGGCCTCGGCCTTGAAGAGACCGGCCTCAACCGCGTCATCCGCGCCGGCTACGAGCTGCTCGGCTTGATCACCTATTTCACCGTCGGCCCCAAGGAAGCGCGCGCCTGGACGATCCTGAAGGGCACCAAGGCGCCGCAGGCCGCCGCCGTGATCCATAACGACTTCGAGCGCGGCTTCATCGCCGCCGAAGTGATCGCTTATGCGGACTTCGTCGCGCTGGGCGGCGAACAGGGCGCCAAGGAAGCCGGCAAGGCGCGCATCGAAGGCAAGGAATATGTCTTCGCCGACGGCGACGTCGTCCACTTCCGCTTCAACGTGTAGCGCGTCGGCCGGAGGATCAGCGCTTTGCAACTCGCGCAGCTCGCGACCGGCCGGGACAACAACTACAACCTGATCCGCATGCTGGCGGCCTTCGCCGTGCTGGTGAGCCACAGCTTCGCGCTCGCCACCGGCCGGCCCGATACGCAGCCGCTCCAGGCTGCGCTCGGCATGGATCTCGGCAACATGGCGGTCGACGCCTTCTTCATCACCAGCGGCTTTCTGGTGACCGGGAGTTTGCTGGCGCGGCAGAGCGCGCTCGACTTTCTCGTCGCGCGAATCCTGCGCATCTATCCGGCGCTGATCGTCGTGGTGCTGCTCAGCGTGTTCGGCCTCGGCGCCGTCCTGACGACGCTGCCGCTCGCCGACTATTTCGCCGATCCGCTGACCTATCGCTACTTGTGGAAATGCGCGACGCTGATCTGGGGCGTCGCCTACAACTTGCCCGGCGTCTTCGACAGCAATCCCTACAAGGGCGCCGTCAACGGCTCCCTATGGACGATGCCGTTCGAGATTCGCATGTACGCCTTTCTCGTCATCGCCTGGGCGCTGCTGCTGCTCACCCGCGCGCGCCAAGCACCGCTGTTCCGCGTCGCCGTCGTGGCGGCCTGCGGCATCTCCGGCCTGTTGCTGTTGCGCCAGCATTTCGTCACCGGCGCCGAGAGCAAGGGCCTGCATCTGTTTTTCATGTTCTTCACCGGCGCCGCCTTCCATCTGGAGAAGGCGCGCATCCGCCTGCATCACGCCGGTTTCGCCGGCGCGTTGGCCGCCCTCGTCATCGCCGCCGTGATCGACCGCGATCTGTTCTTCATTGCCTACCTGCTGACGGCGGCCTACCTGCTGTTCTATCTCGCCTATGTGCCGGGCGGGGCGTTGCGTGGCTACAACCGCGCCGGCGATTACTCTTATGGCTTTTACATCTATGCCTTCCCGGTGCAGCAGACACTCATCGCGCTGTATCCCGGCATTTCCGTCGCCGCCTTGGTGCTGAGCGCCGGCGCCATTACGCTCGGCTGCGCCATGCTCTCCTGGCATCTCGTCGAGCGCCACGCGCTGGCCGTGAAAGACCGCAGTGCCGCCGCGATCCGCCGCGCTTTGCAGCTGCTGCCGCGCTAACCGCGCCTCATTTTCATTTCGCCTCGTTTCATTTTCCCGAGCATTTTGCCCGGCTGGACGCCTTTGGGCGGACATTGCATCTCTGGACGGCTTCGCCGTCCGGGGCCTATCCTTTCCCCGATTCAAAAAAACGCGGCCCGCAGTGCCGCCAATAAACGCCTACAGGGAACATGAGTCGTCACTTCATAAAAAAGACGATCTGGGAGGAAACATGCTGTCCGTATTCAAAGGGGGACCGCGCGCGGTCTTAGTCGCATCCGCTTTTTCAGTCGTCGCCTTCGCCGCGCATGAGGCAAGCGCGCAAAGCGCCGAGGCCTTTTACAAAAGCCGCAACACCATCGACATGATGGTCGGCACCAATCCGGGCGGTGGCTACGATCTCTATGGCCGCCTGGTCGCGCGCTACATGGGCGACTATCTGCCCGGCAAACCGACCATGGTGGTCAAGAATATGCCGGGCGCCGGCCATCTCAAGATGGTCAATTGGATGTACAACGCCGCGCCCAAGGACGGCAGCGTGGTCGGCGGCGCGCCGCAAGCGCTCGCCATCGAGCAGGCGCTCGAATCCGAAGGCATCCAGTACGACGCCGCCAAGTTCATCTACATCGGCCGCGCCGCGCCGGTCGTCGAGGTGACCTACACCTGGCATACCTCGCCGGCCAAGACGCTGGAGGACGCGCGCAAGCGCGAGACGATCATGGGCGGCTCGGGCCCGACCTCGCCGACGGTGTTCTATCTCAAGCTGCTGAACAACCTCGCCGGCACCAACTTCAAGATCATCGCCAGCTACTCCGGCACCGCCGAAGTACAGCTCGGCATCGAGCGCGGCGAGATCGAGGGCGGCAGCAAGGCTTGGGAATCGATGAAGGTCGATAACGCCGACTGGCTGCGCGACAAGAAGGTCAACATCCTGCTGCAATATGCCACCGAGCCGGCGCCGGATCTGCCGGGCGTGCCGCTGTTCTCCGATCTCGGCAAGACGCCGGAGGACAAGGCGGCGCTCAAGCTCTACGCCTTCGGCAACGAGTTGGGACGCGCCTTCATGACGACGCCCGGTGTGCCGGCCGACCGCGTCGCCCTGCTGCGCAAGGCCTTCATGGACGCCATGACCTCGCCGCAGATGAAGGCCGAGGCGGAAAAGACCAAGGTCGCCCTTGGCCCGATGGACGGCGCCAAGGTCGCCGACCTGATCAACCAGACGCTGGATACGCCGAAGGCCGTGTTGGAGAAGGCGCGCGCCAATCGCGGCTACTGATCGCCGGCCGTCAAAAACATAGGGCCGGCGGATCGCTCCGTCGGCCCTTTGTTTTGCCGGGACGTTTGTTACTTTTTCAGCAGCTTGCGCACCGCATCGACCAGCTTGGCCGCATCGGGCGTGCAAAAGGCTTCGAGCGAAGGGCTGTAGGGCATCGGCACATGCGGGCGACCGACGCGGATGATCGGCCCCTTCAGCGCCTCGAAGGCCTGTTCCGCCACAATCGCGGCGATCTCGGACGCCACCGAACAGACCAGGCTGGCCTCCTCGAGGATCACCAGGCGGCCGGTCTTCTTGACCGAGTCGATGACGACCTTGGCATCGAACGGCACGACGGTCCGCGGATCGACCACTTCGGCGTCGATGCCGAGCGCCTTCAATTGATCGGCGGCCTTGAGCGCCTCCAGCACCATCAACGACATGGCGACGATGGTGACGTCCTTGCCGGCGCGCTTGACCTCACCCTTGGCGAACGGGATCGCGTAATCCCCGTCGGGCACCTCGCCCTTGGTGGCAAGCAGTTTGGTGTGGGTGATGAAGAGCGTCGGATTGTCGCTCCGGATCGCCGTGCGCATCAGGCCCTTGGCATCCGCCGGGGTCGCCGGCAGAACCACTTCGAGGCCGGGGCAGTTGGCGTACATCGATTGCGGGCTCTGGCTGTGCTGCGCGCCGCCGATGCCGCGAATGCCGTGGAACATGTGATAGACCAGCGGCACCTTGAGCTGGCCGCCCGACATGTAGCGGGCGTTGCCGGCTTCATTGACGATCTGGTTGTGCGCCTCGAACGCGAAGCTCGACGTGCCGAAATTGATGAAGGGCCTGAGGCCCGCCGTCGCCGAACCGACGCCGACGGAGGCGAGCACATTCTCCGAGACCGGTGGGTCCAACAAGCGCGTCGTATATTTGGCGATGAAGGCCTTTTCGTCGGCCGGCGGCAGGCCGCGACCCAGCACGAAACTGCTGGCGCCGAACACCGAGATGGTCGGGTCCTGCTCCATGCTGATCGAGAGCGCGTCGAACATCGCCTGGGCGAAGGTTTTTTCCGTCATGGCTGCGTCCTTCGATCAGGCGAAGGCGCCGAGGATGGCGCCTTCCGCTTGGGGGAACGGGCTGGCTTCGGCGAAATCGCGCGCCTTGGCCATCTTCGCCTGCACCTTCTTATCGAGCGCTTCGATGTCCGCTTGGGCCGCGGCCTTTTCGGCCAGCAGCTTGCGGACATAGCGCAGGATCGGCTCCTGGCGGATCCAGTCGGCATGGGGGCCGGTAATCTTGCCGGTATCCCACGCCATCGAAATATCGGTCTCGCCGGTGGTGAATTCCGGCTTGTGCTGGTGCGAGCCGGGCCAGGCTTCGATCTGCGATTCGATGAAGACCGGCACTTGGTCCTTGCGAATGCGCGCCAAGGCCTCGCCGACTGCGGCATGGACCGCTTCGACATCGCCGCCGTCCACCGTCATGGTGTGAATCTTCAGCGCTTTGGGAATGTCGAGCAAACGGTCTGCCGCCAGCATCGATGTCTCGCGCCGGCCCGGCTTCTCGTTGTTCTCGCACATGAAGAGAATCGGCAGGCTGTATTGCGAGGCGAAGTTGAAGGCCTCGTAGCTGATCCCTTCATCCAAAACGCCGTCGCCGAACAGGGCGACCGAGACGTTGCCTTGGCCGAGCTGCTTGCAAGCGAATCCGCCGCCGGTGGCGAGCCCGATGGAGCCGCCGACCATGGCCGAGGTCGATTGGAAGCCGACCGAGGTGTCGGTCATATGCCAGGTGCCGCCGCGCCCGCCGCACAGGCCGCCCTCGCGGCCCATGATCTCCGCCAGGGCCCGGCCCGGATCGGCGCCACGCCCGACGATATGGCCGTGGTTGCGGTGCGTCGTATGAGCGAGATCGCCGGGCTTCAGCTGCGCCATGACGGCGGCGCCGGTGCCCTCGTGGCCGATATAGAGATGGTTGCGGCCGATATATTTATGCTTGGCCGCGGCATGGATCACCGCTTCCTCGAAGCGGCGCATCAGCAGCATGCGCTCAAGCAGCGAGAGGCGCGCCTCCCGGCTCACTATTTCCGGCATGATTCCTCCCAGGGTATTTTTTGGTATCAGGCATTCAGCATCTCGCGGATTTTTTGGGCGATCTGCTGTTCGTTCGGCACGATCAACGGCTCGAGCGCCGTGTTGCAGGGAATGAGCACATTGGGCGCGGCAAGCCGCGCCACCGGCGCATCGAGATAATCGAAGGCCTGTTCCGAGATGATCGCGGCGATCTCGCCGGTGATGCCGTAATCGAGATGGCCGGCGTCCAGCACCAGGGCGCGCGAGGTCTTGCGCACCGAGGCGAGGATCGTCTCGCGGTCGAGCGGCACGATGCAGCGCGGATCGACGATCTCGACCGCGATGCCTTCACCCGCCAGGATGTCGGCGGCCTTAGTGGCGATCTGCACCATGCGCGACACGGCGACGATGGTGACGTCGCGGCCCTCGCGCACGACATTCGCCTTGCCCAGCGGCACGATGACGTCGCCGTCCGGGATCGGACCTTTGACATTGTAGGTCGTGCGGTCCTCGATGAAGACCACCGGATTGTTGTCGCGGATCGCCGCTTTCATCAGGCCCTTGGCGTCGGCCGGCGATTGCGGCATGACGACCTTGAGGCCCGGCACATGGGCGACCCAGGCATGGAAGCTTTGCGAATGTTGCGGCCCGAGGTTGCCGCCGACGCCGACCGCCGTGCGCAGCACCAGCGGCACTGTGTAACCGCCCGCCGACATGTAATGGATCTTGGCAGCTTGGTTGACCAGCTGGTCCATCACCAGGGTGATGAAATCGCCGAACATCACTTCGACCACCGGACGCAGGCCGGCCATAGCGGCGCCCACCGTCATGCCGAAAATGGCGGGCTCGGAAATCGGCGTATCGACGACGCGGGCCTCGCCAAACTTCTCGAACAGGCCCTTGGTTTGACCGAACACGCCACCGGCGACGCCAACATCCTCGCCGATGATGCAGACGCGATCGTCGCGCGCCATTTCTTCGAACAGGGCTTCGAGGATGGCGTCCTTCACGGTGAGCATCTTCTCACTCGGCATAGAGATGCTCCATGAGATCGGCCGGCGTCGGCGACTCCAGCTTGCGCGCCGCCTCGGCGGCTTTCGTCACCGCTGATTTGGCTTCGTCAGCAATGGCGTCGAGCTGCTTCTGCGTCGCCTGCTTCTTGGCGACGAGCTTGCGCGCCAGCTGCGCGATCGGATCGCGCTTGCGCCAGGCTTTCGTCTCGGCGTCTTCCTTGTAGTCCTGCTTGTCGCCGACATGATGGCCGCTGAAGCGCCAGGTGCTGCAGATTAGGAAGCTCGGGCCCTTGCCGTCCCGCGCTCGCGCCACCGCCGTGCGCGCCGCTTTTTGCACCGCCAGCACGTCCATGCCGTCGACATGCTCGGAGGGGATGGCGAAGGCCTTGCCGCGATCGGCGATGTCCTTGCCGGCGGTCACGTCATCGATGCTGGTGAATTCGCCAAAACCGTTGTTCTCGCAGACGAACAGCACCGGCAGCTGCCAGATCGCCGCCATATTCATGGCTTCGAACATGATGCCTTGGTTGAGCACGCCGTCGCCAAAGAAGCTGACCGCGACTTGGCCGGTCTTGCGCAGCTTGGCGGTGAGCGCCGCGCCGGCGGCCAGCGGCACCGAGCCGCCAACGATGCCGGTGGTGCCGAGATTGCCGTTGGCCGGATCGAAGATATGCATGGAGCCGCCGCGCCCGAGGCCGTAACCGGCGCGCTTGCCGAGCAGCTCGGCGAACAATTTATCGAGATCGCCGCCCTTGGCGACGCAATGGCCGTGGCCGCGATGATGGCTGCCGATGAAATCGGTCTGCGCCAGCTCGGCGATGACGCCGGCGGCGACCGCCTCCTGGCCCATGTAGAGATGGACGAGGCCGGGGATATGGCCACCGAGGAACAGGCGCTGCACGGTCTCCTCGAAAGCGCGGATCGTCGCCATCGTGCGATAGAGCGCGAGGGGCGAGCCTGCGGCTTTATTCGGCACCGCTTTTTGCGATTTGACGGCTTTCGCACGCGCCATCGGTCGTCCGCGCCTCCCTTGCGCTTACTTTTCTTGTCGGCTCGCTTGCTGTGAGCCGGATCAGCCTAACGGCTTTCAACCCACGAGGCCAGCCGACGATTCGGCAAGCAAATATGGGCCTTGCCGTCCCATATTTTTCCGCGCCGTTTCGTTACGCCGCGATGATGCGGCGATGGTCGTTTTGCCCTTGATGGCGAAATTTCCCGCTTCTACTGTGGCCGCAGGCAACGCAGAAGCGGCGCGATAATGAAACGCGCCGACAAGAAAATGAAGACCTCAGGGAGGACCGCTTGAACAAGCAAGAGCGCTTGGCGCTGTTCGAATGCATGCTGCGCATTCGCCGTTTCGAGGAGGACGTCATCCGCCTCGCCATGGCCTATGACTATGTCGGCCGCCAGCATCTCTATATCGGCGCCGAAGGCGCCGGTGCCGGCGCCTGCCTCGCCTTGCACAAGGACGACGTCGCCCATACGACACACCGCAACCACGGCTATCTGGTGGCGCGCGGCTCGGACCGCATGGCGATGTTCGCCGAAATTCTGGGCCGCGACGGCGGCACCAACAAAGGCCGCGGCGGCCCCTGGCATATCTGCGATCCCGACGTCGGCTTTCATTCGACCTCCGCCATGGTCGGCGGCTCCATCGCGCTCGCCGTCGGTTCGGCCTACGGCCTGATGAAGCAGAAGAGCCAAGCCATCGCGGTGGCCCATTTCGGCGACGGCACGCTCGACGAAGGCATCGGCTACGAATCGCTGAATCTCGCCTCGCTACTCAAACTGCCCGTGCTCTTCATGTGCGAGAATAACGCCAAGCCGGGCCAGCGCCCCTCCTCCATGCTGGCGGCCAAGCATCTGTCGCATGTGCCCGCCGCCCTCGATATTCCGACCGCGGTGGTCAACGGCGCGAATGTCGAAGAGGTGCACGCGGCGGCGCAAAAGGCCGTCGCGCATGTCCGCTCCGGCAAGGGCCCTTTCTTCCTGCAAGCCGATCTCGAACGCTGGCCCGGCTCGCATCAAGTCCATGCCGCCTTCCCGACCGGCGTCACCGATATTGCGATGGCGTGGGACAGCAGCAAGATCGACGGCAAGCATGCCGATTGGATCAAGACCTACGATCCGATCCTGCGGCATGCCAAGACGCTGCTCGCCGAATCGGTGGCAACACAAGACGAATTGCTCGCCGTCGATCAGCGCGTCACCGCCGATACGACCAAGGCGCGCGAGACGGCGGAAAAATCGCCCTTCCCCGTGGCGAGCGACGCCGCCAAGCAGTTCGCCTGAGGAGCATCCTGATGACCGAGATGAATTTCGCCGAGGCCCTGGTCGATGCCCTCTGCGTCGCCATGGACGCCGATCCCAAAGTCTCCATCATCGGCCGCGGCATTTCCGGCCACGGCGCCGAGGCTGGCGCCGACAAACGGCTCGTGCCCTATGGCGATCGCGTGCTCGATCCGCCGACCTCCGAGGCCGCCGTCGCCATGTTGGCGCTCGGCGCCTCGATGACCGGCCTGCGCATGTTCCACCATTTCGGCAGCGGCGTGTTCGCCTTCGAGGCGTGGAACCAGGTGGTCAATGAGGCGGCCAATGCGCGCTACATGTCGGGTGGCCGGCTGAAATCGCCGGTGACCTACTGCATGTTCCACGGCTTGCGCCAGGGCGGCGGGCCGCAACATTCGGCCAGCCCGCACGGCGCCTATGCGCACAATCCCGGGCTCGAGATCGTCATGCCGGCGACGCCGGCCGACGCCAAAGGCTTGGTACTGACCTCGATCTACAGCGACAACGCCACCGTCATGCTGGTGCATCCGACGCTGCTCGCCTTGCGCGCCGAGGTGCCGGCTGGCGACTATCGCGTGCCGTTCGGCAAGGCGGCAGTGCATCGCCAAGGTAAGGATGTCACCATCGTCGCCCTCTCGCGCCAGGTGACTGAGGCGATGAAGGCTGCCGACATTTTGGCCCAGGAAGGCATCGACGCCGAAGTGGTCGATCCGCGCACACTCGTACCGCTGGACGAAACCGGCATTCTCGCCTCTGTCAAAAAGACCGGACGTTTGGTCATCGCCGATGAAGGCCCGAGTTTCGGCAGCGCTTCGGAGATCGCCGCCATGGTCGCCGAAAAGGGCTTTAGCTCCCTGAAGGCGCCGGTCGCGCGCGTCAACCGGCCGCATACGCCGGTGCCGTTCAGCCCCGAAATGGAAGCCTTCCTGACGCCGGATGCAGCTAAAATCGCTGCCGCGGCGCGACGGACTGTTGCCGCCTGAATGAATTCGGGTAGTCTGCTCGCCCGCGCGCGGAAAAGGCGCCAGGCGGCGCGTTCAGCGCCATGAAATGACAAGAACGGCCAGCCGGTTCACGGCGGCCACAGGGACCATCAGGAAAGGACCAAAGTAATGGGCAGCATGATTCAACTGACGGCATCGGACGGTCATAAGTTCGGGGCCTACAAGGCGGAGCCGTCGGGCAAGGCGAAGGGCGGCATCGTCCTGATCCAGGAGATCTTCGGCGCCAACAAGCATATCCGCGCGCTGGCCGACGGCTA
>CANJIM010000027.1 GCA_947474495.1 Rhodospirillaceae bacterium
GAACAGCTCGCCTTCCTTGAGCGTGAAGTCGGCGCCGAACACGCCGCCGCCGGGCGTGCCGTCGTGGCTGATATATTGTTTGAACAGGCCGGAAACGCTGAGCATGACAGGTCCTAACGGATCGAGAGGCCGTAGCGGCGGGCGATGAGATAGAAGATCGTGCTGACAACGGTCATCAACGACATCCAGGTGACGCCCATGGCGGCAAGCTCGGTCACCTGGCCATTCTCCCAGAGGTCGAACAGTGTGACGGCGATGACTTGCGAGCGCGGGCCGACGAGCAGAATCTGCGCCGCCACCGCCTTCACCGAGAGCAGGAAGACGAACAGCCAACAGGTGATCAGCGCCGGCGTGATCAGCGGCACGACGATGCGGAGGAATGTCGTGGACTGGCGCGCTCCGGACAGCGATGAGGCTTCTTCCAGCTCGCGGTGAACTTGCAGCACGCCGGCGTAGGAATAACGCATGCCATAGGGCAGGTAGCGCACCATGGAGGCGAGGATCACCGAGAGCAGCGTGCCATAGAGCGCGAATGGCATATGGAGGAAGACGTTGAGGAAGGCGACGCCCATGACGATGGCTGGGAAGATTAGCGGCATGGTGGCGAGTTGGTCGAGAATCCAGGCGCCGCGATGGCGCCGCGCCGCGAGCCAGGCGCAAAGCGCGGTGAAGGGGCAGACCAGGCTGGCCGTGGCGGCGCCGAGAATCAGCGTGTTGCCGATCGCACCCTTAAAGGACGCCGAGTTGAACACCTGGGCATAATTGGCCAGGGTGAACTGAGTGAGAGATTTTGCCGTGACGCCTTCGTAGTAAGGCAGGAACGAGGCATAGATGACGATGCCGACCGGCAGGCCGATCATGATGATGAACATCAGTACAAGAAGCCCGGCCGTGAGGAAGCGCCACTTGCCGAGATCCATGGCGCGCGGTCGGAAACCCTTGCCGGTGATCGTCTGATATTTCTCGGCGTGGCGGGACAACCGATTGTACCAAATCAACAGCAAGATCACGATCAGCATCAGGGCCATCGAGAAGGCGCCCGCCTGCCCATAATTGGGCGGGTTGGTTGCCTGGATGCTTTGGTAGATGTCGGTGGTCAGCACGTTGACATTGCCGGGGCGGCCGACAAGGGCCGGCGTCTCGAAGCTCTCGAAGGCGCGGATGAAGATCAGGATCAGCAGCGCCATGATGCCGGGCGTCGCGAGGCGAAGCGTGATGTGGCGGAAGGTCTGCGAGATGCCGGCGCCGCTCATCATCGAGGCTTCCTCGAAGGAGGCGTCGTTCGAACGGAACACCGACGAGAGCAACAGGAAGGTGAGGGGCGCGAAGTCGATGCCCTCGATAATCACCATGCCCCACATGCTGTAGACGTTGAGCAGTGGCGTCGCTGAACCCGTCAACTCCATCAACAGCTGATTGATGGGCCCAGCTTTGCCGAGAATGAGCAGGAAAGACACGGTGTAGAGCACGCTGGGGATGCCGAGCGAGACGATGGAGATCAGGAAGACATATTGGCGCAGCGGCGTATTGGTGCGTTCGACGATCCAGGCCTGCAGCGTGCCGAGCGTCAGGGCCACCGCCGCGGAGCCGATGGCGTAGATGCTGGCATTCACCAAGTTGTTGAAGAAGCGCGGGTTGGTGAACAGTTCGATGTAGAAGCGGAATGTGAATTGGTCGAACGAGCCGTCGTAGTTCGTGGTGTAAAGGCTTGTTTGCACCAAATAGATCGTCGGCGGGACCAGGAAGACGAGCAGCAGGGCGGCCAAAATGCCAACGAGTGGCGAAATGCCGAAGCGCCGCGCCGCACTCGCGGGTGCGGGCGCGGCGGATCCGTCCCACGCTGCGGGTGTCATCGTCATGCCGTCATCACGTCTGCCGACTTAAAACGCGCTTAGTTCTTGAAGTATTTCTTGAGCGCATCCTCGGCCTTGTCGTTGAGATCGAACAGCTTCTGCGGCGTGATGAAGTTCTCTTTCAAGCCGGCCTTCTTCGGGATGATCGAGGCGAGGATGGCGTTGGTGCTGGCGTCCGGATGGGCCGGGAGGTAGTCGGCCGCTTCAAGCGTCGCCTGACCTTCCTTGGACAGCATGTAGTCGATCAGCAACATGGCGGCGTGCGGATTGGGCGCGCCTTTGACGAACAGCACGGTGCCGTTTAGGCTCGGGACCGGCTGCAGCGGCAGTGCGGCGACCGGCGCACCCTTCTGGGCGCTGATCACCGGGTGATGCAGGAAGATGTTCAGCGCCATCGGATATTCGCCGGACATCACATTGTTCACCAACGTGCGGGCGCTGCCCGTGAAGTTGACGATCTTCTGCTGCGCCAGCTTTTGGAAATAGGCGTCGGCCTTCTGCTCGCCCATCTCCATGATGATGTTGGTGATGAACAAGAGATTGCCGCTGTCGGAGCCTTCGCGCCAGGCGAGCTTGCCCTTCCACTTGGGATCGAGCAGGTCCTCGTAGCTTTTCGGCGCGTCGGCCGCCTTGATCATGTTCGTGTTGTAGGCGACGCCGAAATAGCTGAAGCGCGTGGCGCCCCAGAAGCGGCGCGGGTCGCGATAATCGGCCGGATAAGCCTCGAGTTGCGGCGAGTTGAAGGGCAGTACGACATTTGCCTTGATCAACGGCTCGGAGAGGCTGGTGCTCTCGGCCACGTCGGCGACGATGGATTTGGCGCGCGCTTCGGCGAGAATCTTCTGGACGATCTTGTTGCTGTCGGCGCGCCAGTATTCCGCCTTGATATAGGGATATTTCTTCATGAACGCTTCGGTGATCGGGCGCAGCGCCTGATCGACGATCATGCCGGAATAGATCGTTACCTTGCCTTCCTTGCGGGCGCCGTCCTCCAAGATCTTCTGGCGTTCGGGGCCTTGCAGATCGCCGATCTCCGCTTGCGTGAGAGCATGAGCAGGCGCGGCCCACAGCAAGGCGGCGCTGATGGCCAACGCGGAAAGGATATCCCGGCTGTTTGTACGGTTGACTATGCGACTGGTCATGGTCGTCTCTCCCTGTCGTGAGATACGGATTGTTCCGCTTATGTCGTATTAGCGAAGGACGGCTTTTTGTTGCTGCGTTTGCTTGAGGGTAACGCCGCAGCCGATTCCGTCTGGTAGGTGCAGATAACCGTTTTCGATTTCTATGCCCTCGAACGGATCATCGAGCAGGCGGTCGAATTCGCCGAGTTCACAGGCGTAATCGATGCCCGGTGTCGCCGCGGCCAGATGCATGGCGGTGGCGGATAACAGGCGCGAGCCGACTGCCGCGCCGAATCGGTAGCGAATGCCGCCCGCCTCGCAAATGCGGATGGCGGCGACGGTATTGCGTAAACCGCCGAGCTTGGGAATTTTCAGGCTGACGGCATCGACGTAGCCGCCGGTCACAAGGTTCATGACTTCCTGCAGCGAGCCGGCGCTTTCGTCGGCTTCGACGGTCACAGGCACGGCCTCAGTCACCATCTTCAGGCCCCGCAGATCGTCGATCTTCACCGGCTGCTCGACCAGGTCGATATTGAATTCGATCATCTGGTTGATGGCGGTGATTGCCGATTTGGCATCGTAGGACTGGTTGGCGTCGATCGTCAGATGCACGTCGTCGCCGACGCGCTTGCGGATGGCGCGGACGCAGGCGACGTCTTCGGAGATATCCCCATGCACTTTAATCTTGAGATAGCGGTACCCTTTATCGACCAGCTTTTGTGCGGCCGCGGCCATCTCGTCTGGCTTCTTGATGGCGAGGATGCGCAAGATCGGCAGCTTGTCGCGCAGCTTGCCGCCGAATAGTTTGTAGAGCGGCAGATCGAGCGTGCGGGCCATCAGATCGTGCAGTGCGCAGTCGATGGCGGCCTTGGCCTGCTGATGGCCGTACATGTTGCGCTCGAGCGCCTGCAGGATGGGCTCGAGGTCGAAGATGTCCATCCCGGTGAGCAGTGGTGCGAAGCGGTCCAGGGCCGCCTTCAGCGTCTCTTTGCTGGCCCCCATGTGGGCCGTCGCCGAGGCATAGCCGTAGCCGCTGAGGCCGTTGTCGCCATGGATGGCGAAGATCCAGCCTTCGGTCGTGGGATTGGCGCCGAGGGCGAACCGCCAGGTGGGGTCGTCCTTCGCCATGACACACGGAATCAGACTCGTCTCGCGAATCTGCGTCGAACGCAGCATGTGGCCTCCCTGGTCGCGCGTGCCAATTTTTTCGGCAGTTTTCGGCGCGTTCTTATCGTTGTTGCCGATAACTCTAGTCATCCCCGCCCACCTTGGAAAGGCGCAATTTTCCCCGTTTCGCCTCGCGTGCCGCTGATGGAAGACTCTGTGCGCCAGGGCTTGCCTGACAGGCCCCGCAGTGTATTAACTGAAGGTCATCAAGCACGGCCGAACGAACGAGACGCGCTGATAAAAAATGAGACAGAGGGAGAACCACCGCGTGACTGGCGCACTCGACGGCATCAAGATTTTAGAAATCGCCAATTACGTCAGCGGCCCCTTCGCGGGCGTGTTGCTGTCGGACCTCGGCGCCGACGTCATCAAGATCGAAGAGCCCAAGCATGGCGATCCGTTTCGCGGCTGGGGCCCGGCGGAATACAGCGCGACCTTCGGTTCGGTGAATCGCAACAAGAAGAGCGTCGCGCTTGATCTCAAGTCGAAGGAGGGCGTTGAGGCGGCGCTGCGCCTGGCCGACGAGGCGGATGTGCTGATCGAAAATTTCCGTGTCGGCACGCTCGACCGTCTGGGTCTCGGTTATGATGTTCTATCGAAGCGCAATCCGCGACTGATCTATTGCTCGATCACCGCCTTCGGCGCAACGGGGCCTTACGCCGGCCGCGCCGGTTACGACACGGTGGGCCAAGCGATGAGCGGTCTGCTCGGTTTGTTGACGGATTTCGATAATCCGAAACCGATGGGTATCTCGCTGTCGGATCATCTCACCGGCATGGTCGCCTGTTACGGCATCCTCGGTGCCCTGATGGCGCGCGAACGCAGCGGCCGCGGCCAGCGGGTCGAGACGTCGCTGCTGCAGGCGACGATGTCGCTGATGGGCGAGAACGCCGCGCGCTACTTCGAGAATCATGAGGTGCCGGCTCGCGCGACACGCGCCCGCTCGGCACAGGTGTTCGGTTTCGTCGGCTCAGATGGCAAGCCGTTCGTCGTGCATCTCTCGTCGCCGCCAAAATTCTGGCAAGGCTTGGCGCGCGTCGTCGGTCATCCGGAATGGATCGAAGAGGAGCGCTTCATCAACAAGGATGCGCGGCGCAAAGCCTATCCCGAATTGTCCAAGCTGCTCGCCGACGTGTTCAAGACCAATACGCGGGAGTATTGGCTCAAGCTGCTGCTCGAAGCCGATGTGCCGAGCGGGCCAATTTACAACTTCGAAGAAGTCTATGCCGATCCGCAGGTGCAGCATCTGAAGATGCGCGTTGACGTGCCGCATCCGCTTGTCGGTTCGGTCGGGTTGATGGGCAGCGGCGTCAGCTTGAGCGACACGCCGCCGTCGATCCGCAGCGCCGCGCCGGCGCTCGGCGCGGACAATGATGCGGTGCTTGGCAGCTTCAAGGTGAAATCGTGAACATCAATCCGTCAACCGCCCTGCGCGACAAATGCGCCATTGTCGGCATCGGCAATAGCCGGCTCGGCAAGGTGCCTGGGGTGTCCTCGCTCGACTTGCTGGTCGAAGCCATGGTCAATGCGCTCGACGATGCCGGTCTGAAAACGTCTGACATCGACGGGCTGATCTGCCGTGGGCCCGACGACGCCTATGGCCACCATCAGTTGATCGGCGCGCGCCTCGGCATCAACGCCAACATTTCCACGACGATGGATAACGGCGGCGCCAGCCAGATCCTCTCCATCGCCATGGCGGTGATGGCGATCGAGGCCGGGCTCGCCACGACGGTGCTGTGCGGCTTCGGCCGCGACGCCTGGTCGCGCACCCATGTCAGCGAAGAGGCGCGGGTGCGCAACGAGACGCGGCCGGACAGCCAGCGTGCCCAAGAATTCGGCCCGGAATACGGCTATTTTGGCGCGGTCGCCGCGCATGCCTTCGGCGCCCAGCGCCATATGCATCTCTACGGCACGACGCGCGATCATTTCGCCGAGATCGCCATCGCCTTTCGCGAACATGCCCTGCGCAACCCGCAGGCGCAGATGAAGAAGCCGCTGACCAAGGCGGATTACGACGCCGCGCGGTTGATCGTGGCGCCGTTCGGCCTGTTCGATTGCTCGTTGCGCAGCGACGCTGCCGGCGCGGTGATCGTCACCAGCAAGGCGCGCGCCAAGGACCTGAAACAGCCGCCGGTGCCGATCAAGGGTTTCGGCAGTTTCAATAATCTGCGCGGCTGGTTCCAGGACGACAACATGGTGGTGACCGCGGCGAAGCAGAGCGGCGAGACAGCCTACAAGATGGCCGGCCTCGGACCGCAGGATGTCGACACGGCGCAAATCTACGACTGTTTCACCTATATGGTGCTGACCCAGCTGGAAGACTACGGCTTCTGCAAGAAGGGCGAGGGCGGCGACTTCGTTGCCTCCGGCGCCCTCAAGATGGGTGGACGTCTGCCGACCAACACCTCGGGCGGCCAGCTGTCGGAATCGCACTGCGAAGGCATGCTGCAAATCGTCGAGGGCGCCCGCCAGATGCGCCACACCTATGCTGCCGAGCGGCAAGTCAAGGATGCCGAGATCGCGCTGATCTCCGGTCATGGCGGCAATCAGGTCTGCCACTCGACGCTGATTTTGGGGAGGGCATGATGAGCGATAGCAGCGCGGCGGCCGCGAAGCCGCAAAAGCCGGTCCCGCGTCCGTCGCCCGAATCGGCGCCTTATTGGGAGGCGGCGGCGCAGCACAAGCTGCGCGTGCAGAAATGCAATGCCTGCGGCCAGCATTGGTTTCCGCCGTCCTATCGTTGCCCGCATTGCACGGCGGCCGATTTCACTTGGGCCGAGGTCTCGGGCAAGGGCAAGGTTTTCAGTTTCGTCGTGTTCCACCGCGTCTACCATCCGGCCTTCGAAGGCGACGTGCCCTACGTGGTCGCGCTGGTCGAATTGGCGGAAGGGCCGCGGTTGTTGACCAATATCGTCGGCATCTCGCCCGACGACGTGCGTTGCGAGATGCCGGTCAAAGTGACGTTTGACGACGTGGCGTCCGGCGTCGCAGTGCCAAAGTTCACGCCGGCCTGATCGCCGGTGATGTCAAAAAAAGGGGAGAGCGTGATGAGGGCTTGTTGGATTGTCGGCGTAACCGCGTCTGTGGCTTTAACCATGTCCTGGGGGGCGCGCGCCCAGGATTTTTTCGCCAATAAGCAGATCAATCTGATCGTCGCTTCGGGCGCCGGCGGCGGTTACGACGGGAATGCCCGCGTGCTGGCGCGGACCTTCGGCAACCACATTCCGGGGCAGCCGCGCATCGTTGTGCAAAACATGCCGGGCGCCAGCGGCATTCAAGCGACCAATCATCTCTATACGATCGCCGAACGCGACGGCACCGTCATCAGCGCCACGGCGAACACCATGCCGCTCGATCCGCTGCTCGGCGGGCCGGCGGCGCGATTCAATCCCCGCGAACTCGGCTGGATCGGCTCGATCGGCAAGCAGATCAACGTCTGTCTCGCCTGGGCGGCCAACAATTTCGACAAGTTCCAGGACGTGCAGCAGCGCGAGATGAAGGTTTCGGCCACGGGCGCGACCGGTTGGCGCGCCCTCATGCCGCGCATTCTCAATTCGGTGGCCGATGCGAAATTCCGCGTCATCACGGGCTATGCCACGACGGAAAGCATGCTGGCCGTCGAGCGCGGCGAGGTCGATGGCATCTGCACGACGTATGAGACGCTTCTGGCGTCGCAGCAGCAATGGCTGACCGATAAGAAGGTGACCTTCCTCGCCCAGTTCGGCTTCGAGCCAATTCCGGCGATCAAGGACGTGCCGATGGGGCTGGCCTACGTCAAGGACCCGGCCGATCTGGAGGCCATCCGCGTCATCTTCCTGCAGCAGGAGACGGGGCGCCCGATCGTCGCGCCGCCCGGCATCCCCAAGGATCGTTTGGCGATTTTGCGCAAGGCCTTCGATGCGACCATGCAGGACCCGGCCTTCCTGAGCGAAGCGACCAAGGCGCAATTGGACATCAGCCCGCTGACCGGCGCGGCGATCGACGACATGCTTGCCAAGGCCTATTCATCGCCGCCGGAGATCGTCGAGCGGGCGAAGGTTATCCTGGCGCGCGCCAGCGGCGAGAAAAAGGACTGACGTTGGATGGCTGCATTACCGCTTGAGAAGTTGCTGGCGCCGAGATCCATTGCGGTCATCGGCGCCAGCGAAAAAGCCAATGTCGGCGGTCGCGTGTTTCGCAATGCCCTGGCCGCCGGCTTCGGCGGCGCGATTTATCCGGTCAATCCCAATTACGAGTCGGTCGACGGCCACCGCTGCTACGCCTCGCTCGCGGCTCTGCCGGCGGTGCCCGATTGCGCCATTGTCGCGGTGCCGGCGAGCGCAGCCCTGGCGGTGCTGAAGGACAGTGCCGACTGCGGCATTCCCTCGGCCGTCCTGCTGGCGGAAGGCTTCGCCGACGCCGGCACGGACGAGGGCACGGCGCGCAATGAACGCCTGCTCGCGCTCGCCCGCGAGTCGGGCATGGCGATTTCCGGCCCCAACAGCATGGGCATCGTGTCGCTTGGACGGCGCTTCGCCTCGGCGTTTGTCAATTTGCCGAAGGGTCTGCAACGCGGGCATTTGTCGCTGGTGTCGCAATCGGGCGGGCTGATGAACGCCGTACTCGAACTCGGGCGTAACCGCGGTCTCGGTTTCGACTATCTGATTTCTGCCGGCAACGGCGCCATCGTCGGCCTGCCCGATTATCTCGATTGGCTGGCCGACGACAGCAGCACCAAAGTGATTGCCTGCGTCATCGAGGGGGTGCGCGACGGCGCGCGCTTCTTCGACGCGTTGCGCCGCGCTGCTCGCCGCAAGCCCGTCGTCGTGCTGAAGCTCGGCCGCACCGAGGAGGGCCAGCGCGGCACGCTGACCCACACCGGCTCGCTCGCCGGCTCCGATCTGGTGTTCCGCTCGGCCTGCCGTCAGGCCGGCGCTTGTGTGGTCGACGATGTCGATGCGCTGATCGAGACGGCCTCGCTGCTGCTCTCCTGCCCTTTGCCGAAGGGCGACAATGTGGTGATCTTCTCCGTGTCGGGCGGGGCGACGGTGCTGACCGCCGACCTTGGCGTCAAAGCAGGGCTCACATTTAAGCCGCTGACGCCCGCCACCAACCGGCGCCTACAGGACATTCTCGAAGTCGAGCATCCGTTCAACAACCCGATGGACGTCGTCGGCAATCCGCGGCTGGTCAAGGGCGACAATCTGCGCCTGTGCCTGGAAGCGATGAACGACGACGACGCGATCGACGCCATTTCCTTCGTCCTCGCCATGCAGCGCGATCCGGCGGCGAGCCATGAGAAGCTGATGGGCTCGATCAAGGCCTTCGCGCCGCAGCTGAAGAAACCCTTGATCGTCATGTCGGAGATGACTTGGCATTGGCGCGAGACGCCGCCCGATATCGGCGTGCCGGTGGCGGCGACCCTGGCCGAGGGCCTACTCGCCATCCGTCAACTCGTCGATTATGCCGCCTGGCGCCGCCGGCCGGAGGCGCTGGCGGCCGCGCCCACGGCGGTCCTGGCGCTGCCAGAGCATCGCGGTGCGCTGGCCGAGCATGAGAGCAAGGCAATTTTGTCGGCCGCCGGTTTTCGCGTCCCAGCGTCGGTGCTCACCACCGATGCCGATCAAGCCGTCGCTTTTGCACAGGCGCAGGGCGCGCCGGTGGTCATGAAGGTGCAGTCGCGCAAGCTGCTACACAAGACGGAGATCGGCGGCGTCGAGGTCGGCTTGCGCGGCGAGGCGGACGTCCGCTCCGCTTACGAGCGGTTGACGGTCGCGGCGCGGCGCGCCGATCCGACCGGGCCTCTCGACGGCATCCTGGTCGAGACGATGGCGGCCAAGGGCCCAGAATTCATTCTGGGCCTCCATGCCGATGCGCAATTCGGGCCAGTGATCCTGCTCGGTGTCGGCGGGACCTTTGCCGAGATGGTCGCCGACAGCACGGTGCGCATGCCGCCGCTCGACGCGGCGGAGGCGCGCGACATGCTCGACGAGTTGAAGTTCGGGCGCAAGTTGCTGGCCGGCTTTCGCGATCTGCCGGCGTCGGATGATGCCGGCCTGATTGCGGCGATTGTGGCGTTCTCGCGATTCGTGACGGTCCATCGCGAGCGCCTCGACAGCATCGACATCAACCCGATCCGCATCCTCGATGGCCAGGCGGTCGTCCTCGATGCCACGCTGATCCTGCACTAACCCAGCCACTGGGGCGGGGTAAAAGCAGGCTCTTGTCGGTCGACGTGATGAACTCGCTCGCGGTTTGGCTGGCTTCGTATCTGTCTGACGGCAAGAGCGGCGGCCGCTACGTCGGTAAGTTGTGGGATGCGTCGTTACCGCCCAAAGTGGCGGCGGATCGTTGCCTCAAAAAGTTAGTGTTGTGAAAGACTGTGCCATGAAGATCGACTGCGAAAGTTATTACTGGCCGGTCGACTTTCTCGAACGTGTTGATCATCCCGGCAAGGGCCGCATTGAGCGCGAGGACGCGAGTACGGTGATCTACTATCGCGACGGCGAGCTGATCCAGCGCTTCCGGAGCACGCGCTGGGATCTCGACATGCGCAAGGCGGCAATGAATCAGGAAGGTTTCGATGCACAGTTGTTATTGCCCGATCCGCTGCCGTTCCTTTACGAGATCAACCATAACCTCGGCCCGCTGATGGCGACGGCCTACAATACTTATCTTGCTGGGGCCATCGCCCACCAGCCGCGGTTCATCGGCGCGGCCTGGCTGTATCTGCCGGACATGGACGAGGCGCTCGCCGAGTTGCAGCGCGCGGCGTCGTTAGGTCTCGGCGCCGTCAAAATCAACGGCGGTTTTGCCGATGAAGATATCGACGGCGAAGAATTGTGGCCGCTCTATGAAGCGGCGGAATCGCTGGACTTGCCGATCCTATTGCAGCCAATCGAACGGGTCTTCGAGGATCAAACCGGCCACCCCTGGTTGATCGGCGCTGACCGCTACGCCGGCATGCGCTTTCTCGCCAGCAGCTTGGGCTTTCCCTTCACCTATATGCAAAGCATCGCGCGGCTGATTTTCAGTGGCACGCTCGATCGCTTTCCGAACCTGCGCTTTGCCTTCCTCAAGGGGGGTGCCGGCTGGGTGCCCTATCTGCGCGAGCGGCTCGACCGGCAAGCGGAGCATCGGGCCTTTCGCAGCTATGTCATGAAGAGGGGGCTCAAACTACGACGCAAGCCGAGCGAATATTTCGACCAGCTTTACATCGCCGCTGGTGCTGACGAATCCTATCTTGCCGATGTGGTGAAGCGCTGGCCCGATCATCGCTTGATCGTCGGCAGCGGTTATGATTCGACCGAAGCGGGGGCGACTTGGCCCGATACCGTCTCGCGCATCGTTGCTTTGCCAGACCTCGCCGCCGTCGAGCGCGACGCCATTCTCGGCGGCAACGCATTGCGTTTATTCGGTTTGCCGCCGGTTCCCCACGAGGCTTGAGCGTCTATCATCGGCGCGCCTGACAGGCTATGATAGCAGCCGCGTTTCCAGGGGATTTGATCATGTTCGGCGCGAATTATAGGGCCAAGTTGGCTGCGGCGGCATCGCACCTTTGCGCAACATCGACGACCCCGTCGAATTCCGCAAACATGTGATCTCCCTATAGATCTTGATGGCAGCGCCGGTCCCGCCCATGCGAGGCGATCGACGCAGCAGACTGCGCCGGAAACGGTAAAGGCCACGTCTTTTGGACGTGGCCTTTACGCGATCGGGAAAGTTTGGTCGGGGAAAGAGGATTCGAACCTCCGGCCCCCACGTCCCGAACGTGGTGCTCTACCAGGCTGAGCTATTCCCCGAAGAGGCGAGGGTTATATACCGGCGATTTGCCGATGACAACCGTCCCCGCGTGCTTTTCGGCGGGCCTGCAGATTCCTCGCAAAGCGGCGGAATCCGTGGGGTTGCGAGCAAATGACGGGGCGCGAAACGCGGCTGTTTAATGCCCGCGGGACATGTTGAAGCCGATGACTTCGAGCAGGGCCGTCTTCTCCGGCGAGGCGGGGAAGATATCGAGCGCGTCGCGCGCCAGGGCGCTGTAATGGCGCGCCCGCTCCATCGTGTCGGCCAGCACGCCATGCTGGTTCATCAGGCGCATGGCATGGGCGAGATCGCCCTCGGTCTGGTCGAGGTCTTCCAGCGTGCGGCGCCAGAAGGTCTTTTCCTCGTCATTGCCGCGCCGGAAGGCGAGGATGATCGGTAGGGTGATCTTGCCTTCGCGGAAATCGTCGCCGACCGATTTGCCGAGCGTCGCCTGCACGGCGGTGTAGTCGAGCACGTCGTCGAGCAGTTGGAAGGCGATGCCGAGATTGAGGCCGTAGGACTCGAGCGCCTGCTCCTCGACCTTGGGGCGGTTGGCGACGACGGCACCGATTCGCGCGGCGGCGGCGAACAGCACGGCGGTCTTGCAGCGGATCACGTCGAGATATTGCGCTTCGCTGGTTTCGGTGTCGTTGGCGGTGGTGAGCTGCATCACCTCGCCCTCCGCGATCACGGCCGAAGCGTTGGATAGAATGGCGAGCACGTCGAGCGAGCCGTCGGCCACCATCAGCTGGAAGGCGCGGCTGAACAAGAAGTCGCCGACCAGCACGCTGGGCTGGTTGCCCCACAGGGTGTTGGCGGTGGCCTTGCCGCGGCGCAGGTCGCTGTCGTCGACCACGTCGTCATGCAGCAGGGTAGCGGTATGGATGAATTCGACCGAGGCGGCGAGGCCGATATGGCGCGGGCCGCGATAGCCGCACATGCGCGCGGCGCCGAGCAGCATCATCGGGCGCAGGCGCTTGCCGCCGGCGGCGATGATATGGCCGGCGAGCTGCGGGATGAGCGCGACCGGACTTTCCATGCGCGTCAGGATGACCGCGTTGACCTTGGCGATGTCGTCCGCCACCAGCGCCTGCAGGGCGTCCAGCGAGGGTTGCGGCCCTTTGCCGCGTGCCGCTTCGAGATCGACGATGACCGCCAACGAAACTCTCCTGATGTCGGGAAACCCATGCAGCGCCTTGACGGCGGCAGGGGTCTTGAGCATAAGCCCGTCTCCGCGCCGGTCAAGGCTGCGGTCGGGCCGACCTCGGAGGTGCGAGGCGCGGCATTTTTCGGCGGTTTCCTGTATGATACGGGCAAGATGAAGGAATTGCTGCGCACCAATGACTATGTTTTGTTGTCCTACGCCGACGCGCTGTTACGCGACGCGGGGATCGACGCTGTTCAATTGGATAACCATACCTCCATACTCGAAGGCAGCATTGGCGCGATTCCGCGCCGCTTGATGGTTCCCGATGCCGATCATGCCGCCGCCCAAGCGCTGATCGATCAGGCGATGGCCGATGTCGCGGCGGGCCTCACGATTGAAGAGACCTCAGAATGAGCATGGGGTCATGAGCATGGCTGAAACCGGCGGCGCCAATGTCGGCGTAGGGATCTCCCCCATGGAAATCACGGAGGATCGCATCCTCGGCGGGCGTATTCGTTTGCGCCAGCCCAAGCAGGGTTATCGCGCCGCCATCGACCCGGTGTTCCTCGCCGCGGCGGTGCCCGCCGTGCGCGGCGATCGCGTGCTCGATCTCGGCATGGGAGTCGGCGCCGCGGCGCTCTGCCTCGCCCTGCGCGAGCCGGGCTGCCGGGTCAGCGGCATCGAGATCAACCGCGATCTGGTGCGCCTCGCCGCCGACAATATCGCGCTCAACGACATGGGCGCGCGCGTCGACGTCATGGTCGGCGATTTGATCCGCCCGCCGTCGCGCCTGGTGCCGGGTTCGTTCCATCACGTCATGGCCAACCCGCCCTATGTCGAGGAAGGCGCCGGCACGCCGGCCCCCGATCCCGGCAAGGCGCGCGCCAATATGGAGGGCGAGGCGACGCTCGGCCACTGGCTGCGCATGGGCCTGATGATGCTGCGCCCGCGCGGCACGCTGACCATCGTCCACCGCGCCGACCGGCTCGACGGCCTCTTGGCCGAGCTGTACGGCAAGACCGGCGGCATCGTCGTTTTCCCGCTGTGGCCCGACCAGACCAGCCGACCGGCCAAGCGGGTGCTGATCCGCGCCGTGAAGGGCTCGCTGACGCCGCTCCGCCTCGCCGCCGGGCTGGTGCTGCATGAGGCGGGCGGCGGCTATAGCCCGACCGCCGACCAGATCCTGCGCGACGGGGCGGCGCTTCCTCTCTAAAAGCTTGGCAAATCCGGCTTTTTGCCCGCCCGAAGGGCTGTGGCGGCGCTTGACGCTCTCCAAGCCCTGCCACTACAACAAGCCATGTTCGGACTGAGCTTTACCAAACTCCTGCTGCTCGCCGCCGTTGCCGCCATCCTGTGGTACGGCTTCAAGGCCGTGCGCCGCCGCGACCAGCGCCGCGCCGAAGCCGCGCAGCCGCCCAAAAGCGTGCAACCGGCGACGGAGCTGATGGTGAAATGCCCGGTCTGCGGCACCTATAACCCGTCGGGCGTCGTCTGCACGCACCGTCCCTGATCTCAGTCACTGGTTTTGATATGTCCGCTCCCAAGAAAGCCCCGAGCTTCCAGGACCTGATCCTGCGCCTGCAGACCTTCTGGGGCGCGCAAGGCTGCGTGCTGCTGCAGCCCTACGACGTCGAGATGGGCGCCGGCACCTTCCATCCGGCCACCACCTTGCGTGCGCTCGGCCCCGAGCCGTGGCGCGCCGCCTACGTGCAGCCGTCGCGCCGACCGAAGGACGGCCGCTATGGCGAGAACCCCAACCGCCTGCAGCACTACTATCAGTTTCAGGTCATCCTCAAGCCGTCGCCGGCCAACGTGCAGGAACTCTATCTGCAGAGCCTCGCCGAATTGGGCCTGACGCCGGCGACGCACGACTTGCGTTTCGTCGAGGACGATTGGGAGAGCCCGACGCTCGGCGCCTGGGGACTCGGCTGGGAAGTCTGGTGCGACGGCATGGAGGTGACGCAGTTCACCTACTTCCAGCAGGTCGGCGGCATCGAATGCGATCCCGTCGCCGTCGAACTGACCTACGGCCTCGAGCGCCTCGCCATGTATGTGCAGGGCGTCGAGAATGTCTATGACCTCGCCTGGAACGACCAGGGCGTGAAATACGGCGACGTCTTCAAGCAGAACGAACGCGAGCAGTCGGCCTATAATTTCGAGTTCGCCAACACCGAAGTGCTGTTTCGCCATTTCACCGAGGCCGAGGCCGAATGCCAGGCGCTGCTCGCCAAGGGCGTGACGCTGCCAGCCTACGACCAATGCATCAAGGCGAGCCACAGCTTCAACCTGCTCGATGCGCGCGGCGTCATTTCGGTCACCGAGCGTGCCGCTTACATCGGCCGCGTGCGCGCGCTGGCGAAAGCCTGCTGCGAAAGCTGGCTGGTCAGCCGTGGCCATAACGTCTAGAAGGGGGCTTGATCATGGCCGAGCTTCTCGTCGAACTGTTCTCCGAGGAAATCCCGGCGCGCATGCAGGCGCGCGCGGCGGACGACTTTAAGCGCCTCGCCGCCGACGCCTTCAAAGCGGCGGGCCTGACATTCACCAAGGCCGATGCTTACGTGACGCCGCGCCGTCTGGCGCTGGTGGTCGACGGCCTGCCCGTCGCGCAGCCGGATGTGAAGGAAGAGCGGCGCGGGCCACGCGTCGATGCGCCGCCAAATGCCATCGACGGCTTCCTGCGCGCCAGCGGCCTGACGCTCGACCAATGCGAACAGCGCGATACCGGCAAGGGTGTGTTCTATTTCGCCGTCGTCGAAAAGAAGGGCCGTGTCACCGCCGACGTGCTGGCCGAATTGCTGCCGAAGGTTTTTGCCGAGTTGCCGTGGCCGAAATCTATGCGCTGGGCGAGCGAGCCGACGCGCTGGGTGCGCCCGCTGCACTGTATCGTCGCCCTGTTCGACAGCAAGGTCGTGCCGGTCACCTTCGCCGGCGTGACCTCATCGGATGAATCGCGCGGCCATCGCTTCTTGGGGCCGAAGCCCTTCAAGGCCAAGTCGTTCAGCGAATACAAGGCCAAGCTGCGCGAGGGCTACGTCATCCTCGATGCGGCCGATCGCCGCGACTCGATCCTCGCCGACGCCTCCGCCGTCGCCAAGGATGCCGGCTTCGCGCTCAAGCGCGATGACGGCCTACTCGACGAAGTGACCGGCCTGGCCGAATGGCCCGTCGCCCTGCTCGGCAAAATCGACGAGCAATTCATGGACGTGCCGGCCGAGGTGCTCACCACCTCGATGCGCACGCATCAGAAATATTTCGCTGTTGAGAAGCTGGACGGCGCTCTGGCGCCGCGCTTCGTCGTCATCGCCAACATGCTGACGGAAGACGGCGGCAAGCAAATCGTCGCCGGCAACGAGCGCGTGCTGCGCGCCCGTTTGTCCGATGCGCGCTTCTTCTGGGACCAGGACCGGAAGCAGACTTTGGCGAGCCGCGTGCCGGCGCTGAAGGACATCAAGTTCTACGACAAGCTCGGCACCGTCGCCGAGAAGGTCGCGCGCGTGCAGAAGCTTTCGCGCGAGATCGCCGGCTTGATCAAGGCCGATGCCGATCAGGCCGAACGCGCCGCCGAATTGTGCAAGGCCGATCTCGTCACCGGCATGGTCGGCGAATTCCCTGAGCTGCAAGGCATCATGGGCCGCTATTACGCGCGTCATGACGGCGAAAAGCTGGACGTGGCCGAGGCCATTGCCGCGCATTATTCGCCCAAGGGCCCGGACGATGCCTGCCCCACGGCACCGGTCAGCGTCGCCCTGGCGCTGGCCGACAAGATCGACACGCTCGTCGGCTTCTTCGCCATCGAGGAAAAGCCGACCGGTTCGCGCGATCCCTTCGCGCTGCGCCGCGCCGCCCTCGGCGTCATCCGCCTCGTGTTGGAAAACAAACTGCGCCTGTCGCTTGCTGGACTATTTGAAGCCGCCCACAAGCTCTGTGCCGGCAACGGCACAGTGCCAACCGCTGCCTTACTCGACTTCTTCGCCGATCGCCTGAAGGTGACGCTGCGCGAGAAGGGCGTGCGTCATGATTTGATCGATGCCGTCTTCTCGCTGGGTGGCGAAGACGATCTGGTCCGCCTGATGGCTCGTGTTGATGCACTGCAGAGTTTCATCGCCAGCGACGACGGTGCGAACCTGCTCACCGCCTACAAGCGCGCGTCGAACATCGTTGGCATCGAAGAGAAGAAGGACAAGACGACCTACGATCAGGCCGTCGATCCGGCGTTGCTGACGCTTTCCGAGGAAAGCAAGCTCGCCCAGGTGCTGACGCAGGCCCACAGCGGCACCAAGCTGGCCTTGGACAAGGAAGAGTTCGGCGCGGCCATGACCGTGCTGGCGCTGCTGCGTGGCCCGGTCGACGCCTTCTTCGACAAGGTGAAGGTCAACGCCGACGAGACGGCGGTGCGTCAGAACCGCCTGCGCCTGCTGTCGCAAATCCGCGCGACACTCGGCGAAGTCGCCGACTTCTCGAAGATCGAGGGCTAGGCTACACCACAAATCGTCATGCTCGGGCTTGACCCGAGCATCCATCAGGCCGATGCCTGAGCGCTTGAGGCATGGACCCTCGGGTCAAGCCCGAGGGTGACGATTTTTGATTAGCCGGCGTTGTCCGGTACGGGTGGCAGTTCGCCGGTTTCCTGCGTCTCTTCACTACCGTCCGGCAGCCAGGGCGGGTGCTGCGGCGTCAGGCGAGTCTCGCCGGCGCGGAGCGGCACATCCGCCTTCACCGACGCCAGCACGGCTTCCAGACGCAGCAGGGCAATGCCTTGTTCGCCCATGCCGGTGCGCATCTCGCCGATTTCTTCGCCCTCGTAGAAGATCGGCGTGCCGAAGCTCGGCACGTCGCCCTCGATGCCGACCGGCAGCAGGCGCTTCTTGAGCAGCGCGCGGTAATGCATGCGCGCCGTCAGCTCCTGGCCGATATAGCAGCCTTTCTGCCAGTCGATGGCGTTGAGCAGGTCGAAGTTGCTCTCCATCGGCAGGGATTTTTCCGGCTGCAGATCGAACAAGCCTTCGGGAATGCCGAACAGCAAGCGCAGCGTCTCGTAGGCCATGCGGTCGTTGGCCTGAAAACCGGCGGCGTCGAACATCGCGAAGGTGTCTTTCGGCACCAACGCGCGCACGCCGATACCGGTATAGCGCGGATCGACGTAGCAGAAGCCGTTGGCGAAGGGTCCACCGCGGCCTTCGAAGCCACGCAGTGCCTGGCTATCGTGCGGTCCGTCGCCGAGCAGGGCGATGACGCGGAAGATGCCCGAGACGTCGTCCACATCGACCTTGCTGCGCAGGCGGTATTTCAGGAGGCGCGCTTGCAGATCTTCGAGTTTTTTCTTGGCGACGTCGAGGAACAGCACGCCGTCCATCTCGATCACGAAGAAGTCGTGCAGGTAGCGCCCCTGCGGGGTCAACAGCGCGGCATAGATCGCCTGGCCGGGCGAGACCTTGTCGATGTCGTTGGTGACGAGATTTTGCAGGAAGGCGCGGGCGTCGTCGCCGCTGACGGCGAGCACACCGCGGTCGTCGAGCGGCACGAAGGATTTCTGACCGAAGCCGAGCATGGGACCTGGAGATAAAAGGTGAGGGATTGACGGCAAACTACCAGGGATCGCGCCGCTGGCCAAATAGCGCGTCAGGCGCCGATCTTGCCGGTTTCCCGCCACATAGCCCCAACCCTGGCAATATGGGGCGTGGGGCCTTATAACCCCCCAAAATGCTCCGAAAGCTGGCCCCTTGAACGTCCTCTTCGTGACCTCCACGCGCATCGGCGACGCCGTGCTTTCGACGGGGCTGCTCGATCACGTCCTGCGCACGCGCCCCGGCGCGCGCGTGACCGTCGCCTGTGGCCCCGCCGCCGCCGGTTTGTTCGCTGGCCTGCCCGGCCTGGTCCGCGTCATCGCGATGCCCAAGCAGCGCTACGGCGGCCATTGGTTCGATCTGTGGCGCCAGGTCGTGCCGACCGCCTGGTCGCTGGTGGTGGACTTGCGCGGCTCGGCGCTGGCCTGGGGATTGCTCGCTCGCCAGCGGCGCGTCTATCGCACATCGGATGCGCTGGTGCATCGCGTGCGGCAGCTCTCGGACCTATTCGCGCTGCCGGAGCCCGCCGCGCCGCGCCTCTGGACCTTGCCGGTCCATGAGGAGGCCGCCGCGAAACTCATTCCGGCGGCCGGACCCATTTTACCCCCCGTGCTGGCTTTGGGCCCGACCGCCAATTGGATCGGCAAGCAGTGGCCGGCCGAACGCTTCGCCGCCCTGATGGATCGGCTGACATCTCCGAACGGTATCTTGCCCGGCGCGCGCGTCGCCGTGTTCGGCGGGCCGGGCGAGCGTGACGCCGCGGCGCCGGTGCTGGCGGCGATCCCGGCCGACCGCCGCATCGATCTCGTCGGCAGCGTCGACCTGCTCACCGCCTATGCCGCGCTCAAGCGCTCGGCGCTCTATGTCGGCAACGATTCGGGCCTGATGCACATGGCCGCCGCCGCCGGCATCCCGACCCTCGGCCTGTTCGGCCCGTCGCGCGACGAGCATTATGCGCCGTGGGGCACCAAAGCCGCCGTGGCGCGCGCGGTTCCCTACGACAAAATCTTTCCGCCGGGGTACGATTGGCGCAACACCGGCACGCTGATGGGCAGCCTGTCGGTCGACAGCGCGGTCGCCGCCGCCGAAGACCTATGGCGCCGCTGCGGGGAGACGACGTGACCAAGCTTTCGGCCCTCATCGTCGCGCATAACGAGGAAGAGCAGCTCGCCGCCTGCCTCGATGCCTTGCACTTCGCCGACGAGATCGTCGTCGTCCTCGACAAATGCACCGATGGCACCAAGGACGTCGCCGGTCGCTACACCGACAAGCTGATCGAGGGTTCCTGGGCGATCGAGGGCGAGCGGCGGAATCTCGGCATCGACGCCTGCTCCGGCGACTGGATCTTGGAAGTCGACGCCGACGAGCGCGTGCCCGAGGGCTTGGCGCGCGAAATCCGCGCCGTCATCGCCACCGCGCCGTTCGGCCATTTCCTGATCCCCTACGACAATTACGTCGGTGAGCGCCTGGTGCGCTACGGCTGGGGCGCCTCCTGGGGCGTGAGCGCCACCGTGCGGCTGTTCGCCAAGGGCGCCAAGCGCTGGGGCATGAACCGCATCCATCCGCCGGTCGAATTGCTGGGGCAGCGCGGCACCCTGGCGACGCCGATGGTGCATTATGTCGACCGCGACATCTCCGACATGATCGGCCGCCTCGACCGCTACACCACGGCGCGCGCCGCCGATCTGCGCGCGTCGGGTGACATCGGCACGTTCGGCAACAACCTGCGCCGGTTGTTCTCGCGCTTCTTCAAATGTTTCGTCGGCCGCAAGGGCTACCGCGAAGGCTATTACGGTTTCCTCATCGCGCTGTTCGCCGGTCTATTTCCGCTGCTCTCTTGGCTGAAGGCCAAGCTCGAGCCGGGAGCCAAAAAGTAATGCGCGTTCTGCAGGCCATGGCCGGAGCGCCGCAGGGCGGCGCGGAGGCGTTCTTCGTGCGCCTGACCGCCGGCCTGGCCGATGTCGGTATTCACAGCCACGCCGTCTTGCGGCCGCATCCGCAGCGCAGCGATGACTTGCTGGCGGCGGGCGTCGGCGTGACCGAATTGCCGTTCGGCGGCGTCGCCGACCGCCTGTTCGGCGAGACCCGACGCGGACTCAACCGCACCATCCGCAGCTTCAAGCCCGACGTGGTGCTGAGCTGGATGAATCGCGCGACGCGATTCCTGCCGCCGGCCAAGGCGCGGCCGCTGCCTTACGTGCATGTCGCGCGGCTCGGCGGCTATTACGACCTGAAATACTACAAGCGCTGCGACTGGCTGATCGGCAACACCAAGGATATTGTCGATTACATCGTCGATGGCGGCTGGCCGGCCGGCCGCGTCCGCTACTTGCCGAATTTCGCCGACGAAACCACGGCGCCCGCCGTGTCGCGCGCCAGCTTGACCACGCCGAACGACGCGCCGCTGTTCCTGGCCTTGGGCCGCCTGCATGCCAACAAGGGCTTCGACGTGTTGCTCGACGCCATGGTGCGCCTGCCGCGCGCGTATCTTTGGCTTGGCGGCGACGGACCGTTGCGCGGCGATCTCGAAGCCCAGGCGGCGCGCCTCGGCATCGGCGCGCGCCTGCGCTTTCTCGGCTGGCGCGACGATGGCCCGGCCCTGATGGCCGCCGCCGACGCGCTGGTCTGCCCGTCACGCCACGAGCCGCTTGGCAATGTGGTGATCGAGGCGTGGGCGCGCGGCCTGCCGGTCATCGCGGCGCGCGCGCAAGGGCCGTCGGCGCTGATCGACGACGGTGTCACCGGCCTGTTGGTGCCGACGGAGGACAGCGTGGCGCTCGCCGCCGCCATGACGCGCCTCGCCGCCGACCGCTCGATTGCCGCGACGCTCGGTGCTAGCGGCCGTTCGGCCTATCGCGAGCAGTTTTCCAAAGCCGCCGTGGTTGGCCGCTATGTCGATTTCCTGCGGGAAATCACCGCGAACAAAACCTGATGCGGGGAAGCTTCATAAAAATCCTGCCGATCGCGTGTCTCGGGTTGTTGATGGCCTTGACCGCCTGTTCGTCGAGTCAGAAGCGATTCGAGCCCAAGCGCTACACCGCGCCCAACAAGGCCTTTTCGATCGGCATGCCGAGCCCCGATTGGCTTTTGGTCGACGATAAGGCGGATGCCAAGCAAATCTTCGCGCGCTTCGCGTTTAAAGGCGACATCGCGGCGTTCAGCACGTTCGGCCAATGCGCCATCGACTGGAATCTGCTGCCGGAGGCGCTGTCGGCGCCGCAGTTCGCGTCGGCGGCACCGTCTCTGGCGCAAGAACATCTCAGCGAAAAAGTCTGGAAATCGGCGACGAGTTTCGTGATCCGCGACTCTGAGCTGTCGCCCGAGCCGCAAGGGCCGACCTTTCTTTACGTTGCGACGGGACGCTATGAGGGGCGCGTGACCTATTGGATCGGCGCGATCGCCATGCATGGCAATGAATTGGTGTTTTGGGATTGCTTCGAGCCGGTCGGTTCGCTCGGCGCGCGCAACCGCTCGTCCGTTTCCGAGATTTGGCCCGGCTTTCTCACCTGGGTCTCATCCTTGACGCGGCCATGAGCGTGGCGGCGACCGGGCAGCTGGAGTAAAGTCGCGTCATCATGTGCGGTATCGCGGGACTCATGCGGGCGGACGGCGCCCCGCCACAGGCGGCGACGCTCGATCAGCTGGCGAGCGCGCTGGCCCATCGCGGCCCCGACGGCTTTGGCCGTTACGTGAACGGCGCGGTCGGCTTGGTGCAGACGCGCCTCGCCATCATCGATCTCGCCACCGGCGATCAGCCGTTCCACGAACCGGGCGGCGCGGCGCTTGTCGCCAACGGCGAAATCTACAATTACATCGAGCTGCGCGCCGAGCTGCAGGGCGTCAATTTCGCCACACAGTCGGATTGCGAATTGCCGCTGCATCTCTATCGCCGCCTCGGCTTGCGCTATACGAGCAAGCTGCGCGGCATGTACGCCATCGCCATTCACGATCCGGAAGCCGACCGGCTGATCCTGTCGCGCGACCCGTTCGGCATCAAGCCGCTGTATTATGTCGAGAACGCCGAAGGCTTCGCCTTCGCCTCCGAGCCGGCCGTGCTGGTGCGCGCCGGGCTCGCCAAGGCCAGCGTCGATCCGCAGCGCCGCAACGAGTTGCTCCAACTGCAATTCACCACCGGGCGCGACACGATGCTCGCCGGCATCCGCCGCGTGCTGCCGGGCGAGACGCTGGTGATCAGCCACGGCCGCATCGTCGAACGCCACCGCCAGGAAGCTTTGCCGCAGGGTCGCCCCATGGAGATCGACGAGGGCGCCGCGCTCGCCCGCCTCGATGCGGTGTTGGAAGACAGCGTGCGCATGCATCAGCGCTCCGACGTGCCTTACGGCATGTTCCTGTCGGGCGGCGTCGATTCGAGCGCGATCCTGTCGCTGATGGCGCGGCTCAACACACGCCCGGTGCTCGCCTACACGGCGGGCTTCCCCGAAACCGGCGTGCGCGACGAGCGCGATCATGCGCGCAAAGTCGCCCATGCGCTCGGCGCGCGCCACATCGAGGTCGAGTTCACCGAGAGCGATTTCTGGGCGCTGCTGCCCGAGATCGCCGCCGTCATGGACGATCCCGCCGCCGACTACGCCATCCTGCCGACCTACAAACTGGCGCGCGAAGCCAAGCAGGACGTGAAGGTCATCCTGTGCGGCGAGGGCGGCGACGAATTGTTCGGCGGCTACGGCCGCTACCGCAGCGTCATGCGCCCCTGGTGGCGCGGCGGCCGCACGTTGCGCGCACGCGGCGCGCTGGAGCGGCTTGACATCCTGCGCGTCGATCTCGCCGGTTGGCGCGACGGCATCGCCGCCGCCGAGGCGACCGAAGCGACGGCGGGGCGCACGCGCGTGCAGATCGCCCAGGCGGTCGATTTCGCCGACTGGATGCCGCACGATCTGCTGACCAAGCTGGACCGCTGCCTGATGGCGCACGGCGTCGAGGGGCGTACGCCGTTCCTCGATCCGGAAGTCGCCAAGTTCGCCTTCCGCCTGCCGGACAATCTGAAGATCCGCAGAGGCGTCGGCAAATGGCTGCTGCGCCGTTGGCTCGATGCGCAGCTGCCCGAGGCAGACGCCTTCAGCCGTAAACGCGGCTTCACCGTGCCGGTGGCGCGCTGGATCGCGCGGCGCGCCGACAAGCTGGGGCCATTGGTGGCGGCGTCGCCGGCCATCGCCGAGATATGCCAGCCGGGCCGTGTCGAAAAACTGTTCCGCGAGGCCGACGACAAGCACAAGGGCTTCGCCGCTTGGATTCTGTTGTTCTACGCCCTGTGGCACCGCGTCAATATCCAAGGCGTAGCGCCCGCCGGCGACGTGTTCGAAAGCTTGGCCGCCTGATGACAACCCCCTTGCCCGATCGCATCACCATCCGCCGGCCCGACGACTGGCATTTGCATCTGCGCGACGGCGCCATGCTGGCGAGCGTGTTGCCGCATAGCGCCAAGCAATTCGCACGCGCCATCGTCATGCCCAATCTGGTGCCGCCGGTGACGACGCCGGAGATGGCCGTCGCCTATCGCGATCGCATCAAGGCATTGCTTGGCGGCCCCTCTGCAGGGAATACGGACTTCACGCCGTTGATGACCTGCTATCTGACCGACGGCACCGATCCGGCGTTGTTGGCGCAGGGCCACAAGGACGGCATCTTCACTGCCGCCAAGCTTTATCCCGCGCATGCCACGACCAACTCGGCCCACGGTGTCAGCGACATCACGAAGATCGATGCAGTGTTGGACAAGATGGCCGAAATCGGCATGCCGCTCTTGGTGCATGGCGAGGTCACCGATCCGGCCGTCGACATCTTCGATCGCGAGGCGGTCTTCATCGAGCGCGTGCTGATCTCGACGTTGAAGCGCCATCCGAACCTGAAGGTAGTGATGGAGCACATCACCACGGAGGAGGCGGCAAGCTTCGTGCTCGGCGGCGGCGCGAATATCGCGGCGACGGTGACGCCGCATCATCTCGTCATCAACCGCAACTCGCTGTTCGCCGGCGGGCTGCGCCCGCATGCCTATTGCCTGCCGGTCGCCAAGCGCGAGAAGCACCGCTTGGCTTTGCGCAAGGCGGTGGCGTCGGGCAGCGCCAAACTGTTCATCGGCACCGACTCGGCGCCGCACGCGCGCGAGGCCAAGGAAAGCGGCTGCGGCTGCGCCGGTATTTTCTGCGCGCCAACGGCGCTGGAGGTTTACGCCACCGTGTTCGCCGAAGAGGGCGCGCTCGAGCATTTCGAAGCCTTCGCCTCGCTCAATGGCGCGGCCTTCTACGGCCTGCCGCCCAACACGGGCACGGTGACGCTGCTGCGCGAGCGCTGGCTGGTGCCGGAAAGTCTGCCGGCGGCGGACACGACGGTGGTGCCCTTCATGGCCGGGCAGACCTTGAGCTGGAAGCTTAACGGCTTTTAACCATAACGCCCGCTGGCGCGGCGTGCGGCGCTTCGTTAGGCTTGACCGGTCGCGAACAGGCAAGCCAGGGAGGCACGCCATGCATCGGATCCATTTCAGCGTCACGCGTTCCATGATCGTCGCAGGCTGTGCGCTTTTGCTCGCCGCTTGCGCCGACGCGCCGCGCACCTGGCCCGGCGGGCCGGCGTTCCAGCCCGAGATCGCTTATTGCTACGTGACCTTGGCCAACGTCGATTGCTACGCCAATCCGCAAGTCGCCCAGGAATACCGCCAAGTGACGCGGGCGCTCAGCGCCCCGCATTGAGATGCGGCATTGTCACATTCTTGGTTCGATGTAGTTCTTTGTAGGAACTGCGCCGGTTCGACGTGTTTCATTGAGCAATTCTCGCAATGTGTCGCGGATGTCTACTAAAAGCGCGAAGTAGCCGCATACGAGTACGGCTGCGAGAAAACCAAGCCCTAGGCCGATGAGCGTTTTATCTGGGCCGCCAAATATTTGAGCGAAGTAGCCGCCGGCGGCGATAAGCGCCAATGCATAAAGCATATTCAGAAAGCCAAATGCGCTCGCTAATAGCCTATTCATTCCCCCCCCCCCCGTTAGGTTGCTAATCTTCTGGCGCGAGATCGCAGTCGGCGCCCTGGCAGCAATCCAGAATATTGGAGCCGCAGGCGCTGCATTGCGCGTGGCCGTGCACGTAGATCATCGTCGCCGGTTGGCCGCAGCGCGGGCAGCGCCCGGCGTCGGGCGTCGGCGGGGCCAATTTGGGCCTTATATCGCTCGGTTGATCGCCAGCCATGCCGGGGACTATAACGCCCGCATGATTTTGACTCCAATAGCGCCCGAAGACCTGCCGCGCCTGCTGGCCGACTTTGGCGGCGGCCTGCCGGTGGGCGACGCCGTGGCGCGAGCGGCCTTCATGCGCATCGCCGGCGGGCCGTCAGCCTTCGCGGATCAGGCGGCGGAAGAGGCGGCCCGGCGGCAGGCGGTCGACCTGGCCGCGCGATTCGGCATTCCGACGCTGGAAGAAGAGCCTGCCCGCGCCTTCAGCTGGGACGGCAGGGGGATCCGCGCCCTGAGCGAGCCCTGCGTGCTGCTGCATGAGATCGCCCATTGGCAGATCTGTCCGATGGCGCGGCGCGGGCTCTATGATTTCGGCCTAGGCGCCGGGCCGGAGACCGGCCGGCGCGACGAGGCCGAAGCAGCGCGCCAAGCCGACTTCGCCACCCAAGAGCGCGAGGAGGCCATGGCCTCCTTGCTCGGCATTCTGTGGGAAACCGAATTGGGCCAACCGGCGGTGTTGGCCTTCGCCGAGCAGAACTGGCTGGAGCGGGCGGATCATCCCGGCACGCCAGGCTATTTCGCCACCGTCATCGGCTGGCTCCATGCCGCCGGCTTGATCGATGACCAGGCGCGGCCGCGCATGACGGCCATCGCAGACAACGCCGCCGCCTAAGCCCCGGTACGGCGCTGCTCAGATCGAACAGCGTCTCGTGATTGGGAAATTCTCGCGTGCTTCTGGGCATGGCACGCATTTTGCTGATTGCGGCGAGAGATCGGCTTGCATCGTTCGCTGCGAACGGCAAGCATGTGTGCACATCGTTCGTTTATAGGAGCAATCAATGCTGAATCTTATGGCCTCGCCTCGTCGCGCGGCTTTCCGCCGCACTTTGCGCGAGGGCATGTCGGTTCTCGCTGTGTCGCGCGCGGCCGTTCGGCATTGCGCGCATTTGAGCCTGGGGCTGCTCGCGCTCTGCGCAACGGTCACGACCGCCCAGGCCGACGACTTTTACAAAGGCAAACGGATGAGCATGATGGTCGGCGCCGGCCCTGGGGCCAGCTTCGACATTTATGCTCGCCTCGTCGCTGACAATATCGGCAAGTACATCGAGGGCAAGCCGGTGTTTATCGTGGAAAATCGTCCCGGCGCGGGATCGCGCCTGGCGATGAATCACGTCTATAACGTCGCCGCGCAGGACGGCTCCGTCGTCGGCATGATGGTCAACACGCTGGCGCTCGACGAGTTCATCCATCCGGAACGGTCGCAGCAGATGGATCTCGCCAAATTCAAATGGATCGGCAGCGCCGCCTCGCTCAGCAGCGCCATCGTCGTCTGGCATACGTCGCCGGTCAAAAGCATCGAGGACGCCAAGAAGATTTCGATTCCGCTCGGGTCGGTCTCGCGCACCTCTGAATCTTTCATGATGCCGAGCATCATCAACGAGATGCTGGGCACGAAGTTTAAGCTGGTCGGCGGCTACGTCACCTTCACGGAAATCACCCTCGCGGTGCAGCGCGGCGAAGTGAACGGGCAGGGCGGCGGCTGGGGCGGCGTTCTCGCCGCGACGCCGCAATTCGTCGAGAGCAAGGAGCTGATCCCGATCGTTCAGGTCGGCGTGAAGAAGGATCCGACGATTCCCGGGGATGTGCCGCTGCTCAGCGATCTAGCGCAAACCGACGATCAGAAAGCCGTCTTGGGGCTGCTCACCAAAGCCACGGCCTTTTCGCGCCCCTTCATGATGGGTCCCAAAGTGCCGGATGAGCGCGTCGCCATCGTCCGCAAGGGCTTCGCCGACATGACGTCCGATCCGGCCTTCGTGAGCTATGCGGCGAGCAAGAACATCGAAATCTCGCCGATCATGGGCGAGGAGATCACCAAGGCGCTCGTCGAACTGCAAAGGGATTTCAAACCGGAATATGCCGCCCGGTTGCGGGCCGCGCTCGACTAGGCGCCAGCGCTGCAGCGAGCAGGCGCGGCCGCGTATGCCATCACGGGCAACGCGGCCGCCTGATCGTTCGGACCGTTAGCGCGTCCCGTCGACGTGCAGGCCAGTGCCGACGGCGTAGCGTTGCGGCGACGCGTCGGTGCGGCCGCTCTTCAGGCCGGGCTCGGGCGATGCCGCGACCTGCAGCAGCTCAAGATCGTCATCGCCGGAATTCTCGAACCAGTAGCGCGAGAAGCGCGGCGTGATGATGCCCTCGCCGGGGCCGAACTCGCCGAACAGCACGTCCTCGGGACCATAGAACTTCACGCGGCCGCTGATCACGAACCAGAAGGTCTCGGCATGCGTGTGGTAGTGCAGGTTGTTCTCGCCGCCGTTCTTTTTCACGATCTGCACGGCGCCGCGGATATGCTCGCCGCGACCGATCTTGACGAAGCCTTTGGTCGTGATCTCCGCCGTGGGCTTCTTGTAGCTGAAGATCGAGACCTTGGATTCGGCTTCGAGATGACGTGCTTCCAGATCGTCGGGCTTGTGCTGCTCGTTCATGGCGCTTCTCCCTTGAGGATGTCTGGCGAATTATCCGGTTCGGCAATCCGCTGCCGCGACCGATCCGCTCGATGTCATATGCGGCCAGCCTAAATGCGAACGCAGGGAGCGACAAGACGATCGCGGCGCGGGGCAGCCGTCGTCGGCGCCGCAGACAGTCTGCGGGCGGCGTCGGGAGCGGGGGTTCGGCGAATTTGTTTGGGAATGGTGCGCCGAGAGGAACAGAATAATACTTTTAAGTACTTGTTTTTTATATAATATTTTATTATTATAGAGGCAAATGCCCCCTAAAGTACCCCCACACGCTAGGCGCTGGGGCTTGGAGGCGGCCCTGTCAAAGCGATGCTCCCGGGCAGTGTCGGGCTTGGAGATTCGTCGGGGGTCCCTCGGCTTCTCAAAGTTTTTCCAAGCTGGGTGAAATATGAAGTTGGGGCGGGCGAGGACCTACCCGGCTCAGCACCTAATACGCGCGATGAGCGTCGTGTAAGCTTGATCAAGATCGACAGCGGGGGCCCCGATGGGTGTGACGCTTATGACCGTACTCGGCCTGCTAGTGACGTTGACTTGGTGGCGGGTCCAGCTGATCGGCAAGAGACGCTTCGAGGTTGCGGAGGAGGCGCTCATGACCTTTGCCAAAGCACATGACGCCGAGCGCGAAAAAAAAGAGACGCACGATCGCCTGAATGCGCTCGCCGCTGACCGGTTCGACTTCAAGCTGCTGCGCCTTGGACGCGGCGACGAACGCCGGATCCTTGGCGACCGCCATGAACGCGTCGCGCAGCGCCTTGACGCGCACGAGCGAGTAGTCAGTCCCGCAGGCCCAAGCTTTTAATTCTTTCCCATTTTGCATCAATCGCTCCGCGCTTCGCATTTCTCAAGTGGCCGGCGCACGTGATACGCGTCCTAGTGAATAGCGCAGGAAAAGGGCGCTGCGACCGACACTCTCTAGACCGCCTCCACGGCGGTTTGGCGGGTGGCGGCGCAAAAAAGACGACAGGGACGGCCTGCCGGCGCGCATAGACGCGTCGCTGCTCGGAAAGGGAGATGATGAAAAAACTGACCATGACGATGGCGGCGCTTGCCCTTTGCTTGGCGGCATTCCAAGGCAGCCAGGCCAGCGCGCAGAACGTCGAAGGCGCATTCAAAGGTAAAACCGTCCGAATCCTAATCCCCACCGGGCCGGGCGGCGACCGCGCGCTTTATACGCTGCCGTTTGCCAGCTATTACGGCCGGCATATTCCGGGCAATCCGACCGTTATCGCGGTGTTCATGCCCGGCGCCGGCGGCTCGCTTGCGCTCAACAACATCGCCAACGTCGCGGCGCCGGACGGCTTAACGATCACCACACCGCTCGGCTCTGTACTGAATGCGCAGATCATCGGCGATGAGTCGGTGAAGTACGACGCGCGCAAATTTAAGTGGATCGGCCGCACCGATTCCAGCACACGCGTGCTGACCGTTTCCAAGACGGTGACGGCGCAGACGCTCGATGATTTGCGCAAAACTGAAATCATCATCGGCGCGGTCGGTCAGGCCTCTGATACGGCGACCAACGCCTATTTCATGAACAAGTTGTTCAACACGAAATTCAAGGTGATCGCCGGTTACGGCGCCGCGAACAAGGTGGTGCTGGCGATGCTGTCGGGAGAAACCCAAGGCTCGTTCGGCACCTGGAACAATGTCAGCACCAACCACGCACAGGCGCTGCGGGATGGCGATATCCGCCCCTTGCTGCAGATCGCCCTCACAGCCGACCCGACGATGCCGAACGTGCCGCTGCTGCTCGATATGGCGGAAGGCGAAGAGGCCAAGCAGCTGGTGCGCATCATGTCGTCATCGACGCTGATGGGGCAGTCCTTCGCCGGCCCGCCGGCCCTGCCGGAGCCGATCCTGACCGCGTTGCGCCGCGCGTTCGATGCGACGATGGTCGACAAGGAATTTGTCGAGAAGATGAACAACATCGGCGTCAAATTCACGCCAATGACTGGCGAAGACCTGACCAAGCAAGTCGACCAGATCATGAACACCTCACCGGAACTGGTCGAACGCTACAAGGCGATCAGTGGCGAAGGCGGGGCTGCGCCTTAATGGAAATGCGGCGCCGCTACTGATAAAAGCGGCGCCGATCCCGCTTATCGGATGAGAGCAGGAGATGGCGATGGCCAAGACGATGATCGTGACGGAAAAGCAGATCGCCCTGACCCCCAGCACGGGGAAGGTCGGCGGCCTGGAATCCATGCATCTCATGCCGGAGTTTCCCTACATCGTCTATCTCGACTCGAAAGCGCATCACTACGCGCGCGTGCACTCTCACAGTGAGCCGGAGATCATGGTGGTGGTATCGGGCCGCATGATCTTCAACGGCGTCTGGTGCGGCGTCGGCAGCGTGATCCACGTGCCGGCGAACGAAGAATATTGGTATGCGACAGGTGAGGACCGCTGCATGGTGGTTCTTGCCCGTCTCGCCGGGCGCGGCGTGATCACGATTGCGCGGGAGGAACCTGCGTTCGAAGCCGAGCGCGCCGCCGACTATGTGCCGAATTGATCTCTCGCACGCCGAGCCGGAGAGACCAGGACGTGTCGATAGATTATCCGTTCCGCACAGCCCTCAAGGCGGACAAGCGTATTTTTTGGTGTAGTTGCGGCCTCAGCTCGAAACAGCCATATTGCGACGGCTCGCATAAAGGCGCGCCGCTCAAGCCGTTGGCCCATACGGAACAGATTGATATCACCGTTGCCCTGTGCGGCTGCAAGAAAACTCAACGGCCGCCCTATTGCGATGGCAGCCATGTGGATGACCGTAGGGTCCTCGGCGAAACCGCCGAAAAGGCCTAACGTCTGTCAGGAGGCGACGGCTTCGCGCCGGCGCGGCTTTTTAAGCGCCCTCGGACGCGGTGCTTTCGCAGTCTTCCATTCGGCACAGGCTTCGAGGATCAGGTGACGCAGCGTCGTCGCGCTGCGCGACAATTGCCGCCCGCGCCGTTCGATGATGCCGACGGTGCGCGTCACCACCGGATCGTAAAGCGGCACCACGGCGACCGACGGATGCTTCTGCAGGCTGCGGCTGAGCCTCGGAATGATCGAGAGGCCGAGGCCGGCTTCGACGAGGCCAAACGAGGTCGCCAGATGCCCCACCTGGAACGACCAATTGAGCGTCAGATTGGAGCGCGCCAAGGCTTGATCGACCACCATGCGGTTGTCGCTCTTCTGACTGACGATGAGCGGATATTGCACGAGGTCGCGCCAGCGCACCTTGTCGCAGGCGGCCAATGGATGGTCGGTGCGGCAAGCCAAGGCAAATTCGTCGTCCATGATGGGCGTGAACTTCAATTCGGGCCGTGATGCGCCCATCGAATTGATACCGAATTCCGCTTCGCCTCGGGCGATACACTCCAGGCCTTCGGCCGGTGTCACGTCGCGGATTCGGATGTGGATGTCGGGATAATCGGCGGTGAAGCGTTTGAGCACATGCGGCAGAAAGGCCGAAGCCGCAGTGGGGATCGCGGCGATGGTCAAAACGCCGGACGGCTGCACGCCGTGATCGCCGAGACTGAAGATGCAGTCGTCAAATTCGCGCACCATGCGGCGAAAGCCCGGCTCCAATTCGGTGCCGATGCGCGTCGGCGCGACATGACGCGTGCTGCGTTCGAGCAGCTTTGCGCCGAATGTCTCTTCCAGGGCCTGAATGCGGCGCGTCAGCGCCGGTTGCGACATGTTCAATGCTTCAGATGCCTTGTGGAAGCTCCGCATGTCGAAGATGGCTAGGAAAAGCTTCAGATCGAGGATTTCACAATTCTTGCGCATCTTGCATCAATAGCTCCGAGGTTCGCATTTCTCAACCCCATAATGCCCGTGATACGCGTCCTGTCATCACGAGGCACCGCAAATGATCGGCAAACGTAATGCCGCACTGCAACAGGAAATAAAATGTCCAGCCAAAAGCCAGAGATCGCCATCGTCGGCGCCGGCATGGGCGGCCTGACGGCCGCCGCCACCCTTCTGCGGCGCGGGTTCAAGGTTCAGGTTTATGAACAGGCCGAGCGTTTCCTGCGCATCGGCGCCGGCATCCAGATGGCGGCCAATCCGATGAAGGTGCTGCGCGCTCTGGGATTGGAAGACCGCTTGCGGCAGACCGCGTTCCAGCATCGTGCGCGCTTGCATCGCGATTACGATACCGGCCGTATCAACTCCGAGTTCGATATGTACAGCGTCGAGCAGAAGTACGGCGCGCCGCATCTGATGATGCATCGTGGCGATCTTCATGCGGCGCTGCTCTCTCTGCTGCCGCCGGACATCGTGCATCTTAACAAGAAGATGAAGGGCTTCACGCAGGATGCCGATGGCGTCACCTTGAATTTCGTCGACGGCACGCAGGCGCGTGCCGACGCCCTGGTGGGCGCCGATGGCGTGCACTCGATCGTCCGCAGCCAGCTGTTCGGCAATGAATCGCCGAACTACACGGGCCGTCTCGCCTACCGCGCGACTTTCCCGGCCCATCTGCTCAAGGGCGTCGATATCGGCGACGTCGCCACCAAATGGTGGGGGCCCGATCGCCATATCGTCATCTATTACATCACGGCGAAGAAGGACGAAGTCTACTTCACGACGAGCATTCCCGCGGAGAAGCCCGATCTCGAATCCTGGTCGCTCAAGGGCGATCTCGGCGAATTGCGCGCGGCGTTCAAGGATTTCCATCCTGACGTCCGCGCCGTGCTGGACGCCTGCCCCGACACGCACAAATGGCCGATCTACGACCGCGAGCCGCAGACGAGCTGGGGCAGGGGCCGTGTCTATCTGCTGGGCGATGCCTGCCATCCGATGACGCCCTACATGGCGCAGGGCGCCGCCTCGGCGATCGAAGACGCGGCGGTGCTGGCGCGCTGCTTCGAGGGGGTCGATAAAGCCGGCATCAACGGCGCGTTCCGTCAGTACGAGGCGACGCGGTTGCCGCGCGCATCGAAAATCCAAAGCTTGTCGCATCTCAACAAGCGCGAGTGGATGCGCGTGGACGCCGCCGCGCCGGAAGCCGCCACCAAGGAAAAGGCCGATCCTGGTTGGGTCTACGGCTATGACGCCTGGACCGCACCGCTCGCCAAGCCAGAGATGGCCGTTTAAGTCTCCGCACAACGGCCCCTGAAGGCCGATCAAGACGCAATAGGACAGGGAAAAGCAAAATGCACAGCAACCCGACGATGATCACCGGGGATTTGAAATATATTCGCTTGCCGTTCACCACCAACGTGAAGCCCGGCATGCAGGTGCTGGTTGTCACCGATACGGCACATGATCCGCGCGTGTGGCAGGTGATCATGAGCACCATCAGCGAGATGGGCGCCGAGCCCACGCTGGCGATGTTCGATCCGCGCCCGGCCGACTATTTCGATCCGCCGAAGGCCGTCTGCGAGGCCATGCTGAAGGCAGACGTCAACGTGCTGCTCTGCACCACGGGCATGCTGCACGCCAAGGCGAACTTCGAAGCGATGCGCGCCGGCGTGCCGGTGATCTGCATGGACGGCGGGATGACGCTGGAGATGTTCCAGTCCGGCGCCGTCACCGAAGATCAGAAGCAGATGGCGGTGCGCCAGCATTACGTAGCCACCAACATCTTCGGTCGGGACGCCAAGATGGTGCGCGTAACCACCAAGTTCGGCACCGACTTCACCTATAGCGTCGAAGGCCGCATCCATGTTCCGGCGCTGCCGGGCGACGATTTCGTGCCCTACAAGATCACCTCGATGACGCGTAACAAGAACTTCCCGCGTCCGCGCTTCCTCTACCCGAACGGCGAATTCAACATTCCGCCGGTCGAAAACTCGGCCAACGGCAAGCTCGTCATCGACCTGTCGATGCACCAGTTCGACCGCCTGAAGAGCCATATCGAGCTGACCGTGAAAGACGGCATCATCACCGGCATCGACGGCGGCCCGGAAGCCTGGACCTTGCGCAACTATCTTGAGAAGTTCGGCGACGAGAATTGCTACGTCTGCCCGGCGGAAGCCTCGGTCGGCATCAATTCCAAGGCCGTGGTGCGCGGCGTGCAGCGCGAAGATAAGAACATCATGGGCTCGATGCATTTCGGCATCGGCACCAACATCGACGTCGGCGGCACTATTCATTCGAACATCCACCTCGACGGCGTGGTTCTCGAGCCAACGGTCTATGTCGATGGCGACAAGCGCATGGAGCATGGCCGCTTCCTGCGCAACGTCGAAGGACCGATGTAAGCAAGCGGTTCGGCAGAAGAGCCAAGCGATGCGCTTCCGTCTGACGTCAGGAAGGAGCGTCAGCTACTCGGTGCGCGGCACCGGGCTGCCGATCGCCTTGTTGCATCCGATAGGCCTTTGCGGAGATTTCTGGGAGCCGGTGGTCGAGCGCCTCGCGTCTGATTACCGGCTGCTGGCCATCGATTTGCCAGGCCATGGCGACAGCGATGTCTCGGCCGGTGCCTACACATTGGACGGCATCGCCGGCGACTGCCTGGAAATGTTGGGCGTGTTGACAGGCCCTAGCATCGTTGTCGGCTGCTCCATGGGTAGCGCGGTGGCGCAATCGATGGTGGTTAAGGACGCCGGCATGGTGAAGGCAGCCGTATTCGCCAACGGTTCGGGCCCCCGCACCGGTGGTCGCACGGATGTCTTGGAACAACGCGCGGCGCTTGCCGAGCGCGGCATGACTAACATTGTCGATGACAACATCGACAGATGGTTCAGCAAAAGCTTCGCGGCGTCTCATCCGGACGTCGTCGCCAAGGTCTCCGGCTGGCTGCTGAACGGCGATCCAACGGTTCACGCCTGGGGCTGGCGCGCGCTGGCCGGACGCACCGACGCCTACGCCAAGATTCGCGTGCCGGTTCTCACCATTGCGGGTTCGGAGGATGCCTCTGCGTCGCCGGCCTCGGTCAAGGCGCTGGCCGATGTCTTGCCGGATGCGCGCTACGTCGAGCTGGCTGGCGCCGGACATATGGCGCCGATCGAACAGGCGGACGCGTTCGTCGCCGCCGTGCGCAGTTTTTTGAAGGATGTCGGACTTTAAGAACGCCTAGAGACGATAGAGACAGGGATGGCCGTCAGAAGCGCAACTGAAGACGCTTCGTAGCTTGGATAAGCGAGTGAAGAGCGATATCGGCCGGTCCGAAGGACTGATGAGTCGAAATTTTGCCAATTCAGAAAGAACTGGGAGACTTTATAATGAAGACCTTGCGTGTGGTGGGAAGCTTGGCCGTTGTGGCGGCTGCCATGGCGTTGCCGGCGCCGGCTTTCGCACAATCCGTCGAGCAGTTTTACAAGGGCAAGCAGGTCAAGCTGCTGGTGGGCTCGGGCGCGGGCGGCGGCGGCGATGTCTTCGCGCGCATCTTCGCTAAGCATCTGCCGAAGCACCTGCCGGGCGCGCCGACCATCGTCGTGCAGAACGTGCCGGCGGCCGGCGGCGTTGTCGCTACGGCGCAGCTCTACAATACGCAGCCGCGCGACGGCACGGCGATCGCCGCGGTAATGCGCACCATTCCGATGATGCCGCTGCTGGTCGAAAAAGACGTCAACTTCGATTCTCGCAAGCTGAACTGGCTCGGCAGCCTGAACAAGGAAAGCAATGTCATCATCGTGTGGCATACCTCTCCGGTGCAAACGTTCGATGACGTTTTCAAGCGCGAGACCATCGTCGGCACCACCGGCGGCAGTTCGGACAGCAACGTCTACGCGCTGCTACTGAATCAGACGCTCGGCACGAAATTCAAGATCGTCGGCGGTTACCCCGGCGGTCCCGATATCGATCTCGCCATGGAGCGCGGCGAAGTCGAAGGCCGCGTCAGCATCACCTGGACGTCTTTGAAGAGCGGCCGTTCGGAATGGCTGCGCGACAAGAAGGTGCGGGTGCTGGCGCAGATGGCTTTGACCGCGAATCCGGAACTGCCGGGCGTTCCCAACGTCCTCGATCTGGTCAAGGATCCCAAGGATAGCCAGGTCTATGAATTCCTCTTCGCGCGCCAAGAAGCCGGGCGCCCGTTCGTCGCCCCGCCGGAAGTGCCGGCGGACCGTCTCGCCGCGCTGCGCAAGGCCCTGGCCGATGTCGCCAACGACAAGGCCTTCGTCAGCGAAATCGAAAACGGCGGCGGCTCGATCGAGCTACTGACCGGCGAGGAGACCCAAGCCCTGGTCGAGAAGTACTACGCGACGTCTCCCGACGTCCTCAAGGCGGTGCGCGCCGCCTTGGACCCGACCTGAGCGACGGGAATATCCCATGGCCAGGGAAACGTCCCAAGCCCTGCAGCCCGAACTGTCCGGCAAAGTCGCCATCGTCACCGGCGCGTCGCGCCGGATGGGGAAGGCGATCGCCTTGAGGTTGGCGGAGGCGGGCGTCGTCGTGGTGGTGAACGCGAAGACTTCGGCGGCGAGCGCCGCCGAAGTCGTCCGCACCATTGAAGGGCGCGGCGGCAAGGGGATTTCCGTGCTAGCCGACGTGACCGACCCGGAGGCCGTGCGTGGCATGGTCGAGAAGACCGTTGGCGCTTTTGGGCGCATCGACATTCTCGTCAACACCCTTGCCATCCGCCATCACGATTCCTTGGCGGAAACGACGCTGGCCTCCTGGCATGAGGTGCTGGCGAGCGTACTCGACAGCACTTTTCTTTGCGCCCAGGCCTGCGCGCCGCATTTGATCGCCAGCAAGGGCGCCATCGTCAATATCGGCGGCGCGTCGGCGCATTTCGGACAAAAGCACCATGCGGCGGTGATGACCGCCAAGATGGGCCTGATCGGCCTCACCCGTGCGCTCGCGCTCGATCTCGGCCCCGACGTGGTGGCCAATTGCCTTATTCCGGGCCGCATCGAAGCGTCGGAAGACCGCCGATCCGCCACGCCGCGCTATCCGATGGAGCGAATTCCCGCCGGCCGCGCTGGCAGCCTCGAAGAAGTCGCCGAAGCCGTTATCATGCTGTGCAATCCGCGCAGCCGCTTCATCAACGCGCAGGCGATCCACATCAGCGGCGGCATGCTGTTCGGGATTTAGTAGGTCAGCGCTTCTCTAAGTTAAACGGGTGAGACATGGGCCACGGCGGCCAAGAGATCAGCGGCGAGATGCGGACCCTCAGCACCTTCATAGCCGAAGCGCGCAACGCAACCTTGCCCGCACACGCCGTGGAAGCGGCCGAACATCACATTCTCGATACGCTGGCGGCGATTATCTCTGGCACGCGGCTGCAGCCCGGCTGGCTGGGTATCGGCTATGCCCGTGACCTGGGCGGCGTGCCGGAAGCCTCGATCCTCGGCACGCCCATCGTGACAAGCGCCGCCACCGCCGCGCTCGCCAACGGCATCTCGGCCCATTCCGACGAAACCGACGATTCGCACTTCACGTCGCGTACCCACCCGGGTGCCGCCATCCTTCCGGCGGCCCTGGCGGTCGCCGAGCTGCGTCATGCCGGCGGCGGCGAGTTCTTGCGCGCGGTGACCGCCGGCTACGATGTCGGCTGCCGTCTCGTTCATGCCCTCGACATGCGCGGCTTCGCCGCGTTGCACCGTAGCTGCCACGGTTTCGGCGGCACCTTCGGTGCCGGCGTCGCCGCCGGCGTGCTGCATGGCTTTGATGCGGCGCAGATACGCCATTTGCTGTCCTACTGCGCGCAGTCGGCGTCCGGCTGCGGCGCTTACATGCATGACCGCGGCCATATCGAGAAAGCCTTCGTCTATTCTGGCAAGCCGGCGCAGAGCGGCGTCATGGCGGCCGGCATGGTGGCAGCGGGCTTCACCGGCGCCGACGACGTATTCAGCGGCGACCGCAATTTCCTCGATGCCTATGCGGCCAAGCCGGATCGCGCGGCTTTGATCGACGGCCTCGGCGAGCGCTATGAGATCGTCCGGACCAACATCAAGAAATGGTGCGTCGGCTCGCCGATCCAGGGGGCGCTCGACGGCATCGCGGCGATCCGCGAAGCGCGCGCCGTCCTGGCCGACGACGTCGATCATGTGCGCGTGCATTTGGCGCCGGCCAACTTGAAGACGGTGGATAACCGGCCGATCCCGAACGTGAACATTCAACATCTCGTCGCCTTGATGTTGATTTCCGGCACGGTCGGCTTCGCCGAATCGCATGATCCGGCCTTGATGGACGATCCTGCGCTGAGCGCCCTGCGCAAGCGCGTGAGCCTGGTGCCGAGCGACGAGTTGGATCGCGCCAAGCCGCCGCGCCAAACCATCGTCGAGATCGCCCTGAAGGACGGCAGCCTTTTGTCCCAGCGCGTTGTGGCGGTGCGCGGCACGGCGGACAATCCGATGACGCGGGACGAGGTCGCCGCGAAGGCGCGTGATCTCATGACGCCGATCTTGGGCCAGGATCGCTGCGCGCGCCTGATCGATCAGGTCTTCGCGCTGCAGGGCGTCGCCGACATGGCGTCCCTGCGGCCTTTGCTGACGGCGGATGCGCCGTGACGCTGGCCATCGAACAACTCGCCGCGTGGAGCCTGGCGCCGCACGAAGCGTTTCGCTCGGACCTGGCGCAGCGCCAGGCCCGACTCCTGCTGCTGGATGTGATCGGCTGCGCCTACGCGGCGATCGAGAGCGGCGCAGTCGATGCCGTTCTGGGGCTGACCGACGACATCGGCGGGGCGCCGCAGGCCACCGTGATCGGCCGCGCGGGCAAGACCTCCGTGCCGAACGCGGTGTTCGCCAACGGCGCCTTGATCCGCGTGCTCGACCTGAACGACGTGATGTTCGCCGAGCGCGACGGCAAGCTCGCCGTCGCCGGCCATCCGAGCGAGAACATTCCGGCGGCTCTTGCCGTGGCCGAGGCCTTCGGTCTCACGGGCCGCAAGATGCTCGAAGCCGTCGTGCTCAATTATGAAGTTTACGGCCGCTTGCGCGAATTGATACCCGATACAGGCGCCTGGGATGGCGCGTCGGCGTCCGGCATGGCGGCAGCGGCGATAACGGGACGGTTGCTCGGCCTCGATTCCGAACGCCAGGCCCATGGGCTGGCGCTGGCGGCGGCGCGGTCGCCGACGCCGAAGATCGTGCGCAACGGCGAAATATCCGCCGCCAAATCCCTGGCCAACGCCTTCGCCATGCAAAGCGGCGTGCATTCGGCTTTGCTGGCGGCGAAGGGCGTGACGGGGCCGCTCGAAATTCTCGATGACCGCAAGGCCGGGCTTTTCCA
>CANJIM010000028.1 GCA_947474495.1 Rhodospirillaceae bacterium
ATCCTCGGTCTCGACGCCGACGTGCGCGCCGCCATCGCCCAGCACGGCATCCGCAATGCGCTGCTCACCTCGATCGCGCCGACCGGCACCATCTCGCTGCTCGCCGACAATGTCTCGTCGGGCCTCGAGCCGGTGTTCAGCTTCACCTATACGCGCCGCATCCTGCTGCCCGACGGCACGCGCCAGGAAGAAGAAGTCAGCGACTATGCCTTCCGCCTGTTCAAGCGCCTGAAGGGCGATAACGTCCCGCTGCCCGATTACTTCGTGGACGCTCAGGTGCTGGCGCCGGCCGACCATGTGAAGATGCAGGCCGTGGTGCAGAAATACGTCGATAGCTCGATCTCCAAGACGATCAACATGCCGGTCGACATCGACTTCGATGACTTCAAGAGCGTCTATCTGCAGGCCTACGAGCAGGGCTGCAAGGGCTGCACGACCTACCGGCCGAATGACATCACCGGCTCGGTGCTGGAAGTGAAGCCGCAGAAGGACAAGGAAGAAGGCCAGCAGGAGCTGCCGCTCGAAAAACAGCCGGCGCGCTTCACCGATCCGTTCGAGGCCGGCGGCGTCGTCTATATGACGCAGCCGCTCGACCGCCCCGGCGAGCTGGCGGGCCGCACCTACAAGCTGCGCTGGCCCGAGAGCGAGCACGCCATGTACATCACGATCAACGACATCGTGCAGGACGGCCGCACGCGCCCCTTCGAGATCTTCGTGAACTCGAAGAACATGGAGCATTTCGCCTGGACCGTCGGCCTGACGCGCATGATTTCGGCGGTGTTCCGCCGCGGCGGCGACGTCTCGTTCGTCGTCGAGGAATTGAAGGCGGTGTTCGATCCGCGCGGCGGTCAATGGATGGAAGGCCGTTACGTGCCGTCCTTGCTCGCCGCCATCGGCGACGTGATCGAGCAGCATATGGTCGAGATCGGCTTCATGCCGAACTCGAAGGAAAAGCGCGAAGGCCACTTGGAGCGCCAGGTGGTGAACCTGGCCGAGGCGCGCGGCCATGACCACGAGAATCACGATCATGGGCACGGCCACGACCACGCTCATGGTCCCAAGGCGGGACCCGATTCGCGCTTCCGCCAATGCCCGAAATGCGGCCAGGCCAGCCTGATCAAACAGGAAGGCTGCGACAGCTGCCTGAGCTGCGCCTATTCGAAGTGCGGGTAAGGGTGTGGGCGGACGAACAGGCTTCGTCCGCTCGCTACCGCGGCGCCTAGCCGCGCTGTTGCGTCTGCGGCCAATGCGCCGCGAGCATCCGACGGCAGCGTCAGCGTTCTACGACCTAGACGGCAAATCCGACGTGCGCTGGGTGTATGATCTCGCCGGCGAGTGGCGTGAGATGGAATTTCATATGACCGACGGTTCGAAGCGAATCGTCTACAAACAGTCCCTCGAATCCGACTCGAGCCAGCCGGCGACGGTCCTGATCGCGGGCGGGTTGATGAAGTCCGAACGCTAACCCCTGATCGTCCACATCTTGCGCAGCAAGCCCTCGCCCATGACCTGGTGCAGGAGCGCCATGGCCGCGTGGCCGATCAGATAAGCCCACATGACATTGGCGAGCGCGCCGTGCCAGTCGGCCAGCATATGGCCGAGGCGCGTCATGCTGCCATCCGCCGCCATCTGCATGTAAACGGCAAAGCCGGTCGCCGCGAGATAGGTCGCGAGCAAGAGGCCAAGGCCATGCACCGCATTGGCGAAGGCGCTATGCGCCGTGCTGTCGGGCAATTGCAGCCGCGGCAGCGCCACGGCGTAAGCGCGCAGGTCGTCGATCACGGCGCGGCGGCGCGCGGCGGAAAACCACGGAACGAAGGCCCCGACGCCCGCTTCGCTGCGGCGGACCAACGTCCATATCCAGACAGCGATGATGACGCCGAAGCTGACGACGCCGACCCAGGCATGCAGCTGGAAGGCCGTCTCGATCGGGCGGCGCGGCGGATGCGGCTCCTCCATCACCAGGCTGATCAGCAATTGATGGGTGATCGACAGAGCGAGCAGGGCGTGCAGCGCCTTGCTGAGCAGACTATGGCGCATGAGGACTCCGGACATTCCATGTGAGAACGCCGAAATCATACACTCCGGCAATCGGCGGCGACAGCGCGCGAAATCATATTGCGTCGCATTGCCGATGCTAGCAGACCAACCTGTCATTCCGCTGACAGGTCGATCTCCGCTTTGAGCTTTTGCAAATAAGGGTCGTGAATGCCCAGCTCGTTCAGATGGCACAGCGTGTTTTCGAGATAATCACGGTTGCTGCCGCTGTTGCCGCTAGCGCCTTGGATCAGGCGCGCCGCCGCGGCGGTTTCCATTTTCCCGACATATTGCGCGTGGCTGCGGTCGGTGATGTAGGCCCAAGCCGTCGCCATGCGGCCATGCGTCGGCTCGCCGATCTGAATGGTGACTTCCTTGCGCTGATAGACGCCGGTGATCAGTTCGCGTTCGTCCACCGTTTTCAGCACCGCCTCCATGTCGGCGTGGGACACATGGAAGGCAACGCCGTGGCAGGAGCCGCCGCGGTCGAGGCCGAGCACCAGGCCGGGCTTTTCCGGCGTGCCGCGATAGCGTACCGACTGCACACAAAAGGCGCGGTGCCAGCCGCGCAAATAAGCCGGCTCTGATTCGATGTGGGGAAAGCCGGGGTTCCACATCAAGGAGCCGTAAGCGAAAATCCACATATCCGACGACATGACGCGGGGCGCACCAGATGCAGTGGTAAAATCTATCGAGCGACAGGATCGCACAGGATGTCTGCGGGCCGTCGACTCTTCGGTTCTTTCGGCTAGTATAAGCGCCCTAACGCCGCCCCGCACCCGTCGCAAATATTGTCCTCGCGTTCATGACGAACATCACCCGCCGCCTGATGATTGTGACGCTGCTGGTTTTCCTGCTGGCGGGTCTCGGGCTGTCTGGCTTCTGGGTGTTCGGCGCCGATCGGCTGCGCGCCAATGTCGCCCAATGGGCCGAGCTGTGGCGATCCGAGGGCAATCTCGTCACCTACAAGGCCTTCACCGTCAGCGGCTTCCCGCTCTATTTCCGCGCCCGGCTTGATGATTTCGCCATCGCCGGCGGCGGCGCGTCGTCGCCCTGGCGCTGGCAAGCGCCGGCCATCCTGCTGCGCGCCTCGCCCTTCGCGCCGACCCGCGCGCGCGCCGATTTCACCGGCGAGCATAAGGTCATCGCCGAGCTGTTCGGCGTGCCGGTCGCCTTCACCGCCGCCACCAAGGATGGCGTCGCCCGCGCGCAGCGCCGCGGCGACAGCCATATGGGCGGCGTCGAACTGCACAATTCCTCGCTCGTCGTCGAAGGGGTCAGCGGCATCTTCACCTTGAAAGAAGCCATCCTCGACGCCTTCCACACCCGCCGGGTCAGCGACAATACCAAGCCGAGCGCCGGTCTCACCGTGGCGCTCGACGAGCTCATCCTGCCCGTCGGGCTGCTGCCCGGCACGCTCGGCACACGAATCGATTCGCTCAATCTCGACGCCGAAGTGATGGGCGCCATCGGCCCTGAATTGAACACAGCAACCGTCGCCGGTTGGCGCGACGCCGGCGGCACCATCGAGGTCACCGCCTTCTCGCTGCGGTGGGGACCACTGCGTATCAAGGCCGAAGGCACCATGGCGCTCGACGGCAGCCTGCAACCGCTCGCCGCCTTCACCGCGACGATGAGCGGTTTTGCCGAAACCATGGATCTGCTTGTCGCCCAAGGCGCGATCGACGAGCGCGACGCCAGCGCCGCCAAAATGCTGCTGTCCTTACTGGCGAAAACGCCGCTCACCGGCGGCCCGCCGGAAATCGCCGTGCCACTGACGATTCAGAACCAGCGGCTGTCGGTCGGACCTGTGCCGCTGTTCACGCTGCGGCCCATCGTCTGGCCGGCGACGTGAACGCACTGGATCGCCCGGGGACCGCCATGATGACGCCCGCAGAAGACCTGCCGCCCGATGAGGCGCCGAAGGACGCAGCGAGCGAGCATCCCAAGCGGCCGGCGCACATCAAGACGTCCGAGGTGCTCCGCCTGCTCCGCGAGGACGCCAAGGACCAAGACAGCATCACGGTCGGCTGGCTCGTCGCCCGCCTCGGCACGCGCGCCTTCGGCGCCATTATCCTGCTGATGGCGCTGCCCAACATCACGCCGCAGATTCCCGGCATGTCGACCATCTTCGGCCTGCTCATCATGCTGCCCGCCGTGCAGATCATGATCGGCCTGTCGCAGATGTGGCTACCCGGATTCATGGCGCGCCAGACCATGTCCGGCGTTACCGTCGGCAAGATCCTCGCCTTCGCCATTCCCTGGGTCGAGCGCATGGAGCGGCTGATCAAGCCGCGCTTCGAATTCCTCATGAGCCCGCCGGCGGAAAACCTCGTCGGCGCTGCCGTGCTGTTCCTCGGCTTCATCCTGTTCCTGCCGATTCCGGGCGGCAATTTCCTGCCGGCCCTCGCCTGCGCCCTGATGGCGCTCGGCATGCTCGAGCGCGACGGCCTGTTCATCATGGCCGGCCTCGGAATCGCCGTCGGCGCGATGGTGGTGGTGGCGCTGGTGATCGGCGGGCTGTTCCACCTCGTCGATCAGTACTGGCACAGCTTGGTGCACTTCATTTCGAGCTGGTAGGCGCGAGACTCGGCTTAAGCTTGGCCGGCCTTGACGATGCTGCGACGAATCTCGCGTGTCTTGGCGAATTTCTTCTGCAGCTTGTCACCCTGATCCCAACGGATCGCCCGCTGCATCGCCGACAAATCCTCGTTCAAGCGGCCGAGCATCTCCAGCACGGCCTCTTTGTTATTGAGGAAGATGTCGCGCCACATCACCGGATCGGAGGCGGCGATGCGGGTAAAGTCGCGAAAGCCGCTGGCGGCATATTTGATCACTTCGCCGCGTAAGTGCTTTTCCAGCTCGGTCGCCGTGCCGACGATCGTGAAGGCGATGAGGTGCGGCAGATGCGAGGTGATCGCCAGCACGCGGTCGTGATGGGCGGCGTCCATCACGTCGACGTTGGAGCCGATGGCCTCCCAGAAGGCGCGCAGCTTGGCGGTCGCTTTCGGATCGCCGCCCTTGAGCGGCGTCAGAATCACCCAACGGCCCTCGAACAGTTCGGCGAAGCCGGACGTGGGCCCGGAATTCTCGGTGCCCGCAAGCGGATGGCCCGGCACGAAATGCACGCCCTTCGGCAGGAACGGCGCCATGTCCTTGATCACGGTCTGCTTGACAGAGCCGACGTCGGTGACGATGGCGCCCGGCGCCAAATGCGGACCGATGGCTTGCGCCACGGCCTTGCAGGCGCCGACCGGCACGCAGACGACGACGAGATCGGCGCCCTTCACGGCCTTGGCCGGATCGCCGACCGCGCTATCGATGAAGCCGATCTTCTTGGCGGTGGCGCGCGTCGAGGCGGTGCGCGCCGTGCCGACGATCTCACCGACCAGGCCGTTCTTCTTAGCCGCCCAAGCGATCGACGAGCCGATATGGCCGAGACCGATCAGCGCCATTTTCTTGAACAGCGGCGCGTGTTTGGCGACGGCTTTCTTCGCCGACGCTGTCTTCACGGGTTTTTTGGCGAGCTTCTTCGCCGGCGCTTTTTTCTTCGCGGCCATGTCAGACGCCCTTCTTGAAATCGGCGAGCGCCGCGACGACGGCTTTCATCTCGGCCTCAAGGCCGATGGTGATGCGCAAGCTATCGGGCAGGCCGTATTTCGGCACCTGGCGGACGATGATGCCGCGCTCGGTGAGGAATTTGTCGGCCGCCTCCGCCGTCGCCGGATCGGCGAAGCGTACCAGCACGAAATTGGCGACAGAGGGGGCAACGCGATAGCCGAGCTTGGTCAGCTCGTCGGTCAACCAAATGCGCCAGCGCTCGTTATGGTCGCGCGCTTGACTGGTAAAGGCGACGTCCTCGACGGCGGCGATGCCGGCCGCCTGAGTCGCCGAACCGACATTGAACGGCATGCGGATGCGGTTGAGGTGATCGATCATGCGCGCCGGCGCATAGGCCCAACCGAGGCGTAAGCCGCCCATGGCGTAGATCTTCGAGAAGGTGCGCGTCATGATGACGTTGTCGCCCTTGCCGACCGAGGCGTCGACCAGCTCCACGCCGGCTTCGTAATCGTTGGCGGTGACAAACTCGGCATAGGCCGCGTCGATCACCAGTACGACATTGTCCGGCAGACCGGCGCGCAGGCGCGTCATCTCGCCGTTCGGCAGATAGCTACCGGTCGGGTTGTTCGGATTGGAGATGTAGACCAGCTTGGTGCGCGGCGTGACTTTCGCCAGCAGCTTGTCGACATCGGCGGTGAGATTGGTCTCGCTCGCCGTGACCGGCAGCGCGCCGACCGAATGGGCGGCGATCGGATAGATCAGGAAGCCATGCTCGGAATAGAGCACCTCGTCGCCGGGGCCGGCGTAGGCCCGCGCCAGCAGACCGAGAATCTCGTCGGAGCCGGCGCCGCAGATGATGCGATCAGGATCGAGGCCATACCGCGCGCCGATCGCTTCGCGCAACGCGACGGCGCCGCCGTCCGGGTAGCGGTGCATGCTGGCGGCGGCTTTGTTATAGGCCTCGACGGCGCGCGGGCTTGGGCCAAGCGCGCTCTCGTTCGACGACAACTTCATCGGGTTGGCATTGCCGGCGATCTTCGACTTGCCGCCGACATAGGCTTCGATGGCGTCGATGCCCGGCCGCAGCACGGGGCCGCGCGCAACCAACTCCGTCTTCTCGCTGCTCACTGACGCTGCCCGGCGCTTTTGCGCGGCGCGGTCTCTTCGTCGGAGAGAGTGGCGGCATAGGCGCCGAGCGTCACGACATGCATCAAGGACGGGCCGACGGCGGCGGCGAACTGCGCCAACCGGCCATCATTCGGCGCGATGAAGCCGTCGATCTCGGCGAGATAGCGGGCAACACCGCTGCGCGGCGCGTCGACGATATAGACCGGCGGCAGGCCGGCCGTCGACAAAGACGACGTCAGACGCGCGCGGCTCAATTCCTCAGAGGTCTCGATGACCAGCAGCGAGCGGTCCTCGCCGGTCGCTTCCGGCGCAACGCGGGCGATGGCCACGGCCGACAGGGTGGCGCCGCGATCGCTGGCCGGCTCGTAGAACGGCAGGCGGGCGAAAACGCGCGGCTCGTCCGGTCCGGCGCCGAGCAGCATGGGCCACCAGGGAGCGGCCTCGCCCTGTTCGGGGAAGGGCAGCACGCCGACCGTGGCGCGGCCTTCGGAGACTTCGCGCATGACCTGGGAGACGCTCTGGCAAGCGATCATCGGCGTCGCCGCGCCGTAATGGTCGCGCGCCAAGTCCCATAGGCCCGGCGGGGTGTCCGGTCCGCCCGACAGCACGGCGACCGAGAACGGGCCCTGCAGGCGCAGCAGAGACGACATGATTTCGCGCCATAGGCGCACCAAGGAGGTCACCGGGAAGGGCCCGCTGTGGCGGCGGACCAAGCGGCGCAGCACCGAGGCCTCGCGGCCCGGGCGCAGATAGACAGCCGGCCCCTTGCCGGCGCCCTGAGCGGGGCCGGGGAGCTTGGCTTGGCCGATCTGCTCGGCGAGGGCGGCACGACGCATGAGCAAATCGTGAAGCGCAGTGTCGATCTGGTCGATCTCCCCGCGCAGATCGTCGAGAGTCGTTTTGCCGTCGCTCATGTGGTTAAAACCGCCGAAAAAGGGGCATAAGTCATAGTCCTAGCGGGTTGCAAAATCAAAGAAAACATTGACAGTCCAGGCCCTGGACCCTAGCTATCACAGCCGACGAAACCGCTTGGCCGGCCGGGCTTTCAGCCCTTATGGCACCTTGGCCGATCCGAGCCGTTTCGGCCCCCTCCGGCAGCCGCCGGACCGGCGATCCGGGCCACCGTAAAGGCCTGGGGAAGCAAACCATGAGCATCCCTCACAGCCAAGACAGTAGCGAGACCGCCGAAATCGGCGATACGGCGACTGAGGCCCCTCAAACGGGCCACAAGGTCGTGCTTGGCGTGCCTGCGCCCATGAAGCTCGACAGCGGCCTGGATCTCGCCGGCTTCACTCTCGCCTACCAGACTTACGGCAAGCTAAACGCCGCGCGCTCCAATGCCATCCTGGTCTGCCATGCGCTGACCGGCGACCAATTTGCCGCCGGGCGCCATCCGGTGACCGGCAAGCGCGGCTGGTGGGACAACGCCATCGGCCCCGGCAAGCCGCTCGACACCGACAAATATTTCATCATCTGCTCGAACATCCTCGGCGGCTGCATGGGGACGATCGGGCCGAAGGACACCAATCCGGCGACCGGCAAGCCCTACAGCCTCGCCTTCCCCGTCATCACCATCGGCGACATGGTGAACGCGCAGAAGCTGCTGATCGACCATCTCGGCATCGATCAGCTGTTCTGCGTCATCGGCGGCTCGATGGGCGGCATGCAGGTGCTCGACTGGGCCTCGCGCTACCCGGACCGCCTGTTCGCGGCGGTGCCGATCGCCACGGCGGCGCGCTGCTCGGCGCAGAACATCGCCTTCCACGAAGTCGGCCGCCAGGCGATCATGGCCGATCCGGAATGGCGCGGCGGCGACTATCTCGCCCAGAACACGCGGCCCGAGCGCGGCTTGGCCGTCGCCCGCATGAGCGCGCACATCACCTATCTGTCGGAGACGGCGCTGCACCGCAAGTTCGGCCGCGCGCTGCAGGACCGCAAGGCGATCACCTACGGCTTCGACGCCGACTTCCAGGTGGAAAGCTACCTGCGCCACCAGGGCATCACCTTCGTCGACCGCTTCGACGCCAACTCCTATCTCTACATCACGCGCGCCATCGATTACTTCGATATGGCGAGCGAGCACGGCTCCGTCGCTGAAGCCTTCAAGGGCACCAAGGTGCGCTTCTGCGTGCTCAGTTTCTCGAGCGACTGGATGTTCCCGACCTACGAAAGCCGGGCGCTGGTGCACGGACTGAACGCGGCAGCTGCCAACGTCAGCTTCGTCGAGATCCAGACCGACCAGGGCCACGACTCGTTCCTGCTCGACATTCCCGATTATCACCGCACGCTGACCGGTTTCTTGAATGGCGCCGCGGCGCACCGGGGACTGACCGCGAAATGACCATTCCGAGCTTGCCCCAATCCAACGGTCGCATCCGCGCCGACCTGCAACTCGTCGCCGACCTGGTGCCGGCGGGCGCGCGCGTGCTCGACGTCGGCTGCGGCGAAGGCGCGCTGCTGCATCATCTGGCGCAAACCAAGAATGTCGATGCGCGCGGTATTGAACTGCGTCAGGAAGGCGTGAACGCCTGCGTGCAGCAGGGCCTCTCGGTCGTGCAGGGCAACGCCGAGACCGATCTGAAGGACTATCCGTCCGACGCCTTTGACTATGTGATTCTCAGCCAGACGCTGCAGGCGATGCGCGATCCACGCGGCACGCTGGGCGAGCTATTGCGCATCGGCAAGCACGCCATCATCTCATTCGACAATTTCGGCCATTGGGCCATGCGCCTCGGCCTGATGTTCGAAGGACGCATGCCGGTCGCCGATAAGCCGCGCCACACTTGGTACGACACCGGCACCATCCGCCCCTGCACGATCCGCGATTTTCTCACGCTGTGCGGCGATCTCGGCATCGAGCCCGAACGCTGCTTCACCGTGCATGGCGGCGGGCGCACCCGCGAAGTGGCGCCGGACAGCTGGCGCGCCCGGCTCACCGCCCGCCAGGCGGTTTTTCTGCTGAAATAGTGCTGCGGCGCGAGTGGCCGTCAGACAATAGCGCCGGCGCCTTGCGCCGCACGCGTGCCGGCTCGGCGAGGCCGCTCGGCGCATAAATCTGCTTCACCGCCTCGATCATCACCACGCCGGCCAGACTGGGAAACCAGCGCGCGCCGAGCTTCTCCCAAGCCGGCGCCGAGGCGATCAGCATGCGCGATTGGCTCGGCGGCATGAACAGCGCGCCGGTGGTGACGACGGGCGTGAACAGGCTGTCACGCAACAACCTCGAGAGTTGGCCGGCGCTGTAGGGCGAACCTTGGCCGAACGGCGTGCGGTCGAGCTGCGCCCAGAGACTCCTGCGGTTCGGCACGACGACGATCATCCGTCCGCCGGCCGCCAGCACCCGCCAGGCCTCGCGCAGCATCTGACGCAACTGCTCGGTCTGCTCCACGGCGTGGATCAGTAGCACGCGGTCCATCGACAGGTCGGGTAGCGGCAATTCCGCTTCGTCGGCGAGCAGCACCCGGTTCGGCCCGCCCGACGGCCAGGGCAGCACTCCTTGGGCCGGCGGCATGGCGGCGATAACGCGGTCGGCATCGTCCATGAACGGCCGCAGATAAGGCACGGCATAACCGAGGCCGAGCATGCGCTGGCCATGCACGTCCGGCCACATCTCGCGCAGGCGGCGGCGCAGCATGCGGCTCACCGCCTGGCCGAGGCTGGTGGCGTAAAAATCCCGCAAATCGATGACGTCGGTCCACATGGCAGAAGATTAGCATAGCTCGCGCGGCATGGTATTCTCGAGCCTATGCTCGACATTCGCCGCATCCCCGCCCTGACCGACAACTATCTCTGGCTCGTCCGCGAGCCAAAGAGCGGCCTGGTCGCCGTGGTCGATCCGGCCGAAGCCGAACCGGTCAATGCCGCCCTCGCCACGCTCGGTTGGACGCTGACCCATATTCTCAACACGCACCACCACAAGGACCACACCGGCGGCAACCTCGCCCTCAAGGCCCAGTGGAACGCCCTAATCGTGGGACCGGCGGCGGACGCCGAGCGCATCCCCGGCATCGACGTGCAAGTCGGCGACAGCGAGACCTATATCTTGGGCGAAGAAAGCGCCGAAGTGTTCGACGTGCCGGGCCATACGCGCGGCCATATCGCCTATTGGTTTCCCGACAGCGACGCGCTGTTCTGCGGCGACACGCTGTTCGCGCTCGGCTGCGGCCGGCTGTTCGAGGGCACCCCGGCGCAGATGTGGGCGTCGCTGAGCAAGTTCGACGTCATGCCAGACGAGACGCTCGTGTTCTGCGCCCATGAATACACGCAATCCAATGCCCGTTTCGCCCTCACGGTGGACGGCGGCAATGCCGCCCTCATCGCCCGCGCCCAGGCCGTCGACGCGGCGCGCGCCAAGGGCGCGGCCACCGTGCCGTCGACGCTCGGCGAGGAACGCGCCACCAATCCCTTCCTGCGCGCCGACGATCCGGCGCTGGCGCAGAATGTCGGGCTCGATGCGCGCGATCCCGTCGCCGTCTTCGCCGAAATCCGCCAGCGCAAAGACCACTTCAAATAAGCCTTAGATCATCCAGGGGAGCCCCATGAAGCTGTTCTACTCGCCCGCCTCGCCTTATGTCCGCATGGCCCACACCGTCGCCATCCTCAAGGGACTCGACGACAAGCTGGAAAAGCCGCCCGCCCGCGAGGCCGGCGTCAATCTCGACAAGCTCAATCCGCTCAACAAAGTTCCGACGCTGCTGACCGACGAAGGCGAGACGCTCATCGAATCGAAATTGATCTGCCAATATTTCGACGAGATCGGCGAGGGCCCCAAGCTCTACGGCCAGGATCCGCAAACCCGCCGCCGCGTGCTGCAACAAGAAGCGCTCGGCCATGGCGTGCTCGATGCCGCCGTGCTCTGCCGCATGGAAGAGCGCATGCGCGAGCCGGAGATGCGTTCGGCGCAATGGATGGAACGGCAGAAGAAAAAACTCGAGCTCGGCTTCGCCGCCATCGAAACGATCACCGGCCGGCTCGGGCCTTCGCTCGGCGTGCCGCACATCACCTATGTCTGCATGCTGTTCTTCATCGACCAACATAAAATCTTAGAAGGCTGGCGCGAGACATTTCCCAAACTCGCCGCCTGGTACGACCGCACGCGCACCCAACCGGCGCTGGCCGCCACCGAACCGAAACGCGCGTGAGCATGACCAGGGATGAGGACGCGGCGGCGATCATCGCCGCGTTGGGCCTCGCGCCCCATCCCGAAGGCGGCCATTTCCGCGAGACGTGGCGAGATGACACGACGCCGCGCGGCCATGGCACGGCGATCTATTATCTGCTGCAAGCGGGTGAAGTATCGCGTTGGCACCGCGTCGATGCCGTCGAGATCTGGCATTACTACACCGGCGCCCCGCTGGAACTGCAGATCGCCGCGCCGGACGCCAAGCCTGAGACATACAGGCTCGGCTCCGCTGTCCTCGCCGGCGAACAGCCGCAGATTCTCGTGCCGAAAGATTATTGGCAGAGCGCGCGAAGCCTGGGGGCATGGACGCTGGTCGGCTGCACCGTCTCGCCCGCCTTCGAGTTCACCGGCTTCGAGATGGCGGCTCCCGGCTGGCAGCCGAAATGAATTCAGCGCTGGGAGCCTTCATCAGCCTCTATGGGCGCACCAGTCGCGCCACAGTGTCCGGTACGCCGCTTCCAACGACGCGGTAAATCCTGTCGCGTCCATTAGCGGCGAAGCCTGAACGCGGGCGCGCATGCCGGCGCGCAAGTCCGCCAATCGCTGACGGTCTGCCGCCAGCTGCGCGGCAATGGCGACATAATCCTCAGGCGTTGCGGCGACGCACTCTTCGAGACCGACACGCGTCATCAAGCTGGCGCCGACGCGGGCGCAATGGCGGTCGCCCGCCAGCGTCACCGTCGGCACGCCCATCCACAGCGCCTCACAGGTCGTTGTCGTGCCGTTGTAGGGCAAACTATCGAGGCCGATGTCGATCTCGCCGTAGAGCGCCATATGGTCGCGGTAACCGCGCGTCCGTCCGGCGAAGCGCAGACGGGCTTGATCGATGCCGGCCAAGGCGAAACGACCGACGACGCCCTGACGGATGGCGGGATCGTCGAGGCCACGCGCCTTGAGCAACAGCCGCGACTCCGGCACGGCGAGCAGCACCTGCGTCCAGAGATCGAGCGTCTCGTCGCTCAGCTTGGGCAAATTATTGAAGCTGCCGAAGGTGATCGGCCGATTTGAGCCGGCCGGCAGCGGCGCGACCTCGGGAGCGTCGTCCGATGCGCCATAGCAGAGAAAGCCGCGCGGCAGGCGGACGAGAGCCTCAACGGCAAAATCATCCGCGCCGCCTGGAGACGTCGAGGGCGGATCGGCGATGGCGTCGGTCAGCCGCGCGTCCATGGCACCCAGGCCCGTGGTGTCGGGATAGCCGAGCCAGCTCACCTGCAACGGCGCCGCTCTGCGCGCAAAAACGCCGAGCCGGTTGCCCGCCGTATGGCCGGCGAGATCGACCAGGATATCGATGGCGTCGGCGCGCACCTGATCGGCCAACGCCGCATCCTCCAACTCGCGCACGTCGCGCCAATGGGGAACCATGGCGCGCAGCTTGGCCGTCACCGCATCGGGCTTGGCAACATCCGAATAGGCGAAGACCTCAACCTTGGCCGCGTCGTGACTCGCGAAGACCGGCGCGAGAAAGAACGCCACCGAATGCAGGTGAAAATCCGATGAGACATAACCGATGCGCAAGCGCCGCTCAGGCTCGCGCGCGTTGCCGTGCGGCGCGGCGGCCGGCAACTTGGCGGCGAGCGCCGCGCCGGCCGCCCGATGACTGGCGAACAGCGCCGCCTTGTCGCCCGGCAGATAATGGCTGCTCAAGGCGAGGCTGGAATGGGCAGCGATATTTCCGGGATCGCGCGCCAGCGCTTGGCGATAGAGCGACAATCCTTCGGCGACCTGACGCGTATCGACCAGCGCCGAAGCGAGGCGCACCAGCAGCGGCACGGAGTCGGGTTCAAGGGCGACGGCCTTGCGCCGGCAATCAACCGCCTCGCTGAGCTTTTCGAGTTGGCGCAGCAGACTGGCGAGCACCTGCCAGCCCTTGGCGTATTGCGGCGCCAGTGCCACGGCGCGGCGCAGCAGCGGTTCGGCGGCTTCGATCTCGCCGCGCTCGCGATGGATGTTGGCGAGATTGATGAGGAAATCGGGTTAGCGCGGATTGCGTTCAATGGCGCGCGCCATCAGTGCGACGCCCTCGTCGCTCCGCGCCGATTTATGCAGCGCGAGCCCGAGCACATGCAGGATGTCGCCGTTGTCGGGATCGGCATCAAGCAAGGGCCGCAAGCGCCGCACCGCGCCGGCCGCGTCGCCACGCTGCAGATCGGCAAGGCCGGCTTTGAAGGCCGTCGCGCGCGCTTTGCGGATCGGCCAAAGGCTCCGTCCTTAATACATATGCTGGCCGCCGTTCACCGACAGCGTCGAGCCGGTGATGAAACCGGCATCGTCGGCGACGAGGAACAGCACGGCCCGCGCGATCTCGTCGGCGCGGCCGAGGCGGCCGACCGGGATGCGCGCGACGATTTTTTCCAGCACGTTGGGCGGCACGGCGCGCACCATGTCGGTGTCGATATAGCCCGGCGCGATGGCGTTGACGGTGATGTTCTTGGCCGCACCTTCTTGCGCCAAGGCCTTGGTGAAGCCGTGGATGCCCGACTTGGCAGCGGCGTAATTGACTTGGCCATATTGGCCGGCCTGGCCGTTGATCGAGCCGATATTGACGATGCGGCCGAAGCTGCGCTCGCGCATGCCGTCGATGACGACGCGCGACATGTTGAAGCAGGAGCCGAGGTTGGTTTCGATCACCGCCGTCCAGTTTTCCGGCGTCATCTTGACCATGGTGGCGTCGCGCGTGATGCCGGCGTTGTTGACCAGCACGTCGACGGGCCCGAGCTCCGCGACGATCTTCGCCATGCCGGTCTCGCATTCGGGAAACTTCGCCACGTCCCATTTGTAAGAGGGAATGCTGCTCTCTTTGGTGAAGGCCTGCGCCGCCTCATCGTTGCCGGCATAAACCGCCGCCACCTTGTAGCCCGCGTTCTTGAGCGCGACCGAAATCGCACCGCCGATACCCCGCGTGCCGCCCGTCACCACTGCCGTCCGCGCCATGATACTGTAACTCCCGTTAAAGCCGCCCTGTGAGGAGCCCTCGATTGGGGCCCTTATTTTTCATATCGCCGAAAGAGCCTTCGCGTGTTGCGCTAGATCAACTCTACCGCTCGACGCAGATCGCAATGCCCATGCCGCCGCCGATGCACAGCGTGGCGAGCCCCTTATGGGCGTCGCGCTTCTGCATTTCATGCAGTAGCGTCACCAGAATGCGCGTGCCCGAGGCGCCGATCGGATGGCCGAGCGCGATGGCGCCGCCGTTAACGTTGAGCTTGGCCGGATCGAAGCCAAGATCCTTGCCGACGGCGCAGGCCTGGGCGGCGAAGGCTTCGTTGGCCTCGATGAGATCGAGATCGGCCAGCGTCCAACCGGCTTTCTTCAGCGCCAGCTTGGTCGCCGGGATCGGGCCAGAGCCCATCAGCGACGGCTCGACGCCGACCTGCGCCCAAGAGCGGATCACGGCGAGCGGCTTGACGCCGCGCTTGGCGGCATCCGCATCGCTCATCAACACCACGGCGGCGGCGCCGTCATTGATGCCCGACGCGTTACCGGCCGTCACGGTGCCGTCCTTGCTGAAGGCCGGACGCAGCTTGCCGAGCGTTTCGACGGTGGTGCCGGCGCGCGGATATTCGTCGGTGCCGACGATCTCGTCGCCTTTGCGCGTCGAGATCGTGATGGCGAGAATCTCTTCCTTGAAGCGGTCGGCCTTCTGCGCCGCTTCGGCCTTTTGCTGGCTGCTGGCGGCGAAGGCGTCTTGGTCGGCGCGGCTGATCTGCCACTTGGTGGCGACGTTTTCCGCCGTGGTGCCCATGTGATAGCCGTTGAAGGCGTCCCATAGGCCGTCGCGGATCATCGTGTCGACCATCGACAGATCGCCCATTTTCTGGCCGACGCGCAGATTGGCGCAATGGGGCGACAGGCTCATGTTCTCCTGTCCGCCGGCGACGACGATGGACGAGTCGCCGCTGCGGATCGCCTGAAAGGCGAGCGCCACCGACTTGACGCCGGAGCCGCACACCTGATTGACGCCGTAGGCCGGCACCTCGATCGGCAGCCCCGCTTTGATGCTCGCCTGGCGCGCCGGATTCTGCCCCTGGCCGGCGGTGAGCACCTGGCCCATGACCACTTCGCTGACCTCGCCCGCCTCGACCTTGGCGCGCGCGATCGCTTCGGCGATCACCTTGGCGCCGAGCTCATGCGCCGGGATGGTGCTGAGTTTGCCGCCGAAGGCCCCAATGGGCGTACGCACGGCGCCGGCGATGACGATGTCGGCCATAAAAACCTCCTGGGGCGCGGCAAAAAAAAACGAATGCAGAGAGATCAGTTTAGAAGAGCGCGCGGCAGACACAAGCCGATCGCGCGACTGTGACACTGACGATGACCCTGAGATGACATCGGCGACGCGATTCGGCGTGATGAATGCCTAAGCCATGAGCATGATGCGGCGCAGCGATCACGAACGGCGCTTTTTCGCGCGCTTGGCCGTCTTGGTTTTTTTTGGGGTGGTTTTTTTCTTTGCCGACGTCTTCGCGGGCGGTTTGCCTTTGGCCGATAGCTTTTTTGCGACGCTTTTACGCGCCGCTTTCCGACGAGGGACCGGTTGCAGGCCGTCGAGCCAGTCGGCGAGCGGAGTCCAACTCTGCGCCTTGGCCTGGCGGCCAACGATCATCGCCACATGGCCGCTGGGGACCCGGAGCGCCGTGGCGCGCGGCAAGGCCTCCGCCAGCGCCAGCGACGAGGCCGGCGGCACGATGCGGTCATGCTGCGGTAACAGCAAAAGCACCGGCTTGTCGCAACGCTCCGGCGTGATCGTCTCGCCCGCCACCTGCCACAGCCCGCGCGCCGGCGCATTCTGGCCATACCAGCCGACGAGGCATTCGGCCGCGACCTTGGCGGCGAGTGGCACGCCGTCGTTCACCCAATCCTCGATGGCGACGAACAGTTCGCCCTCTTCACCATCGGCCTGCGCGGCGCCAAAGGCGCGATATTTGCGTCCCACCAGCAAGGGATCGAGGCTGGCGAACATCGCCTGCAATAGATCGACGGGAAACTCCGGCAAGGCCGTGAAGGCCGCCATGAGCGAGGTTGCCGACGCAGCGTCGAGCGGCGCTTTGATCGGCCCCTCAAGCTGGAAATCCCACGGCGTCGCCAGCAAGGCGAGCGCCGTCACGTCGGCGCTGCGCAGTTGCGCCAGCGCCAGCGCGAGATTGCCGCCCATGCAATAGCCGAGCAGCGGCAGCGGCCCGCCGGCCGCTTGCTTTGCCGCATCGAGGGCGCCGCCAAGACGGCCCGCGATGTAATCGGTGAGATCGAAGCCTCGTTCGGCTTCGCCTGGCGCGCCCCAATCGACCAACAGCGGCCGATGCCCGCGCGATGCCAGATAGCGCAGCAAGCTGGTTTGGGCCGTGAGATCGAGCACCTGGGCGCGATTGACCAGCGACGGAATCACCAGAACCGGCGTTCCGCCCTTGGCCTTGCCGAACCCATAATCGAGCAGGCGCGTCGTGCCGTCGCGCCACAACACCGGCGGCTCGCGCAAGGTGCGGCGATAAGGATGGTTGCGATAGGCGCTAACGCCGGCGGCAAAATCGAGAAAGCGCTGCTCGCCGATCCGATCGACTGCTGCGTTGAGGTCTTCAGCCTTTGTCGCGGCGAGATCGCGCTGCAGCTCCGCCGCGGCGTCCGCGAGCGGCGCCGGCCAAGGGAACTGGCCGGCGGCGATCAGCGGCAGCGCGCTGCGCAGGCTCGTCCACGTCGCGCCCGCGCTTGCCAGATGCAGCGCCAGCGGACGCGGCCCCGTGCGCGGCGACGGTAGAACTTTGGAAGCCTGAACTTTGCGGCGGGACGCCATGAAAGACCGATGAACCTTTAACGGAAGCCGGCGAGAGCGCCGTCAGACTATGGCCGGCGGCGGCGATGAACCAGAGCTTCAACGCCTCGAAGGCCGCCCCCGGCGCCACGCCGGCGAGGTCCGCCGGCGGCAGGGGCCCCGTGGCAGCGGCCTGACCCGCATAGCGTTCCCACAGCTCATAGAGAGCCTTCGCAAATGCGTCGGAATCACCGCGTAACCCTTGTTTTCCGCCCCGATCGCCGCTCATTGTCCAAGTTTAACAGTGGGTCAACGGCTTCGCTAGGGCGTTACCGCGTTGCAGCGAAGACTTGCGCGCCGCAGCATTTTCGCGCCATCTTGGGGGCCAGTTGACCGGGGAAGCGTCCATTTAGAGCCGCAGGGCCGGTCGGGAAACTTCACGCCAGCGCCCGAGGACGATCCCATGACCGACACGCCCGGCACGGACAGCCCCGTCATCACTATCAAGAAGTACGCCAACCGCCGCCTCTACAACACGGCGACGTCGAGCTACGTCACGCTCGAGCATCTGGCGCAAATGGTGAAGGAGGGCGTCGACTTCGTCGTGCTCGACGCCAAGACGAACGAAGACCTCACCCGCCAGGTCCTGACCCAGATCATCATCGAGGAAGAGGCCAAGGGCGAGAACCTGTTGCCGATCAACTTCCTGCGCCAGATGATCGGCTTCTACGGCCACGGCATGCAGGGCCTCGTGCCGCGCTACCTCGATCTCAGCATGGAATCCTTCTCGCGCAACCAGCAGCAGATCCGCAGCTACATGGAAGAGACCTTCACCGGGCTTTTCCCGTTCGGCGATAAGATCAGCGAGATGGGCAAACGCAACATGGCGATGTTCGAAGACGCCATGAAAATGTTCTCGCCCTTTCCCGGCGCACCACGCGGCGCCGGCGCGGAGCAGCCCGCCGCCGAAGGCGAGTCGGCGGAAATCCGCGACCTCAAGGCCAAGCTCGATACGCTGCAAAGCCAGCTCGACCAACTGCTGCGCGCCAAGAAATAAACTCTCGCCGTTAGGTTGGCCTCAGGCGCGCAGGCGCGTGCTTGTGCCATCATCTTCAAGATCGGACGAGAGCTTGTCTTCCGGCGCAAAGGTCTCGTACAAGCGGGCCGCCGGAAAGCGCATGGTGACGACCGTGCCGACGTCGGGCTCGCTGGCGATCTCAAGCCGGCCACCGTGCAATTCCATCAAATGCTTCGTGAGCGGTAGGCCGAGGCCGGTGCCGTCGTATTTGCGGCTGAGACGGTTGTCGATTTGTCGGAACGGCTCGAGCGCGAGCAAAATCTCTTCGGCGCTCATGCCGATGCCGCTGTCCTCGACGACGAAGAGCAGGTCGCCCCGACCGTCTCCCTCGCCAACATCCATCGAGGCCGTGAGGGCGACCCGCCCGCCTCGGTGAACTTGAAGGCATTGGCCAGGATATTGATGAGAATTTGACGCACGCGGCGCTTGTCGCCGTAGAGGTAGGGCAGATCGGCGGGCACCGAGATGTCGAGCACGGCTTTTCCCGCGCCTTGGCCACCGACCATGGGCAGACTGTCGGCGGCGATGTCGGCCGGACGAATGTAGTCTTCCAGCAGCGTCATCTTGCCGCTCTCGGCCTTCGATAGATCGAGAATGTCGTTGATCAAGCTGAGCAAATGCTTGCCGCTCGCCTCGATATGCCGGGAGTAGTCGAGCACGCGGGGTCCCGCGTCGGCACCCAGCGCACCCGAACCGATCACTTCGGAAAAGCCGATGATGGCGTTCAGCGGAGTACGCAGCTCATGGCTCATGGCTGCGTAGAAGGCCGACTTCGAGCGATTGGCCCGGTCTGCGCTATCCTTGGCGGTGACCAGTTCGTCGAGCACGCGCTTGCGCTCGGTGGTGTCGCGCAAATTGGCGACGATGCCGCCGATACCCGGCTCGTCCTGCAAATTGCAGCAGATGATCTCGAACGTAAGCCATCGTCCGTCGGCGTGGCGCAGTTGGATTTCCGCCGTCATGTTGACGCCCTGTTCGGTCTGCACGCGCGCGAGAAAATCATAAAACGGACCGAGCTCCGCCGGCGACATGAGCTCGTCGAGCCGGCGGCCCGTAAGCCAAGTCGGCGCGAAACCGAGGATGCGTTTGACCGACTCGCTGCAATAGGTGAATTGCGCGCGTGCATCGATAATGGCGATGACGTCGGAACTGTTGCGGACCAATGAACGGTAGCGGCGATTATTGATCTCGAGTTGGCGTGCCGCCTGCGCGCTGGTCATGGATAGACGGCGATCGGCAATGACCGAGAGCAAGCCGAACATCAAGAGGAAGAACGTCGTGCCGGCGATGCCGATGGCGATGATCTGCGGCGAGAGGCTCATGCTGCTGGCGAACAGCGGCGTCAGTAGCGCCGGGCGATACTGCGCGGCAGCCATACCGACAAAATGCATGCCGGTCACGGCAGCGGCCATAACCGCGGCGCTCATCAGCTTTTGCCAGTAGGCGGTGACATTGAAAGCCAGCCATAGCGCCACCGTGGCCGCGACGATTGCGATGACGATCGACAGCGAGAATAGCGTCCAGTCATAACGGATGACCGCGTCCATCCGCATCGCCATCATGCCGAGATAATGCATGGCGGCGATGCCGCCACCCATGAACAAGCCACCGATCAGCAGACGCGGGCGCGTCAAGGCGCCGGCACTGGCGATGGCGAATCCCGCGCCGGTGACAAGAATGGCGACCAGGAGCGAAGCGATGGTCAGGTCTGCCTCGTAGCGGACGGGCAGTTCCATCTTGAAGGCCATCATGGCAACGAAATGCATCGCCCAAATACCGCCGCCCATGGCCGCCGCGGCCAGCGCCAGCCACCACAAGCGCGCACGGCCGCGCGCTTCGCGCAAACGGCTGACGACGTCGAGCGAGACGAACGACGCGAACGCCGCAATCGCCACCACCAGGACGACGAGGGCCGGATCGTGATGTCCGCTCAGATGTATATAGGCATAGGGCAGAATGACTTGCTCCCAGGGCGACAGGCCGAGTCACAGCCTGCCGCAGGCTGTCGATCAGCCTTTTAATCCTAGGAGCGGTCGATTAACCGTTGCTTAAAGCAGTAACAGCCAAAAATTCTAATCCTGTCAATGGCTTAGAATGTTTTCGGCCGCGCGGCATCTCACGCGACCGCGCGCAAGGCCTCGGCGAGAATGCCGAACAGTTCCGCGATTTGCGCCTGACTGATGATCAGCGGTGGTGACAGGGCGATGATATCGCCGGTGACGCGGATCAGCAGGCCGCGCTTCTGACATTCGAGGAACACATCGTAGGCGCGTGCGCCTGGCGCGCCGGGACGCGGCGCCAGCTCGATGCCGGCGACCAGGCCGATATTGCGGATGTCGATGACGTTGGGCAGGCCCTTGAGGGCATGGGCCGCCTCTTCCCACGGGGCCGAGAGATCGGCGGCGCGCTGGAACAGATTATCGCGCTCGTAGATGTCGAGCGTGGCGAGCGCCGCGGCGCAAGCCAGCGGATGCGCCGAATAGGTGTAGCCGTGGAATAGCTCGATGGTCGCTTCCGGGCCATTCATGAAAGCGTCATAAATGCCCTTGCGCACCATCACGCCGCCCATCGGCACGGCGCCGTTGCTGATGCCCTTGGCCATCGTCATCAGGTCGGGAATGACACCGAAGTAATCGGCGGCGAAGGACGCGCCGAGACGGCCGAAGCCGGTGATGACCTCGTCGAAAATGAGCAGGATGCCGTGCTTGTCGCAGATCGCGCGCAGCTTTTCGAGATAGCCCTGCGGCGGCACCAGCACGCCGGTCGAACCGGCCATCGGCTCAACGATCACCGCGGCGATGGTCGAAGCATCGTGGAGCGTCACCAGGCCCTCAAGGGCGTCGGCGAGATGCGCGCCCCACGCCGGCTGGCCGCGCGAGAAAGCATTGTGTTCAAGGTTGTGCGTGTGCGGCAGATGATCGACGCCGTTGAGCATATTGCCGAACTGCTTGCGGTTGCCGACAATGCCGCCGACTGAGATGCCGCCGAAGTTGACGCCGTGATAGCCGCGTTCGCGGCCGATGAAGCGCGTGCGGCTGCCTTCGCCGCGCAGCTTGTGATAGGCAAGCGCGATCTTGAGCGCCGTCTCGACCGACTCGGAGCCGGAGTTGGTGAAGAACACATGATCGAGATCGCCCGGCGCCATGCCGGCGAGGCGGCTCGCCAGCTCGAAGGCTTTCGGATGGCTCATCTGGAAGGCGGTGGCGTAATCCATCTCATGCGCCTGCAGCGCGATGGCGTCGGCGATCTCGTCGCGGCAATGGCCAGCGTTGACGCACCACAAGCCGGCGCTGCCATCGAGCAGCTTGCGACCGTCGGTCATCTCGTAATGCATGTCCTTCGCCTTGGCGATCAGGCGCGGCGCCGCCTTGAACTGGCGGTTCGGCGTGAAGGGCACCCAATAGGCTTCGAGATCGTTGCGGGCCGGCGCGCTCTGAGTCGGCGCGCGGACCGTAGATGCCGCGAGAGATTTTTTCGGCGCCTTGTCCTGTTTTTTGGACGACGCGGGCATGCTGGTCTTACCGCCGGACATCTCTCGGCTCTCCCTTTGAACTTCAAGGCGATGAGTATCGCTGAACATTACACCCGCCCCGCCAGCGTCGCACCCGGTCGCTGCGAAACGTTCGCGTCGCAGGGCAAAATACCGTCTCCCCTTGGCGAATCAGCGCAATCGGCGCTCTATTGGTTAATTTTTCAAACCGGCTTATGCCTTTTAACCTATTGGATATGTTACATAATTTCAGTTGATTCCCAACCCAGGCGGGGATAAAAAGGCTCAAAAAGAACATAAAATTTTAGCTAAAAGCGATCAGGACGAGACACAAGGCTTCTCTGTGCAGATTGGGTCATCAGCCATAATCCCTTACGGGATGCTGTCGGGTTCGGCGTCGATGCAGCCGAATGCCGCCGACCGCGCCAAGCCGGTCATGCCGGTGACGCCGCTGGTGCGCGACGACCAGCGCGCCAATGCCTGGATCGACGCCTCCTGGACGGAAGCGCCCGCCCGACCGGCACGCATCGATCCCTATGGCGGCGAAACCGAGACCGCCACCCCGGCCTTCGTGGCGCAACGCTTCGCTCAAGAAGAGATGCCCGACGCCGCCCCCGCCTCGCTCTACCAGCGCGGCACCCAGGCCTATCAGGCGGCGCAAACCGCCGGCATGCAATTCCAGCGCGGCGACCTCGGCCTCGACCTCGTCGCCTGAACGCACCCGCAGGGCCGGCCAAGAGCCGCGCCGCCTTGCAAAAACCCTTCCCGGACAGTAAGTTAGATAATACGTCAACAACGGCGCCGACGCTGGGTCCTGCGTCGCCGAAGCCATATTCGTGGGCTACGATGGACGCCGACGCGCGTGATCTTCCTCCTCTGAAAATTCTCCATGTCATCACCGGGCTTTTCACCGGCGGGGCGGAGATGATGCTCGCCAAACTGCTGGCCCATTTGCCGGCCAATCAAACACGCCATACCGTCGTTTCGCTGACCGGCAGTGGCCCGTTGGCCGCGCGCATCGCTGGTCTTGGCATTCCGGTGATCACCCTCGGCATGAACAAAGGTAGATTGGCGAAAGGTCCCGCGCTGATCGCCGGCTTCCTTCGCCTGCGCCGCTTGATCCGCCAGGAGCAACCCGACATCGTGCAGGCCTGGATGTATCACGCCAATCTCTTTGCCGGCTTGGCCGCTGCCGGGGCGCCCGGCGCGCCCCCGGTCATCTGGGGCATCCGCCAGAGCGATCTCGATCCCAAGATCAGCAAGCCCTCCACCATTCGCATCGCCAAGCTCGGCGGTCGCCTATCGCGCGCCTTGAGCAACAAGATCCTTTGCTGCTCGGACGTCGCTCGCGTCGTGCATGAGCGCATCGGCTACGACCCGGCACGCATGGTCGTCATCCCCAACGGTTTCGATCTGAACGAATTCAAGCCCGATGCCGAAGCGCGGGCGCGACTGCGCCGCGAGATCGCCGTCCCCGATGACGCGCCGCTGATCGGTCTCATCGCGCGCTTCGACGCCCAAAAGGATCACCGCAATTTTCTCGCTGCTGCCGGCCAAGTGCGCAAGGCTCTGCCAAACGCGCATATTCTGCTGTGCGGCAGTGGCGCCGACGCCGGCAACCGCGAGATTGCCGGCTGGATCGACGACTTCAACATTGGCGCCAACTACCGCCTGCTCGGCGCGCGCGGCGACATCCCAGCGGTGACGGCGGCGCTCGACGTCGCCGTCTCGTCCTCCGCCTTCGGTGAAGGCTTTCCCAACGTGCTCGGCGAAGCCATGGCGGCCGGCGTGCCCTGTGTCGCCACCGACGTCGGCGATTCGCGCATGATCGTCGGCGACACCGGCCATGTCGTGCCGCCGCGCGCGCCCGTCGTATTGGCTGAGGCCATTCTCGCGCTCTTGCGCCTGCCCGCCGCCGAACGCCAAGCCCTCAGCGTGGCGGCGCGCCAACGCATTGCCGACGAATTCGAGATCGGCGTCATCGCCCAACGCTACCTCGCGCTCTATCGCGACAGCCTGGCTCAGAAGGCTGACACGGCCTTGAAAGCGGCGGCCTAGCATGTGCGGCATCGCCGGCCTTCTCGATCTCGCGCGCAGCATGAGCGGCGGCGCACTCGATGACCTCGCCGCGCGCATGGCCGGCACGCTGCATCATCGCGGTCCGGACGATGGCGGCGCCTGGAGCGATGCGTCCGCCGGAGTTGGCTTCGGTTTCCGCCGGCTTGCGATCATCGATCTGACGCCCGCCGGTCATCAGCCGATGATCGCCGAAGACGGGCGCTCGGCCATCGTCTTTAACGGCGAGATCTACAATGCCGAAGACATCCGCCGCGAATTGAACGGCCTCGGCGCCGCGCCGAAAGGCGGCTGGCGCGGCCATTCCGACACCGAAGTGCTGTTGCAGGCCTGTCTGCACTTCGGCGTTCCAGGCGCAGTCGAACGCTTGATCGGCATGTTCGCTTTCGCTTTCTGGCACGCCGATCAGCGCCGTCTGACGATGGTACGCGACCGCGTTGGCATCAAACCGCTCTATTGGGCGCGTGTCGGCCAACAGTTCCTGTTCGCCTCCGAACTCAAGGCGCTGCGCGCCCATCCCGAGTTCAGCGGCGAGATCGACATGACCGCGCTCGCCGGCTATCTGCGCCAGGCTTACGTGCCCGGCCCGCGCAGCATCTATCGCGATGCGCAAAAGCTGCAACCCGGCCACATGCTGACGATTGATGGCGGCGGCGAGCCGGTCATCACTCAATATTGGAACCTGCGCGACATCGCGACGAAGGGCCAGCGCCACGCCGCCAACCGGCCGGTCGACAACCTCGCCGCCATCGACGAGATGGACAAGCTGCTGCGCGAAGCGGTGAAGCTACGCATGATCGCCGACGTACCGCTCGGCGCGTTTCTTTCGGGCGGCATCGATTCCTCGACGGTCGTCGCGCTGATGCAGGCGCAGTCGAACCGGCCGGTCAAGACCTTCACGATCGGCTTTCACGAGGAAGGCTACAACGAAGCGGCGCACGCCAAGCTCGTCGCCGGCCATCTCGGCACCGAACATACCGAGCTCTACATCAATCCCAACCATGCGCTCGATCTGATCCCGCGCATGCCCGACCTGTTCGATGAGCCCTTCGCCGATCCGTCGCAGATCCCGACCTACCTCGTCTCTGAGATGACGCGCCGCCATGTCACCGTCGCGCTGTCAGGCGACGGCGGCGACGAGCTGTTCGCCGGCTATTCGCGCTATGCCTGGGCCGGCCGCCTCAAGCGCTGGACCGACAGCGTGCCCTTGCCGCTGCGCAAGCTGACCGCCGCGACCTTGCGCGCCATTCCGACGGAAAGCTGGGACGCGCTGTCGGCGGTGATTCCGGAGCGCCGCCGGCCGCGCCAGTTCGGTCATAAGGTGCAGAAACTCGCCGGCCTGTTGGCAGAGCGCACGGCAGACGATGTCGGCCGCCGCCTCGTCGGCTTCTGGCACGATCCCAGCGAATTGCTCGACCGCGCTTACACGCCCTATGGCGAATTGTGGGACAACAGCATCACACGCGATCTGCCCGACTTCACGGCGCGCATGCAGTATCTCGACACCATGACCTATCTGCCCGACGACATTCTGACCAAGGTCGATCGTGCCAGCATGGCCGTCAGTCTGGAAGCGCGCGTGCCGATGCTCGATCATCGCGTCGTCGCTCATGTCTGGAATTTGCCCGCCGATCTCAAGCTGCGCGACGGCAAGGCAAAATGGCTGCTGCGCCAAGTGCTTTATCGCTATGTCCCGGCAGCCCTGGTGGAGCGACCCAAAATGGGCTTCGCCGTGCCAATCAACAGTTGGCTGCGCGGGCCGCTGCGCGACTGGGCGGAAAGCTTGCTCGATGAAGGCCGCTTGAAGCGCGAGGGCATTTTCAATCCCGCGCCGATCCGCCGCAAATGGCAGGAACATCTCTCCGGCACGCGCGACTGGCAGTACGATCTGTGGGTCGTGCTGATGTTCCAAGCTTGGCACGAAAGATGGCGGGCCCAGTGAGCGGCGCGCGCCCGTCCGAGACGCCAGCTGCTGAGAACACTCATGCTGCGGGCGGCTGGCGCGCCAGTTTGCCGTGGTGGGGCAAGATCGCCGCCAAGCTGGTGCTCAGCCGCCTACCGATTCGCAAAAAGTGGTGGCAGAAACTCGGCTTGTTCTCGCCGGGCTACATGCTGCATCCGGAATACGCCATTGTCGTCTTCCAGGCCCATTACGCGCGCGCCGGCTCGCCGCCACCGGGCTTCGCCTATCTCGAACTCGGACCCGGCGATTCTCTTTCGACCGCCGCCATCGCCTGGGCGCATGGCGCCAGCGAAGGCTGGTTGATCGATGCCGGCTCCTATGCCTCGCGCGATATCGACAATTATCGCCCGCTGTTCGAGAAGCTCTCGAGCATGCGCCTGCCGCGCGACGCGGCCCAGCTCATGCATTGCCGCTCGATCACCGACATGCTGAGCATCACCCATTGCGCCTATCGCGAGGACGGACTGACCGGCCTCAAAGCCGTGCGCAGCGCCAGCCTCGACATGATCTTCTCGCAAGCGGTGCTGGAACATGTACCGCGCGGCGAGTTCGGCGCGACCCTGCGGCATCTGAAGCGCATCCTAAAGCCGGGCGGCGTCGGCTCTCATGTGGTCGATTTCAAAGACCATCTCGGCGCTTCGCTACATAATTTGCGCTTCAGCGACAAGCTGTGGGAGCGCGCTTGGTTCGCACGGCGCAGCGGGTTTTACACCAACCGTCTGCGCTATTCCGAAGTCGTCGCCGCGTTCGAATCGGCCGGCTTCTCGGTCGAGACCGTCGCGCACCGCATGTGGGAAAGCATCCCCTTGCCGCGCAGCCGCTTTGCCCGGCAATTTCGCAGCCTCAGCGACGACGATCTGCTCGTCCAGGGCGCCACGCTGATCACGCGGCCATGAGCGCGACGCCGCTTCTTCGTCCGAAGCTGCTCTTCTTCGTGACCGAAGATTGGTATTTCTGCTCGCACCGCTTGCCGCTGGCGCGCGCCGCGCGCGACGCCGGCTATGACGTGCGCGTCGCCACCCGCGTCGCCGCGCATGGCGAGACGATCCGCGCCGAGGGCTTCGGCCTGATCCCGCTGCGCCATTTCAACCGCAGCATCGGCAATCCCATCCGCGAGCTAGCCAGCCTGCTGGAAATCATCGCGATCTACCGCCGCGAGAAGCCCGACCTGATCCATCAAATCGCCATCAAGCCGGCGCTACTCGGCTCGCTCGCTGCCCGCCTTACAGGCGTGCCGCGCATGATCAACATGATCGCCGGGCTCGGTTCGATCTTCACCTCACGCAGCCTCAAGGCGCGGTTGCTACGGCCACCCGTCAAGCTGGCGATCCGCCTGCTGCTGAACCGGCCGAACGCCCGCGTCATCGTGCAAAATCCCGAAGACGGCCAATTGCTCACCGGCGGCGGCCTCGTCGCGCCCGAGCGGCTGGCGCTCATCAAGGGCTCCGGCGTCGATCTCGCGCGCTATGCCGCAACGCCCGAGCCGGCGACGGATGCCGGCCATCCGCCGATCGCCGCCCAGGTGTCGCGGATGATCTGGGATAAGGGCGCCGGCGTGCTGGTCGAGGCGACGCGCCTCTTGCGCGCGCGCGGCGTCGCCTTGCGCGTCATTCTCGCCGGCACGCCCGATCCCGAGAACATGGCGACGATCCCTGAGGCGCAACTGCGCGCTTGGCATGATGAAGGCATTGTCGAGTGGGTCGGCTTTTGCGACGATGTGGCGAAGCTTTGGCGGGATAGCCATATCGCCGTGCTGCCCTCTTGGTACGGCGAAGGCGTGCCGAAAAGCCTACTCGAAGCCGCCGCCGCAGGCCGGCCGATGGTCGCGGTCGACGGCCCTGGCCTGCGCGAAGTGGTGATCGACGGCGAGACGGGCCTGCTGGTGCCGCCGCGCGACGCGCAAGCGCTGGCCGATGCGTTGGAGGCGTTGGTGAAGGATGGCGCGCTGCGCCGGCGCCTCGGCCAAGCGGCGCGGGCCCGCGCCGAACGGAATTTCGGCGACGATACGGTGGTCGCCGCCACCATGGTTCTCTATCGCGATCTGATCGCGCCGCAGGGAGAGGCCAAGCGCACATGAGCCGCGCGACGAGCAAGAAACGTGCGAAAAAGGACCGCGCCGGCTTGGCGGCGGGCGCTCACGTTATCCGCACGGCGCGGCCCGAGGACATCCCGGCGCTGCTAATGATCGAGCATCAGTCCTTCCCGACCGACCGCCTTTCGCAGCGCAGCTTCCGCTACATGCTATCGAAGGGCAACGCCGTCACCCTGGTCGAGACTGACCGCGAAGGCCGCGACGTGCGCGGCTATGCCATGGTCTCGTTCCACCACAACACGCCGATGGCGCGGCTCTATTCCATCGCCGTCGCGCCTAAGTGGCGGGCCAAAGGCGTCGGCCGCGCCCTGCTACGCGCCGCCGAGGACGCCGCGCGGGACAAATCCGCCGCCTATATGCGCCTCGAAGTGCGCGCCGAGGACCATGATACCCAGGGCTTTTATAAAAGCATGGGCTACAAGCCGTTCGGCACCCACAGCCAATATTACGACGACAATGCCGACGCCGTGCGGATGGACAAAATCATCGCGCCGGGCCTCGCCCCCAATGTCACGCGCGTACCGTATTACCGCCAGCGCCTCGATTTCACCTGCGGCCCGGCCGCCGTGATGATGGGCATGCATGCGCTCGACCGCAAACGGCCGATGACGGCGATCGAGGAGCTGCGCATCTGGCGCGAGGCGACCACCATTTTCATGACCCAGGGCCACGGCGGCTGCAGCCCGCAGGGCCTGGCGCTGGCCGCCTGGAAGCGCGGTTTCGACGTTGAGCTTTACACCAACGAACGCGGCGTGCCCTTCGTCGAGACCGTGCGCAGCGAGATCAAGCGCGACGTGATCCGCGCGGTCCATGAGGATTTCCTCGACGAATTGAGCAAAACCAAGGTCGCCCTGGTGCCGCGGGCCCTCAATCTCGTGCAAATGCGCGCCAAATTCGACGCCGGCGGCATCCCCATCGTCCTCGTCTCGTCCTACCAGTTCGACCGCCGCAAGGAACTCCATTGGGTGGTTGTGACCGGCTTCGACGATACGTATGTTTATGTCCATGATCCTTACGTCGATGTCGCCGCCGCCAAGAGCCAGACCGACCGCATGCACATCCCCGTCCCCCAGCGCATCTTCGACCGCATGGCGCGCTACGGCAAACAGCACAAGAAGGCCGCGTTGATCATCAAGGCGCGCAAAAAGTGAAACCGCTTCCAGCCCCCATGACGATGAGCGGCGCATGACCCAGCATGTGATCGTCGTCGACCGCGAGGAAGATTTCAAATGGCCGGGGCCGAACCGCCAGGTGCTGACGGCCAAGGACTTCGTCGCCAAAGAATTCGGCAAGGACGCCGGTAAAAAATATCCCAGTTCAGCGCGCGTCATCAATCTCTGCCGCGACTATAGCTATCTCTCGCTCGGCTATTATTCCTCGCTGCTCGCCGAGGCGCGCGGCCAGAAGGTCATCCCCTCGGTCGAGGTGCTGCTCGATCTCAACTGGAAGCGGCTCTACCAGACCGAGCTGCCCGAGCTGAACGATCTCCTGCGCAAGACCTTCTCGGGCGCCGACGACGATCCGGTCGGCTTCACTCTCCATCTATTTTTCGGCGCCTCCGACGACGTGCGCCTGCGCGAACTGTCGCGCCGCGTCTTCGACCTATTCCGTGCACCGATCCTGGCGGTCGATCTGCGCAACGGCAAGGAAGGCTGGGAGATCATGTCGATCCGGCCGATCTCGATCAACGACCTGCCAGCCGGCCAGGAAGACGCCTTCGCCGTGGCGCTCGACCGCTACACGCGCAGCGCCTGGCGCGCCGCCAAGCCGGACGTGCCGGCGGTCTATTCCATCGCCATCCTGCACAATCCGCAGGAGCGCCTGCCGCCGTCGAACGAACGCGCCCTGAAGAAATTCATCCGCGCCGGCGAGCAGATGGGCGTCGAGATGGAACTGATCACGCGCAAAGACTACAGCCGCCTGCCGGAATATGACGCGTTGTTCATCCGCGAGACCACCGATCTCGACGACCATACCTATCGCTTCGCGCGCAAGGCCGAGGATGAGGGCATGCCGGTGATCGACAGCCCGCAGGCCATCCTCAAATGCACCAATAAGATCTATCTGGCCGAGCTATTGACCGCCAACGGCGTGCCGACGCCGCGCACGCTGACGCTGGATCGCCGCCAGCTCGACCGCGTCGAAGCCGAATTCGGCTATCCCGTCGTCATCAAGATTCCCGACGGCTCCTTCTCGCGCGGCGTGCACAAGGTGCAAAATCGCGAGGAACTGAACGAGCTGGCCGACAAGCTGTTCGAGGAATCCGACCTGATCCTCGCTCAGGAGTTCATGCAGACGGAATATGACTGGCGTGTCGGCGTGCTCAACAACAAGCCGATCTTCGTCTGCCAGTATTTCATGGCCAAGGGCCATTGGCAGGTCCTCAAATACCACAACGGCGGCCATGTCGATTTCAGCGAAGGCGACGACCGCTCCTTCGCGGTCGAGGACGCGCCGCGCGAAGTGATCGACATCGCCACCAGGGCGGCCAGCCTGATCGGCGACGGCCTGCATGGCGTCGACATCAAGCAGACGCCGAACGGCGTCTATGTCATCGAGATCAACGACAATCCGAACATCGATGCCGGCGTCGAAGATGCCGTGCTGAAGGACGATCTTTACCGGCTGATCGTGCGCGATTTCATCCGCCGCATCGAGAAGCGCACCGCCACCCTGCCGGCCGCCGCGCGCCCCGCCGCCGCGCCGGCCCCAGCCGCCACCGGTTCCAGCGACGAGCCCGAAGCGCCGGCGCACCGCAATAGCGCCGCTTCCTGAGCCGCCGTTGGCGATTCCGCCGGCCCGTTGTATCTTGAGATAAACCCGCAATATGAGGCGCAACCCGCCATGTTTCCCAACCTGACCCGCTCTCTGCTGATCGCTTTCGCCGGCCTTTGCGCGCTCGCTGGCGCGCCCCACGACGCCGCCGCCCAACAGAAGGTGTCGTTCGGCACCGACTGGCGCGCGCAAGCCGAACATGGCGGCTTCTATCAGGCGCTCGCCAAGGGCTTCTATGCCGCGCATGGCCTCGACGTGTCGCTGCGCCAGGGCGGCCCGCAGATCAACCACGCGCAGTTGCTGGCCGCCGGCCGCGTCGATTTCAGCCTGTCGTCCAACAGCTTCATCGTGCTGAACTACACGCGCGAGCGCATCCCGATGGTCGCCGTCGCCGCCCTATTCCAGAAGGATCCGGCCGTGCTGATCGCCCATCCGGGCCAAGGCAACGACACCTTCGCCGCGCTCAAGGGCAAGCCGATCTATATCGGCAGCGACACGCGCGTCGGCTCGTGGAATTTCCTCCACAACCGGTTCGACTATGACAATGCGCAGATTCGCCCCTACACCTTCAATATCGCACCCTTCCTGACCAATCCCGCGACCATCCAGCAAGGCTATCTCGGCAGCGAGCCCTACCTGATCGAACAGCAGGGCATCAAGCCGGTCGTCATGCTGCTCGCCGACGCCGGCTATTCGAGCTACGGCGCGCTGATCCAGACGTCGCACAAGCTGGTCAACGAGAAGCCCGCCTTGGTGCAAGCCTTCGTCGATGCCTCGATCGAGGGCTGGTACGACTATCTTTACGGCGATCCGGCGCCGGGCAATGCGCTGATCAAGAAGGACAACCCGGAAATGACCGACGCGCTGCTCGCCTACGGGCGCGGCAAGCTGCTCGAATACGGCATCGTCGATTCGGGCGAAGCGGCCAGCACCGGCATCGGCGCCATGAGCAACGCGCGCTGGGAGCAGTTCTTCCAGATGATGGTCGGCGAAGACGTCTATCCGAAGGAAATGAACGTCACCGAAGCCTACACGCTGCAATTCGTCAACAAGCGCGTCGGCATCGAGCGCAAGCGCTGAGGCGAGTCCGTGAAGGGTAAGCCATGAGCGCAGCGTCCCCGTTGCTGCGCCTGCAGGGCGTCACCCATTTCTACGGCGGCGGCAAGGGCCGCAATCTGCTGGCGCTCGACGGCGTCAGCCTCGACGTCGGCCACGGCGACTTTCTCAGCCTGCTCGGGCCGTCGGGCTGCGGCAAATCGACGCTGCTGCGCCTGATCGCCGGCTTGGCCGCCCCGACCGGCGGCACCATCGCTTGGCCCGACGGCAAACCCACTCCCGGCGACATCGGCTTCGTCTTCCAGGAACCGACGCTGATGCCCTGGGCCAGCATCGCCGATAATGTCCGCCTGCCGCTGCGCCTGACCGGCCGCAAGGCCACGACCGGCGAAATCGCGAGCGCCCTCGACCTCGTCGGCCTCGGCGATTTCGCCCAGGCCTTTCCGCGCGAGCTGTCGGGCGGCATGAAGATGCGCGCCGCCCTGGCGCGCGCGCTCGTCACCCAACCGCGCCTCTTGCTGCTCGATGAGCCGTTCGCCGCGCTCGACGAGATCACGCGCTTTCGTCTCAATGAAGATCTCATGCGCATCTGGCGCGAGCGCCAATGCACGGTGATCTTCGTCACCCATAGCGTGTTCGAAGCGGCTTTTCTGTCGCAGCGCGTCGCCGTCATGTCGCCGCGGCCGGGCCGCATCGTCGCTGAGGAGCCCATCGACCTGCCGATCCTGCGCGTGCCCGAGCTGCGCACCGATCCCGCCTACAGCGCGATCTGCCGCAAGCTCTCCGACCGGCTGGCCGTCGCCATGAGCGAGCCCCTCATGAGCGAGGTGGGCCCATGAAAGCGCTGCTGGATCGCCTGGCGCCGCTCGCCCTCGGCCTCATTGGTCTCGCCCTGTGGGAAGGCCTGACGCGGCTTTACGCCGTGCCGGTCTATGTGCTGCCGGGACCGCTCTTGATCGCCCAAACGCTTTGGCTGGACGGCGCCAGCCTGCTCGGATCGTTGTGGATCACGCTGCGCATCACCGCGCTCGCTTTGCTCGCCGCAACGCTCGGCGGCGTCGGCCTCGCCGTGGTCATGGCACAATCGCGCCTTATCGAGCGCAGCCTGTTTCCCTACGCCGTGATCGCCCAGGTCACGCCGGTCGTCGCCATCGCGCCGCTCATCATCATCTGGGCCGACAACACGACGCTGGCGCTCGTCATCTGCGCCTGGATCGTCGCCTTCTTCCCCATCGTCGCCGCCACCATGACCGGCCTGAACGCGGCCGAGAAAAACCTGCGCGACCTGTTCCGCCTCTATGGCGCGGGGCGCTGGCAGACCTTGCGCCTGCTGCGCGCGCCGGCCGCGCTGCCCTATTTCCTCACCGGCCTGCGCGTGTCGGGCGGTCTGTCGCTGGTCGGCGCCGTGGTGGCGGAGTTCGTCGCCGGCACCGGCGGCGCCGAAACCGGCCTTGCCTTTCGCATCCTCGAATCGGGCTATCGCCTGCAGATTCCACGACTGTTCGCGGCGCTGGTGATGCTCGCTGGCGCCGGCATCGCCATCTATATGGCGCTCGACCTGCTGTCGCGCCTGATTCTGCGCCGCTGGCATGACAGTGCGCTCAAGGAGCCCAGCTGACACGCAGCGCCGATTTGCGCAGCAGCCGGCATTGTCAGGTTGAAAAATCCTCAACAATAAATTTTTCACCCGGCCTCATTTTTCTCTAACGTCTGGTTGCCCCAGGACTTCAGCCACGCCCTGCGGGCCATCTGTCAAACCGGAGCCCAGCCGCATGTTGCCGACCGCCAGCAAACTCGCCTTCACCGACGTGCCCGTTGTCGATATGGCGCCGGCCTGGTCGGGCGATCCAGCCGCGCGCCGCCGTCTTGCCGCCGATATCGCCGAGGCCTGCGGGCGCGTCGGCTTCATGTACATCAAGAACCACGGTATGGCGCAGGCCGACATCGACGCCATCTTCAAGACGGCGCAGGATTTCCACAACCTGCCGGTCGAAGCGAAGATGGAAGTGTCGTTGACCAAGAACAATCATGCCCAGGGCTATCTGCATGGCATGACCAAGGGCACCGAAAAGACGATTTCGGCCAATTTGCAGGAAGCCTTCCAGATCCGCCGGCCGCTCGCCGAGGACGACCCCGACCTGCTGGCCGGCAAGCCCATTCACGGACGGATTCCCTGGCCGAGCGCCATGCCGGACCTGCAGCCGCGCATGATGGCCTATTACAACAAGATCAACGATGTCGGCTACGAACTGCTCAAGCTGTTCGAGTTGAGCCTCGATTTCCCCGAAGGCCACCTCAAGCAATATTTCAAGAAAGACATGAACTCGCTGCGGCTGCTGCACTATCCGCCGCAGAAGCCCGATGAGGACGGCGTGCATCTCGGCGCCCGCGCCCATACCGATACCAACGCCTTCACCATCCTGGCGCAAGATTCCAACGGCGGTCTCGAGGTGCGCAACCGCGCCGGCGACTGGGTCGGCATCCCGCCGATCGACGGCACCTTCGTCGTCAATGTCGGCGAAGTGCTGAAGGTGTGGACCGACGGCGTCTTCTCCTCGACGCTGCACCGGGTCATCAACCGCTCCGGCAATCGCCGCTATTCGATTCCGTTCTTCATGTACCCGAGCTACGACGCCGTCATTCAACCGCTGATCAAGAACCCCGATCCGAGCAACATCGCGCCGGAAGACCTGCACACCTCGATGCCGCGCGACAAGCCGTTCATTTACGGTGAATTGAAATCGCGCAGCACCGCCAAGATCATGCCCGGCAATGTCGCCACCGCCCCAGTGAAGGACAACTATTAAGATGACCGCTTATGTGATCGGCGAAGTGCAAATCACCAATCCGGAGGGCATGAAGGGCTACGGCCCGATGGTCGCCGCTGCCGTGAAGCAGTATGGCGGCCGTTATCTGGCGCGCGGCGCGACGCCGAAGGTGCTGGAGGGCGGCCCGGCCCACAATATCCTGATCATCGAATTCGACGATGCGGCGGCGGCGGAACGCTGGTTCGCCTCGCCCGAATATGCCGCGGCCAAAGCGATCCGGCAGGGCTCGTCCAATCTCCGCCTGATCCTGGTCGAAGACACCGTCAAGAGCGTCACCTGATGCGCCGCCGCCTCAGCGGCGCCGTCCGGCCCTTCGCCGCTTTTTAAGCGGCCGCATCCGGCAAGACGATCTCGTTGGCGCGGCGTAGACTCTCGAACATGCCGGAGCGCAGCATGAACTTGCGCGCCCGCTCGGGATCGCCGGAAATCTCGCGCAGTTCCTGCAGGAACTTGGCGCGCGTTGCCGGGTCCTTGGCTTCCAGGCGCTTCTTGTTCTGGATCGTCTGCTCCTGCACGAACTCGGTCGCCACCGTGCGGCGCTGCAGGTCGTACAATTCGAGCAGGCGCTCCGTCTCGCCGTGCCAGACACGGCCGAGCTTCTCGCCGAGATTAATGGCGTCGTGAATGCCGCCGTTGAGGCCCATGCCGCCGATCGGATTGTTCACATGCGCCGAATCGCCCGCCAACACGACGCGGCCCTTGTAGAAGGTCGCGGCGACGCGCTGGTGAATTTTATAGAGATTGCGGTGAACGATCTCGTAGGGCTCACCCAGCGGGAAGAACTTCTGCAGCCGCGCCTGGGCGCTGGCGTCGCTGAGAATCTCTTCGTCGCTCTGATTGGGGTCGGTCGGGAACACCAGACGCCATAGGCCGGGCGGCGCATAGCCGGCGACCTTGAAGCAATTGCACCACTCGTCGGGGTCGGCGATGTAGTTGCGGAAGCAGAAGCCGCGATTGGCCTCGAAATCGAACGGCGTGGTGAAGACGACGAAACGCTCGGGAAAGGTGAAGCCTTCAAACGGCACATCGATCGCCTTGCGCACGCGCGAGCGCCCGCCGTCCGAACCGATCAGGTAGCTGCCTTTGAAGCTCTTCGGACCTTTCGGCGTGTCGCAGGTGAGCGTGACGCCATTCTCGTCCTGCGTCACGTCGCTGACCGGATGATCGAACAGCAGCTCGCAGAGCGGCTCCTTCTCCAGCAGGCTCTGCAGATGATAGGACAGTTTGAACTGCTCGCACTGCACGACATAGGGAAACTTGGTGTCGTTCTTCAGCAGCTTATGATCGAACAAGGCGACGCGCTCGCCGGTCGGGCGGTCCCAGAAATGAAAGATCTCGGCGACCAGGCCGTGCTCGCGCACGTACGGCTCGAGTCCGAGCGTGTCGAGCAATTCGAGGGTCGCCGGATGGGTGGTGGCGGCGCGCGGATCGTCTTTCAGAGAGTCCATCGCCTCGAAGACCGTGACCGGGATGCCCTGTTTCACCAGGGACAAGGCGCACAGCAGCCCCACGGGGCCGGCGCCGGCGATCAGAATGCGGTCTTTAGCCATCGACAGTCTTCCTCTTTCTAGCGTGACGCAGGCTCACCGAGGCGGCGAGCCTCATTCGAGATATTCTCCCATCCCGCGAAGGATAAGAGCAAAAAAGCACGTTCGCGGATTGAACGCCCCTCAACTATAGGGGGTGTGACCGCCTAGGCCGCTTCGCGGCCTGAAATTTCGGTTTGCCACGGCGCAATACGGCGTTCAAGCCAGCCGACCAGCGAGGTCAACCCGACCGCCATGACCATGAGGATGATAACCGGCACGAACATCGCCGCCGTGTCGAATTGGTTGGCGGTATTGATGATAATGCCGCCGAGACCAGAAATAGCCGTGAAGAATTCCGCCACCACCATAGCGATCACCGCCTTGCCGATGGCGAGCTTCAGTCCGGCGACGATATAGGGCAGCGTGGCGGGCAGCACGATCTTCCACAGAATCGCCAAGGGCGAGGCAACAAACGAGGTGCCGACTTCGATCTGTGTTTTCGGCACGGCGCGAACGCCTTCCCAGGTATTGATGCAGATCGGAAAGATCGACAGGGTAAAGATGATCGCCATCTTCACTGTGAAGCCGAGACCGAACCACAGCATGAACAGCGGCACCAGGGCGACCAGCGGCATGGCGTAGCCGGCGGTGATATAGATGCCGAGGGCGGCTTCCACCGTGCGATAGCGCCCGATCAGCAAGCCGAGCGGAATGCCGACGATCATGGCGAGCAGATAGCCGGCGGCGAAGGGCTGCAGGCTCGAAATGATCGCCTTCATCAACTCGCCGGTTTCGGCCATGCGCACGCCAGCCTTCCAGATGGCACTGGGATAGGAGCCGAACAGCGGGTTCATACCCGGCCCGGCCAATTCCCAAACCGTGCCGACGACGATCAGCGACAGCGCCGTGATATAGCCGTTGGCGAGCCGGAATTTGGCGCGCGGGACGACGACGTCGGCGGCTTTCTCGGCAGGAAGCGCTTTATCTGTCATGGCAGTCTCCGCACGTCACGTCGTTCTTCGATCAATGGAGCACGCTGGAAATGGCGCCGGCATGCAGCGCCTTCCAGATCAGATAGCGCTTCTGCACGAATTCATCATGGGCCCGCACCGCCACCACGTCGCCGCGCGGCCGCGGCCGCGGCAGGTTGATGTCGATGATATCCTGCACTTCACCCTTGGTCATGAGCACGACGCGATCGGCAAGCAGCACCGCTTCATCCAAGTCATGCGTGACGAAGATGATCGTCTTGCCGGTCTTGGCATGGATCGACAAAAGTTCAGCTTGTAGAACCTCGCGCGTTTGGGCATCGAGCGCGCCGAACGGTTCGTCCATCAGCAGCACGGCGGGATCGATCGCCAAGGCGCGGGCGATGCCGACACGCTGCTTCATACCGCCCGAAAGCTGATGCGGCCGGCGGCCCATCGACTCCTTCAGCCCGACCAGTTCGAGATAGCTTTCGGCCCGCTCGGTCAGCTCCTTGCCGCGCAGGCCTTTCATCTCCAGGCCGAATTTGACGTTGCCGAGGGCGGTCCGCCAGGGCAGCAGCTCGGCATGCTGGAACACCATGCCACGATCATGGCCGCAGCCCTGCACATGCTTGCCGGCAACACGCACCTCGCCGGCACTGGCCGATTCCAGCCCCATGATGATGCGCAGCGCCGTGGTCTTGCCGCAACCGCTCGGTCCGGTGAGCGCGACGATTTCGCCGGGCCGCACCGAGAAGGACACCCCCTTCAAGGCATTCACCAGCTGTGCTTGACCGCCGACTTGCAGAACGAACGTCTTGACGACGTCCTTGAGCACGACCTCAGCCATGGGTGCCATATAATGCGCGGCTCACTTCTTCGTCGCGACGAGCTTGAGCGCGTCGTCGCGCACGGCAGGCACCACCATGGCGTTGAGGTCGATGGGCTTTTCCATCTGGCCGACCTCGATGGTGAGGTCCATCAGGAACTTCAGCTTATCCATCGGAAAGGGGAAGGTCGGGTCGATCGAATCGGACTCGACGGCGTCCTTGCGGACGAAGGCGAGACGCGGATCGTCCAATGGCAATTTCGCTTCCTTGGCCGAGAGCGCATCGACCTTCGCCGCATTGGCGGAGTCGATGGCGAACTTGAAGCCGTCCATTTCGGCGGCGAGGAACTTGACCGCCGCATCGCGCTTGGAGTTGAGCACCTTCTGGGTGGTGACTGCACAAGAGCGAATGAGATCCGGCGCCGCATCGCACATGGCGACCAACGGTTTCACGCCGTACTTCTCGCCTTCGAGGATGAACTCGTTCGAGCTCGGCGCGACGTCGATCGTCTTGGCGACCAGCGCTTTCAGGCGGTCGGCGTCGGAGCCGGCGTTGACTAGGGTCACCGATTTCGGATCGACGCCGGCGCGCGAGATCATCGCGCGGGCAGTCATGTCGGGCAAAGCGCCGGGCGCGGACACACCGATGCGTGCGCCCTTGAGATCGGCGACGAACAGCACATGCGGAATCTTCAGCCAATGGCAGCCGATGATCCGCGTATCGCCGCCGCGCGAGTTGGCCGCCATGGCGCCGGCCGGGATCGCATCGAAGCTGTCGATCTCTCCCGCCAGCAACGCGCGCAGAGCCAGCGCATCGCCGCTGAACTGCACCATCTCGATTTTGACGCCGTATTTGTCGTCGAACCCCTCGGCGGGCATGAAGATGAAGCCGGCATCCGCCTTGGCGGCCACCGTGCCGTGCTTCCACACGGGCGCTTGCTGCGCATGCGCGGGAAGAACCGCAAAGCTTAGCAAC
>CANJIM010000029.1 GCA_947474495.1 Rhodospirillaceae bacterium
CGCGCGCTCGTCCTCGGTGCCGTCCAGAGTTGACGCAGCCGTTAGTAAGCCGCGCCTGGGGCTGGCATGACGCAGATTCTCCTGTCCTACATGGCCGGCTTGGTCGTGTTGCTCAATCCCTGTGTGCTGCCGGTGCTGCCGATCATTCTTGGTTCGGCGTTGGGCGAAAGCCGTTATGGGCCCTGGCGCGCCTGCATGGCTTGCAGCGCCTCGACGACCAACTCTGGATTTGCCCGCAGCGCCTGACCGACGGCCGCCTGAAAGCGAGCGCTGTCGGCGAACGGGTCGGCAGGGCGGCCAGACGGCCAAATCAGCAGCAGCAGCGCCAACAGGGCCAATGCGCCGCAAGCGATCAGGGCCGAACGCGGCCAGAGGGGTAGGTTCATCAAGTTCTCCACAGGGCAACCGGGCCCATCCAGACAGGATGTAGCCAGGAACCGCGATCTCGGGCAAGGGCCAGAAGCGGCAGTTTTGCCGGGATTTTTGCCTGTCTTTTCGGGCGCGAGAAGCGACGGTTGACCCTATGGCGCACCCTGCCTATGGTGCGCCGCGCCGAGCTCGTAGCTCAGTCGGTAGAGCATCTGACTTTTAATCAGAGGGTCATGGGTTCGAATCCCATCGAGCTCACCATTTTACAGTGTGAGACGGCGCGGCCTTCGGCCCGCGCGAATCAAAAGGCCCGCTCCACAGAGCGGGCCTTTTTCGCGGCCATGCCACGATCATATCACCCGCTGATAGGTCCCGCTGCTGCCGACAGCCGCTTTCGGACGGCGCGAGATCATCAGCGCCGGTTCAGCCTTCTTGCGCCGGGTAATGCCCATCTCAGGCGAAACGTCTTCCATCGTCAGGCCTTCGATCATGCCCATGACCGCATGGCGGGCACGCGACAGACGCGAGCGGACGGTGCCGACCGGCACCCCGGTGACTTTGGCGGCTTCCTCGTAGCTCATATCTTCCAGGGCGACGAGGATCAGCGTGATGCGCTGCTCTTCCGGCAGGCGGGCGAGGGCGCCTTCCAACTCGCCGATCTGCAAATTCGCGATCTGGTTCGGGCTGGTATAGAGGCCGCTCATGCGCTGTTCCGCCATGTCGTTGGACTCGCGCTCGCGCTTCACCTTGCGCGTCCCGTCGATGAAGACATTGTGGACGATGGTGAGGAGCCAAGCGCGCAGGTTGGTGCCTTCCTCGAAGCGGTCGAAATTGGCGACCGCGCGCATCAAGGCGTTCTGCACCAGATCGTCGGCGTCGGCGGCATTGCGCGTCAGTGCGCGGGCGTAGCGGCGGAGATAGGGAATTTCGGGAACGAGGAGATTGGTGTCCTTGGGAGACTTATTCTCGATCTGCTGGTCCATGGCTTTGCCCCTTGGCATCCTGTTGTGCGATGACCAAAAGATGCCAAACCCGATTGCGCCGGGCGTGTGTCGAAAGGCGGGAAAGCTGTGGCAAAGGTGGGACAGAAATCCTGGAACCGTTCCCCTTGCGAGGGCGAATATTATTATGTTCGAGATCTAAAAAGAGCCCATAAAACAGGGCCGACTTTCTATTGAATCTGACATCTTCTGCATCGCAGCAGGTGGGGCAAAAAAGCGGCTGCCGGTGGGGCTTTCTGCGGCCCTGCTCATTTAGGCTTCGATCGGCGCCAGCAAACTCTCGACGTCGTTGCGGAAATTGCCGACGGCGGGGCCGATGCGATAGGCGTCCATGACGAAGGTCGGGCAGGGCGCGAGCAGCTCGGCGGACGGTTTGTCGAGCCAGGCGCTCGCCGATTCCTCGTCGGGGAAAATCACCGGCATGCGGTCATGCACCGGGCGCACCAGATCGTTGGCCGTGGTGGTCACGATGGTGAAGCTCTCGACCGGCTCGCCCTGGGCCGGCCGCCAGACATCCCACAGGCCTGCCATGGCGAAAGCCTCGCCGTCTTGCCGAAGGAAGCGCCAGGGCAGTTTGTCTTTGCCGGATTTTTGCCACTCATAGAAGCCGTCGCTCAGCACGAGACAGCGCCGACGTTCGAACGACTGCTTGAAGCTGGCTTTTTCATGCAGGGTTTCGGCGCGGGCGTTGATCAGCGGCGCGCCCGCGATCTCTTTCGACCAACTCGGCACCAACCCCCAGCGCAGCAGGGCGATTTCGCGCGCGCCCTCGCCATCGAGCCGCAACACAGGGGCGTCCTGCGTCGGCGCGATGTTGTAGCGCGGCTGCAGATTGCTCTTCGGCGCCCGCGCCTTGAAGCGCTTGGCCAGTTCGGCGGGGGATTTGGTCTGGGAATAGCGGCTGCACATGATGAGAACATTATGAGAACAAGCGCAGGCCCCGGTCAACGCTTTAGGCGGGGGAGACGCCCGCATTTTGCAGCCCAGCCATTCCGTTTTCCGATAGTCCCATAACAATTTCTTGGTTTCGCTTGGTGCCTCCATCGGTTACGCCTATGCCGCGCGCGGCCTGGGGTTTGCAGGATCTGCGCCGTTTCCGTTCGCCTCGCCTGACGTCTGCTCCGCCGCGCGAAGCTTTGTCACCCGCTTTAGTCCCAAGGACGTTCCATGCACGTTGATACGACTTACCTGATCACCGCGGTCATCGCGTTGGTCGTCGCCGGCGCGTTCGCCGGTTTCCTCTCCGGCCTGCTCGGCGTTGGCGGCGGCATCGTCACGGTGCCGGTGATGTTCGAAATCTTCCGCATTCTCGAAGTCGATTCGGACGTGCGCATGCATGTGGCGGTCGCCACCTCGCTGGCCACCATCATCCCGACCTCCCTTATGTCGGGGCGCTCGCACCACAAGAGGGGCGCCCTCGATTTCAGCCTGATCAAGCTGATCGGCCCCTCGGCCCTGGTCGGCGTGCTGATCGGCGCCGCGGTCGCCGATCATTTGAAGGGCACCGTGCTGACCGCCGTGTTCGGCAGCGTGGCGCTCATCGTCTCGCTCTACATGTTCTTCCGCCGCGACAGATGGCGACTCGGCGCCGAGTTTCCGCGCGGCCTCGGCGGCGCGGCGATCGGCAGCGTCACCGGCTTCATCTCGACGCTGATGGGCATCGGCGGCGGCACCCTCGGCGTGCCGGCCATGAGCCTATTCAACGTGCCGGTGCACCGCGCCGTCGGCACCGCCTCGGCGCTCGGCTTGATCATCGGCGTGCCCGGCGCCATCGGCTACATCATCACCGGTTGGGGCCATCCGAACCTGCCGCCGTTCTGCATCGGCTACGTCAACGTCCTGGCTGGCGCGCTGCTGCTGCCGACGATCCTCGCCGTCGTGCCCTATGGCGCCAAGGTCGCCCACAGCATCAGCAAGACGGCGCTCCAGCGAGCCTTCGGCATTTTCCTGCTGATCACCGCCGCCCGCATGTTGAGCAGCCTGCTCTAGAGCGCATCGCCCGCCCCACCACGAATGGCCCGGGGCGGAAACCCTCGGGCCATTTGCTTTCGCGGGCCTGCTCTTTACAATAGGCGCTCATCGCAAGGAGTAGCCGCGTGACCATGGAGCCCGACGACCTGACGCCGCCGCCTGTCTCGCCGCAGAGCGCCATTCAGCAGATGCACGCCAACCGGCGGCCGGGCTTTTTCGGCCGTCTGCGCACTTGGCTGTTCGCCGGCCTGCTGGTCACCGCGCCGATCGTCATCACCTTCTACCTGATCTGGTGGGTGATTCATTTCATCGACGCGACCGTCGTGCCGATGATCCCGCTGCGCTATCAGCCCGAGACATATTTGAAGTTCGGCGTGCCGGGCCTCGGCCTGGTCATCGTGCTGATCGTCCTGATCATCATCGGCGGCCTGACGACCAGCCTGCTCGGGCGCTATTTCCTGCATCTCAGCGACCGCATCTTCGCCCGCATGCCGGTGGTGCGCGGCATCTACGGCGCGACCAAGCAGGTGTTCGAGACGATCTTCTCGAGCCAGGGCAACGCTTTCCGTAGCGTCGTGCTGATCGAATTTCCGCGCGCCGGCGCCTGGTCGCTCGGCTTCATCACGGCGACGACGACCGGCGAGATCGCCGACCATGCGGCGGCGCCCCTGGTCAACGTCTTCGTGCCGACGACGCCGAACCCGACTTCGGGCTATCTGCTGTTCGTGCCGAAGAAAGACGTGATCGAATTGCAGATGACGGTCGAGGAGGGGATCAAGATGATCGTCTCCGGCGGCATCGTGACCCCGGTCGACCGCAGCGCGCTCGCCAACAAGCGCGACTGGCGCTGAGAGCTTAACCCGACCTCGCCGTCAGCACCGCCGCGTCGCGCTCGAACAGGTAGAGCAACACGCGGAGCGCTTCGCCGCGCGGGCCTTGCAGTTGCGGATCGAGCGCCATGATCAGCGCGGCATCGTCGCGCGCCGCCGCCAGCAATTCGCCATGGACAGCGAGATCGGCGAGGCGGAAGCGCGGCAGGCCGCTTTGCTTGGTGCCGAGCAATTCGCCGGCGCCGCGCAGTCGCAGATCCTCCTCGGCAATGACGAAACCGTCATCCGTCTCGCGTAGGATATTGAGCCGCGCCTTGGCGGTTTGCGTCAGCGGCTTGGCATAGAGCAGCAGGCAGCTCGCCGGCTTATCGCCACGCCCGACGCGGCCGCGCAATTGATGCAGCTGCGCCAGGCCGAAGCGTTCGGAATGTTCGATCACCATGATGGTGGCGGCGGGCACATCGACGCCGACTTCGATCACCGTGGTGGCGACCAGCAATTGCGTGCGGCCCTCGACGAAAGCCGACATGGCGGCGTCCTTCTCGGCGGCCTTCATGCGGCCATGCACCAAGCCGACGCGCGCGCCGAAAATCTCGGACAGCGCCTTGTGGCGGTCCTCGGCGGCGGCCATGTCGGACAATTCCGATTCCTCGACCAGCGGGCAGACCCAAAACACTTGTTCGCCGGCATCGAGCGCGCGGCGCACGCCGACGATCACTTCATCCATGCGGTCGAGGGCGACGACGCGGGTATCGACCGGTTTGCGGCCGGCGGGCTTCTCGGTAAGGCGCGAGACGTCGAGATCGCCGTAAGCGGTGAGGGTGAGTGTGCGCGGGATCGGCGTCGCCGACATGACCAGCACGTCGGTCGCCTTGCCCTTGGAAGTCAACGCCAGACGTTGATCGACGCCGAAGCGGTGCTGTTCGTCGACAACGACGAAGGCCAAATCCTTGAAAGTCACATCATCCTGGATCAGGGCATGGGTGCCGATGACAATGTTGATGCGGCCTTCAGCCATATCTTCGAGCAGCTTGGCGCGCGGCGCGCCCTTGTCGCGGCCCGTCAACAGCCGGACCTGAATGCCGGCGGCCTTGGCGAGCGGCTCGATGGTGGCCAAGTGCTGCCGCGCGAGAATTTCCGTCGGCGCCAGCAAGGCCGCCTGCGATCCGGCTTCGACCGCCGCCGTCATGGCAAGGAAAGCCACGACGGTCTTGCCGCTGCCGACATCGCCCTGCAACAAGCGCAGCATGCGCGACGGCGAAGCCATGTCGGCGGTGATTTCCGTGAGCGACGTCTCCTGCGACTTGGTCAGCTTGAAGGGCAGGGCCGCGAGCACCTTGCGACGCAGCTCGCCGTTGCCTTGCGCTCCCGTGGAACGGCCACGCTGGCGGCGCATATGGGCGCGTGAGATGGCGAGGGCGAGCTGATTGGCCAGCAGTTCGTCGTAGGCCAGGCGTGTCCGCACCGGCGTGTCGAGATTCAAATCCATCGCGCGCTCCGGCGCATGGGCGGCGAGCAAGGAATCCTTCCACGACATCCAGCCGTTCTTTTTCTTCCAAGCCGGATCATGCCACTCGGGTAGGTTCGGCACGCGGTCGAGCGCCGCATGAACGGCTTTGGCGACGACCTTGGGCGTCAGCCCCGCCGTCAACGGATAGACCGGCTCGACGGCGGCGAGACTGTCCTTGTTCTCCATGGTGGCGATGTGGTCCGGGTGGCTCATCTGGGCTTCGCCGCGGAAACGCTCGACCTTGCCGCTGATGATGCGCACGGCGCCGACCGGCAGCAGCTTTTCCAGGTAGTCGGGCCGGGCGTGGAAGAACACCAGCGTGATCGGCCCCGTCTCGTCAGAGCAGAGCACGCGATAGGGCAGACGGCGGTTGGGCGAGGGGAAATGCTTGTCGACGCGCACGGTGAGCGTGGCGATGCCGCCTTCGGGCGCTTCGGCAACCTTGGGCGAGAAGCGCCGGTCGATCAGGCCGCTCGGCAGATGCCAGCAGAGGTCGACCACATGGGGGCCGGCGAGCTTTTCGACCAGCTTGCCGAGGCGCGGCCCCAGCCCCGGCAGGGCGGTGACTTCGGCGAACAGTGGATTGAGGACGTCCGAGCGCATCGGTTGGACTGATACGTCAAAGGGTTAGCGGGCTGCTGACAGCGCCCCTGGAAGGACTTATACCCTACCAGCCTCCCGCCTGTCCGTCAGACCCTGTGTCCGCTCGGCCGGCGGGTGTCCCGATTCGTGCTTCAGGACCCCCATATGCCCGACCTCGATCCCCCCATGGATCCCCATGACGTCCGCCGCAAGCGGCTGCTTTATCTCAGCCAGCACCGCGGCATGAAGGAGGCCGACATCCTGATCGGGACCTTTGCCGCGCAGCATTTGGCGACCATGAGCCTGGCGCAACTCGAGCGTTACGAACGTTTGCTCGAGGAAGAGGACGCCGACCTGATGGACTGGCTGATGGGCAAATATCCGGTGCCGGACGACGTCAAAAGCGATGTTTTTGATCTCTTGCAACAGTTTAAGTTATATTAGTTAATCCATTGAAAAACCTAATTGAGTTACTGAAGTCCTCCGGCCCGGTGACCGTCGGCGGCGCGCCGCAAGGCGCCGACGCCCTGCTGCTCGCCCGCATTCTGCCCGACCTGGCCAAGCTGACAGAAGGCCGGGCGGCAGATCTCGTCCACATCGCGACGGACGATGCCGCCATGGCCCGCATGGCCGAGGCGCTCGCCTTCTTCCTGCCCGAGGTCGAGATCGTCGGCCTGCCGGCCTGGGATTGCCTGCCTTACGATCGGGTGTCGCCCAACAGCCAGATCGTCAGCCGGCGCATCGACGGCCTGATCAAGCTGGCCGAGGACCGTAAACCCGGCTCCGAGCTCCGCATCGTCATCACCACGGTCAACGCGCTGCTCCAACGCGTGCCGGTGCCGGCGGTCCTCCATGGCGCCCGCTTCGCCGCCAAGACCGGCGATTCCATCGACCTCGACAAGCTGACCGCCTTCCTCGAAGCCAACGGCTACGGCCGCACCGACACAGTGATGGAGCCGGGCGAATATGCCCTGCGCGGCGGCATTATCGATGTCTATCCGGCCGGCAACCGCGAGCCGCTGCGCCTCGACCTGTTCGGCGACGTGCTCGAGCGTATCCGCAGCTTCGATGCCATGAGCCAGCGTTCGACCGGCGATATGGTGCGTTTCGATCTGAAGCCGGTCAGCGAAGTGCTGCTCAATCCGGAATCCATTGCGCGTTTCCGCTCGGGCTATCGCGACGTGTTCGGCACTGCCGGCGACAATGATCCGCTTTATGAAGCGATCAGCGCTGGCCGCCGTCATGTCGGCATGGAACATTGGCTGCCGCTGTTCCAGCCCGAGCTGGCGTCGATCTTCGACTACGTGGCCGGGGTGCCGGTGACGCTGGACGCCCGCGTTCTCGAAACGCGCGACTCGCGTCTCGAACAGATCGCCGAATTTTACGAAGCCCGCCGCGACATGAAAAAGCCGCGTCAGGGTGGCGAGCAGACCCACGGCGAGATCTACAATCCGCTGCCGCCGGACAGTCTCTACCTCACCAGCGAGGAGTGGAGCGCCGGCCTGGCGCCGCGCGCCGTCGTGCAGTTCTCGCCTTTCGCCGCGCCGACGAGCGAGCGCAGCTTGGATGCCGGCGGTCGTGTCGGAGTCAATTTCTCCGCCGCGCGCCAGCAGATGGGGGGCGACGTCTTTGCCACTCTCGCCGCCGCTATCCAGGCGGCGCGCGAGACCGGCCGGCGCATCATGTTTGCGGGCTATAGCAAGGGCTCGCGCGAGCGCATGGCCCACCTGTTCGGCGATCACAACATTCACAGCCTGGCGACCGTCGAGTCCTGGCCTGAGGTCGCCAAGCTGCCGAAAGAAACAGCGGCGATGGCCGTGCTCGGTCTGGAGCAGGGCTTCGCTCTACCGGATTTGATGGTGGTGAGCGAGCAGGACGTGTTCGGTGAACGGCTGGCCCGCCCGCCGCGCCGTACGACGCGCCGCTCCGACGCCTTCCTGCGCGAAGTCACCAGCATCGAGGAGGGCGATCTCGTCGTCCATGTCGATCACGGCATCGGCCGCTACGACGGGCTGATCACTCTTGAGATCGCCGGCGCGGCGCATGATTGCCTGCGCATCCTTTATGACGGTAGCGACAAGCTGTTCGTGCCGGTCGAGAACATCGACGTGCTCAGCCGCTATGGCGAGGATCAGGGCACCGTCGCGCTCGACAAGCTCGGCGGCGCCGCCTGGCAAGCGCGCAAGGCCAAGCTCAAGAAGCGCATCCGCGATATGGCCGAGCAGTTGCTGAAGGTCGCGGCGCAGCGCCTGCTCAGCCGCGCCATGCCCATGCCGGCGCCGGAAGGCCTGTACGAAGAGTTCGCCGCGCGCTTCCCCTATACCGAGACCGATGACCAGCAGAATGCCATTGACGATACGCTGAGAGACCTGGCCAACGACAAGCCGATGGACCGCCTGATCTGCGGCGACGTCGGTTTCGGCAAAACCGAAGTGGCGCTGCGCGCCGCCTTCGCCGCCGCCATGAATGGCGTGCAGGTCGCCGTCGTGGTGCCGACCACATTGCTGGCGCGCCAACATTACGAAAGCTTCCGCAAGCGCTTCGAGGGCTATCCGGTGCGCGTCATGTCGCTGTCGCGTCTGGTCAACGCCCGCGATTCGGCGCTGATCAAGAATGAGATCGCTGACGGCACCGTCAACATTATCGTCGGCACCCATGCGCTGCTCGCCAAGAGCATCAAGTTCCACAACCTCGGCCTCTTGATCATCGATGAAGAGCAGCACTTCGGCGTCACCCACAAAGAGCGCCTGAAGACGATGAAGTCCAATATTCATGTGCTGACGCTGACCGCGACTCCGATCCCGCGCACGCTGCAATTGGCGCTGACCGGCGTGAAAGAACTGAGCATTATCGCAACGCCGCCGGTCGACCGCCTGGCTGTGCGCACCTTCGTGCTGCCGACCGATCCGGTGGTGCTGCGCGAGGCCCTGCTGCGCGAGCGCTTCCGCGGCGGCCAGAGCTTCTACGTCTGCCCGCGCGTCGCCGACCTGGAAGTGGTGCGCCAGCAAATCCTCGACATGCTGCCCGATGCGCGCTGTGTCGCCGTGCATGGCCAGATGACGCCGACCCAGCTCGAAGACGCCATGGCCGGTTTCTTCAACGGCACCTTCGAGATTCTGCTGTCGACCAATATCATCGAGTCGGGCCTCGACATGCCCAACGTCAACACGATGGTCATCCACCGCGCCGATATGTTCGGCTTGGCGCAGCTCTATCAACTGCGCGGTCGCGTCGGACGCGGCAAGCTCCGCGCTTACGCCTATTTGACATTGCCGCCGGGCCGCAAGTTGACCAAGACCGCCGAGAAGCGCCTGCAGGTGATGCAGACGCTCGACAATCTCGGCGCCGGATTCACGCTCGCCAGCCACGACCTCGATATTCGCGGCGCCGGCAATTTGCTGGGCGACGAGCAATCTGGCCATATCCGCGAGGTCGGCATCGAGCTCTATCAGCAGATGCTGGAAGAGGCGGTCGCGAACCTGAAGGACGGCGGCCTTACCGAAGAATCGAGTTGGACGCCGCAGATCGGCGTCGGCATTCCCATCCTCATTCCCGAGGCTTATGTCTCGGATCTTAGTTTGCGGCTCGGGCTCTATCGCCGCATCGCCGCCATCGCCGACCAGGCGGAGGTGGATGCCATCGCCGCCGAGATCGTCGACCGCTTCGGGCCGCTACCCGACGAGGTGGAGAATCTGCTGCAAGTCGTCGCGCTCAAGCCGCTGTGCCGCGCCGCCGGGGTGGACAAGATCGACGCCGGCCCGAAAGGCGCCGTCATCGGCTTTCACGCCAACACCTTCTCGAACCCGCAAGGCTTGGTGGAGTTTATCTCCGGCCAGGCCGGCAGCGTGAAGCTGCGCCCCGACCACAAGCTGGTGATCCGCCGCAATTGGGAAGACACCAAGGCGCGCATGGCCGGCTTGCAGAAACTGGCGGGCGAATTGAGTGCGATTGCGACTCGTGGGAGAGCCGCTTAACGCGGCTTGCTGAGCTCGATCAGCACGAACCAAGAAGCCTGCCAGCGCAAGCCGGGCAGGGACAGCAGCAGTTTATCTAACGCCTGGGTGAAAACGTAGCCTGGCGCGAAGAGCGCGCTGTTCCTCAAGGGGGTCATGCCGAGCGTGCTGAGGCCGAAGAAGCGGAGCTTCACCTCGGCGAAATAGCGCTTCGCCAAGACCAAATCGCTTTTGAGAATCGGATGCTCATCGGGGGTGCGCGCTTCCGGTGTGCGGTTGCGGTACCAATTGATCAGCAGGTTATGTCCGAGCGGCTCCCACATCACGGCAGTACCGCCGGGCCGCAGCACGCGCGAAATCTCGCCATAGGCCCGCTTGAGATCGAGGTGGTGCAGGATGCCGCTGCCAAACACGAGATCGAACTTGTCGTCCGGCAGCGTCAGCGCCTCGGCGTTCATCAACTGGAAATCGCAATTGCCTGCCGCATTTTCTACCGCGAAGGCGCGGGCCTGGCCGATGCCGACGTCGGAAATATCGATGCCGACGATCGACTTGGCGCGGCCGTATTCCAGCACGTCGGCGCCGACGGCCAGTTCATCGACCCGTGCATTATAGGCGGCGAACGAATGCTGGATCGTCGCGTAATACTTGCCCTGCGATTCGCGCGTTTCTTCGGCGAAACGCGCATTGTGAAATTGCTGTTCGCGGGCGATGCGGTCCTGCGGCGTTTCGCTCATGGCGCACCGGTCTTGCGCGTGGAGGCCGGTGGCGTCCAGGTTTGGAAGCGCTCACCCTGCAGGGATTTGACGACGCCGAAGCTGGCGGCAATCAGCGCGAAAACAATCTCGCCGATCAGCCGGACCGGCCGGAGGCCCGCGGCATAGAGGAAGGTGAGGCCACCCATCATCACCGCAGCGAGCGCAAAGCTGATCCAAAAGCCGATGAGGCTGGCGAGCAGGGCCCAAGCGAACAGCGCCGCGATCATCAGATTCATGCCGCTGAACCAGCGCAGCAGCTTGTGCGAGAGATATTTGTATTTTGTGACGGGATCAAGGCCGCGCAGCCGACTCCACAGCAAGCGATGGGCATTGAACGCACGACAGGAGATTCGCACCTTGCGGCGAAACTCTTCGCCGCTCTGCGTCGTCGGCGGCTCCCAGGCGCGAAATTCTTCGCCACGCACCACACGATAGCCGTCGCACAAGATGCTGATCGAGGTGAACATGTCGTCGATCACGTCCTCGCGCACCGGCCGATACAGCTCGCGGCGAATGGCGAACAAAGCTCCGTCGGCGCCCATGGCCGAACCGGTATCGCTTTCGAGGCGTTTGATATGTTCTTCGAGCCGCCAGTACGTCGAGCCGACCTCGGCGGTCTGTGAAAAATCCGCCTCGCCGCTATAGACGAGATGGCCGCAGACGCAACCGACCTGCGGATCGTCGAAATACCCGCCCAACGCGGCGACGCCTTCGGGATCGATGATCGCATTGGCGTCCGTGAAGATGACAATATCCGCCGTCGTGCGGGCCAGCAATGCGTTCATGCCCGCGGACTTGCCGCTTCGTTTGGGCGAAACCACCACGTCAATGTCCGGCGTGAATTCGGCGAGAATTTTCGCCGTGTCGTCGCTGGCGCCATCGACATAGACGAGCAAGTCGGCATTGCCCAATCTCTGCCGCAAGGCGACGAGATTCTCCGCCTTGCGCCGGATGACCGCCGCTTCGTTATAGGCGGCGACGCAAATGGCATAACGATATGGGCGCGGACGCAGCGACGGCAGAAGCGGGCGCGGACGCCAGCGCTTCAGCAGGACGAGCGACAGCGGATAGGTCGTGAAAGGATGCGCGGCAAGCGCCAGAAAAATCAGCCCGCCGAAAAAAAGATCATCGTCATGCGACCACCGGTCGGCAACGCCACAGCGTGTCCGCGTCGGTCAGGCCTTGGCGGCGGCGCAGATCGGTGGGCAAATCCGTCGCGGCGAAACGTTCGACCGCAAAGCCTGCGAGTTGCAGACGCAAGGCGATGTCTTCGCCATAGAAGCGCACATGGTCCCACTGGCCGAAGCGCCGCTCGCGCTCGCGGCGGGGCATATTCGGGCCGCCCTCTTCGGTCGGGCGGTCGTGCAGTGGCACGATTATCCAAGCTTCGCCGCTCGGCGTAAGATTGGCGCAGATATTCCGCATCGCCAACTGGTCGTCGAGAATATGTTCCAGCACATGCGAAGCGTAGATCAGGTCATAGCGCTCGTCGCCGGCGGGAAAATCGCACAAATCGACTCGCCGCACATCTTGTCCGGGATAACTTTCCGGATAAATGTCGGCGCGGACATAGTCTGCGCCCGAGGCGGAGAACAACGCCACCAAGGATTGCTCCGAGGGCGCGATGTGCAGGATGCGGGCGTTCTTGCCAGGCAGTCGCATCAGGCCGCTGTCCACCACATGGCGGACGAAGCGTTCGCGCGGCGAAGATCCGCAGCGCGGGCAGCCCCAGTCCTGTGTCGGGCCGTAAGCGAAAAAGCCGGGGACGTCATTGCCGCAAGCGTTGCAGTGGAAAGCGCCACCTGGACGCAGAACCCCCTGCAATTGCAAGCCTAGGCGGTTCAACCGGCCGCGAAGCCCTCTGGCGATGCGTTTGGTGCTCAGCATCAGTAGGCATTCTTGCCGGTTAAAATCTTGACGACCGTCAAGATCAAGATCCAACCGTCGAGCCACAGCGACCAATGCTCAATATAATAGAGATCATGCTCGACGCGCTTTTGGATCTTCTCGACCGTATCGGTCTCGCCGCGCCAACCGTTGACCTGCGCCCAGCCGGTGATGCCTGGCTTGACGCGATGGCGCTCGGCGTATTCCGCGACGGCCACGTCATAGAGCTGATCCTCGGCCTTGGCGCTCAACGCATGTGGGCGCGGACCGACAAGCGACATGTCGCCTTTTAGAACATTCCAAAGCTGCGGCAATTCGTCGATGCTGCTGCGGCGCAGGAAGCGGCCGAGCTTGGTGACGCGGACATCGTCCTTCGTCACCAGTTTTTCGGCCGTATGGTCTGTCGTTTCGGCGCGCATACTGCGGAATTTATAGATGTCGAACAGGTTATGATTGAACCCATGGCGTTTCTGACGGAACAGCACCGGACCCGGACTGTCGAGCTTGACCAGCAGCGCGACGAGCGCCAACAAGGGCGCAAGTAGGATGATCGCGATCGAGGCGAGCATCAAATCGCTGAGCCGTTTCAGCCACGAGCTCCAGCCAGTGATCGGCTTGTCAGCGATGTTCAACGCCGGAATGCCTGCCCAATAGGACACAGGACGATTGGCGAGATTGAATCCGACGGCGTCACTCAGCAGGCGCACGTCGACGGGCAGGGCGCGCAGCTGCTGGGCGAATTGCAGCAGCCGGTCTTCGGCCGAGAGAGGTATGGCGATGATGACTAGATCGATTTCGCCATAGCGCACATGATTGATCAGGTCCGCCGTTGAGCCGATCACCGGCACGCCGGCCACGGTCGGCGGCACGCGTGAGCGGCGATCGTCGAAGAACCCGACGACATGCAGGCCGAGGCTGCGCTCAGCTTGAATAGCCTCGACGAAGCGCTGGCCGAGCTGTCCGGCGCCGACAATGGCGACCGCGCGGAAATAGCGGCCTTGATCGGCCCAACTTTTCAACCGGTGCGCGATGACGAAGCGTGAGGCGATCAGTAAGGTCGTACTGCCGACATACCAGACCAACAGCCAGATACGCGAAAAGTCCTCGGAGATTTTTGAGCAGGAAGGCCGCGACCACCAGCAGAACCACGACGCTGGTCCAGGCGACAAGCGTGCGCTTCACTTGAAATTTGACGTTGCGCAGAGCCTCGAGCGTGTAAAGCCGAGCAGCGGCGAAACGCTGGCTGGCGATGATCATGGATATCGCGATCGCGGCAAAATAAGCCACCGTATCGTGGGATTTCTCACCCATCAGCCATTCGAGATAAATCTCGTAGCTCGCGATGCCGACGATTGCGATGATCAGCGCGTCGATCACAGCGATCAGATTGCCGAACGACTCTTCGGATATGGCCGTGCGACTGCTGTTCGTAGCAGACTGGCCGAACCGCCATCCCTTCGTGGGATGCGGATTTACTCGCTCATTACTATCCAACATGACCGTGCGACGGAACGGCGGAAGGGAAACTGCGCGGATTTTACTCGGATTGAAGAGAACGGCAAGAACTCATGTTTCAGAAAGACTTAACCACGATTCTTGCGATCTTCGGTCGGTAACGAATCTGGCTGTAATAAACCACGGCTTGGCCGACCGGGCGGGAGCCTGCAGGAGGGGCCGAATGGCTAAGCCGGCTGATCCGGCATGAGCCGTGTCGTCCGTTCGGAGAGATATTCTAAACTGCGATCCTCCAGCACCTCGTCCTTGCCGCGCTCAGCCGCCCGAGATTCCACCACGCGGTCGCGCTCGCGCAACAGATCGGCGATGTCGTCGCGATAGAATGCGAGCACGGCGGTCAACCATCGGTTGGCGAGATAATCCGGCGTTGCCAATTGCACGTCGAATCGGGCCAGCAATGGGATCAGATCTTCGGCCGCCAGCCAGGCGTCGCCCGTCACCCAGCGATTGACGGTGAAGAGCCGAGCCAAGCGGCCGCTCCCATCGATCCCGGCGGCGATCAAATGATGAATCGGCCCTTCGGCGCCATCGGGTCGGAGGAAGCAATGGAAATGTCCATGCTCGTCGCGCGCCGAATCCGGCGCGTGGCAATGATAGTAATATTGCGCGCCGCTCGCCGGATCGTAAACGTCGCCGGCCGGGTAATGCTGCATCAACGCCGGAGCGTCGGTCCGCAGAGTCACAGTCACAACGCCCAGACCGGATTTGGCAAGAACATGCTCGCAGTAGAGCGCCTCGCGCAAGGCCTGCTGGCGCGTTTCCGCCGTGCTCATCGCGCCGGGGCGGCCGCACAGGGATTGGCGGCGCAAGGGTTCGTCGCCGCGCCAGCGGCGCAGGGGTTCGTCGCCGCGCTAGCGGCGCAGGGGTTCGTCGCCGCGCTAGCGGCGCAGGGGTTCGTCGCCGCGCCAGCGGCACAAGGATTCACGGCGGCGCCAGCAGCGCAGGGATTGGCCGCGCAGGGATTGCCCGAGACTGCCGGCGCGCTCACCGCTGTCGCGGGCGGCGGTGGCGCCACATGGCGCAGATGATCCGCCGCGATCGCCGCCGTTGCGAGGACGAAGACCGATCCGAAGAGCAGCGTATTGCGATCCTTCATGACGCCACGCCTCAATCGAGCCGGAAGAGCGGACGGAGCCGCACGCCGACATAACTACCGGCGAAGGCGGCGGCGAACCATAGCCAGCCGTGCAGGCTCCCAGTGGCGATGCCGCTGAACAGCGCGCCGATGTTGCAGCCAAAGGAAAGCCGCGCGCCGTAGCCCATCAGCAAGCCACCGAGCGCCGCCGCGAGCAACGATGGCCAAGGCAGCTTCGCCTTGGGCGCGAAACGACCGGCGAGCGAGGCGGCCAAGGCGGCGCCGAGAATGAGACCGAAATCCATGACTGAAGTGCTATCGGCCAGGACGCTCTGCGCCAGCCCCTTGGCCGGTCCAGGCCAGGTCCAAAATGTCCAAGTCTCGACCGGCACACCGACGGCCTGCAACAGTTTCGCGCCCCACAAGCCGAAGGCGAAGGTGATCGACCAGGGATGACCGGCCACCGCTAGGGTCACGATATTGAGTAGGGCGAGCGCCAGCGCGCCCCACAGCAGCGGCCAGGGGCCATGCAGCAAGCGCGCAACGCCCGGCGGCGTGGCGACGAACAAGGGTTCGAGCTCGCCATGGCGTCGGCGTTCGCTCCAGACAGCGAGACCGGCGATGGCGCCGAGCCCGGCGAGCGTCAGCGCGACGGCCGGAAGCGCTCCCAACGCCGCGCCTAGGCTGACGGCGGTCCAAGACGGCAGTTCCAGCCACCAGGGCAGGTGCGCCGTGCCGATGACTGCTCCGGCGATGAAGAATGCGAGGGTGACAAGCATCCGCGCGCTGCCGCCGCCAACGGTAAAGAGCGTGCCGGAGCCGCAACCGCCGCCGAGCTGCATGCCGAAGCCGAACAGCGCCGCGCCGAACAGCACCGAAACACCGAGCGGCGCGATGGCGCCGACCAGCGGCTTGCCGAGCAGCGTGCCGCCGGCGAGCATCGGGATCATCGCGACAGCGGCGATGGCGATCATCAGCAATTGCCCGCGTAATGCCGTGCTGCGCCTTTCCAGCACAAAGCGGCGCCAGCCGCCGGTGAAGCCGAAGGCGGCATGATAAAGGGTCACGCCGCAGAGGCCGCCGATCAGGAAGAGCGCGCTTTGCCGCAAGCCGATCAATTCGGTCAAGCCGATCGCGCCGAGCAGAATGGCCAGCACGACGGCAAGGACGGTACCGCGATCCGATTGCGGCGGGTTGTAAGACGAAGCGGAGGTAAGGCTCATGAACATGTCTTCGATAAGGTGCGAGCCGGGACAATGTCCCGGCTCGCTGCGATAGGCAAGGCGTGAAAAGCGATGGCTTAAGGCGTGAACTTGCGTTCGACCGGACGTGCCGTGTCCATCGTCCATTCGGCCATCGAGCCGTCATAGAGCGTGGTCTTCTTGTTGCCGTAAACCTCGCTGATGCCGAACCAGGCGACAGAAGCCCAATGGCCGGTGTTGCAGAACGCGACGATATCGCCGTCCTTCTTCACACCGGCTTTGTCGAGCAGCGCGGCAATCTGCTCCTTGCTGATGAACTTGCCGGCCTTGTCGTCGTAGAAGCTAGTGTTCTCGACGTTCACGGCGGCGGGAATGGTGCCGAAAGCCTTGGCGACCGGGCTCTTGCTTTTGCCGATGTACTGTTCGTTGGGGCGGGCATCGACCAGCGGCACGCTCTGCTTGCGCGCCGTCTCGACCTCGGCCGTGCTGGCGAACAGCGCGTCGCGGAACTTCGCGGTGAAGACTGCCGGCTTCGGCGTCGAAGCGCCAGACGCCACCGGATTGCTGGCATCCGCCGTCCAGGCGCGCCAGCCACCGTCAAGCACGGAGACGGCATCATGGCCAAGGACCTTGAAGGTCCAATAGACGCGCGCGGCATTACCGAAGTCGGAGGAGTTCTCGCCGGTCGGAATAACGACGACATGCTTGTCGGCATTAGCGCCGATCTTGCCGATCAGGGCTTCGATCTCCTTCACCGGCGGCAGCATCCCGGGGACGCCATCGACCGTCGTGCGCCAGCCGTAGCTGTTGTAGTCGGCGAACACGGCGCCTGGGATGTGGCTCTTGGCGAAGCCGGCTGCGCCGCCGCCTTCCGCTTCGGGGCGAATGTCGATGACGAGCAGATCCGGATTGGCGAGGTTCTGCTTGAGCCACGCGGCGTCGACCAACGGCCGGTCGGTAAGGCGCTTGGCCTCGGCCGTGCCGGCGGCGCCGAGAGTGAGAGCGACGGCGAGAGCAATGAGGCCCTTGCGCATGATGGAGTCTCCTGGATGAGGGATAAGCTGGCGAGAATATAATTAGCAAAAATTACATGTCAATTATCATATTACACATTATTTTAATGTATTACGGCGCCTTGCCAGGCTTACCAAAGAGCGCGGCGAAAGCGGCTCATAGCGCAGCACAAGCTCGGTCGTACCCGCTGGGAGGCCAACGGCCCGAAATAGTCCATTGGCGCGCAGGATATCAAGCCGGTCTCCGCTCATCGTGGAAGCTGTCCAGGCCGGATCGTAAATCTCATTGATCACCAGATAGGCCGGCCGCTCGGCAGTGGCGACGAGACGCATCTCGTCGCGACTCCGCTCCAGAATAACCACTTGCCCGACGGGGCCGGGCTCGCCAATCGGCGCGGGGAGTCCGGCGATCTGCACACGCGCCTCGGGATCCTCCGGCAAGACATCACCGTCGGGTTCGGCGCGCCCGACGAGCAGAGCGCGCGGCAGGGCGGTGGTGTTTTCGTAGAGGAAGGCGCCACCGATGCGATCGACCAATCGCAGCGAACGATGCGCCTGCGGCGGCAGGATTTGCGTAATCGGCGCTCCAGTCACCACGAGTTTGATGCCTAGCAGACGCGCCAACGTGCTGTCATAGCCTGTGAAGGTCGCAGTCATGCGGCGCTCGGGACCGTGATTGTTCTGATAAGCGCCCGTCGCCGCGACGTAATCGGCGTCGCGCAGCGGGTCATATCCCAGAGTCTGCTCAATGCCATAGACCATCGCGGCGTTCTGCCAATCGCCCCCAAGCCCGAATATCTCGGCACGATAGGGATCAGTCGCATCGCCCAGACGAGATCGAATGGCCTCTGCGATATGTTTTCCGGTAGGGCCATAGGCCGTGAGCTGCTCCTGCGGCTGGGCATTGAAACGCGCCGCTGCGTTATGGACAATGAGATCGAGGGCCGTCAGCAGACACAGCGTCAATGCCATCGCGGCCATATGACGCGTCTGCCATAGCAGCAACGTTGCCGCGAGCGCGACGCTGGCACCGCCGATGGCGAGCGCAAACAGCGCCGCGTTCACATGACCGAAGCGAACAGCCAGCCAGATGGCAGCGATGATGGCGATCGCGATCATGGTCGCGACGATGACAGACCCGAGCGCCGACCAGGCGCGCGGCGTCGTCAGCCATTTCTGAAGGGCCGCGCCGGAGAGAAAGGCCAGCATCGCGTTCAATAGGAATGCCGCGTCATTCGGCCGCCGATAAAGTGCAGCGCCCGGCAGCCAGTCATAGAATAGGCGGAAGGCCGGCGTGAAAGCGCCGAGCGCATAAAGGAGAGCGAAGGCAAGACCTGCCGCAAACAAACTACTCGCGTGCGGCCAAACGCCACGCCGCGCGACGGCGACGAGAAGCAGCGCCAAGGGGAATGCGCCGATATAGAGATAGTTTGTCGTCTCGTCCGTCCAGTCATTGCCCAGCGGCGCCAGCGCCATCCAGGGCAATTGACCGGGCCCCCAATATCCGCCCGCCGTCAAATTTCCGAAGATGTTGGGCGCGAACAGCGTGAGCAGGGATGCCGGCTGTTGCGAGCCATAGGCGGCCAAGGCGTAACCCATATCGAGGCGCGTGCTATGGGCAAGGGCATCGAGCGTCAAAAGAACCGGCAAGGCGAGGATAGCCCCGCCAATGATAACAGCGGGCAACAAGCCGGCGCCGCGCTGAAGCACGGCGATCTGGCCGTCTTGGCGCCACAGCGCGCCGAGCCACCACAGCCCCGCGCCAATCAGCAGCCAGCAATTGAGGAAAGCCGTTTGATCACGATCCAGCGCCATGACGCCGGCGATCAAGCCGAAGCCTACCGAAGCCGTCATGCGGGATTTCTTCCGCTGTGCGTGGAGAGCGCGCTCAAGCAGCCACAACGCCCACGGCAAGTAGGCGTAGCTCACCGTCATCAAACTATGCTGCAGACGACTCGCCGCAACGCCGCCGAACATGAAGACAAGCGCGGCCAACAAACCGGCGACCGGCGCGAAACCGAGTGCACGCAGCAAGAGGAGAACGCCAAAGCCGCCGATCAGCAGATGGAGGAGCTGCACGCCATCGACCAGCATCATGCTCGGCGCGGCGTTCCATTCGGCAAGCAAGCGAAAGCCGGGGACGAAGAGCCAAGATTGCGGATCGGCAACCGCCGCATCGCCCGAATAGAGATAGGGATTCCAAAAGCCGCTGTCGCCGCCGGCGCGGGCAGAGGCCAAGGCGCGCAGGACGGGATAGTAGTAATCCTTGGCATCCCACGGAATGACTTGACCCGTCAGGGGCCAATGCAAGGCATAGATCGCCCAAGCGAGCGCGGCGAACAGGGCCGCCCAGCGCCAGCCACCGGCACGCGCGCCCGACAAGGCGTCGCCGAAACGATCAAGGCTGGCGAGCGTCGTGGCGAAAGTTGAGAATATAAGGCGAATCACGGCGGCAGATTAACATGCCGCGCGCAAATCGCGATGCTCTACGGGGCGGCTTTGAGCGCTTGGCCGACCTGGGACTTGGCATGAGCGACCAGCGCCGGCAGATGCAGCGGTGATAGCGCGGCGGGCGGCTGTGTCTCTTCCGGGATGCGTCCGACGCCGAAACGGGCGCAAGCAAGGCCGAGGCCCGGCAGGGCCGTCAACACCGCGAAGGGCACGGCGATGATCAGGCTGACGAGAATCGGCGCGGCCCACAACACCGCGGCCAGCGAGATCTGCGCGAACAGATAGGTCGCGACGATACCGCAGAGCGTTTGCGCCCACAGGCGGTTGAAGGCGGCGGAAACCGGCACCGCATGATCGTCGCGCAACTGGCTTGTCCAACCGATGGTGCGGCCAAGAGAGAGGCCGCATAGGAAAATCGTCTGCGTCACCGCCATGATCGGGGCGAGCAACGAGGTGAAGACGGTTTCGAGGAGTAGATTGCCGACAAAGCGGAAACCGCCGCCGAAGGCGCGGCGCTCGACAGGATGCAGCAGCACGCGGATCGAGCTGGCGATCTTCGGCGCAAAGATCATCACCATCATCAAGATGAGCGACCATTGCGCCGCCTCAGGCCTGAAGAGCGGATGAGCGGTGCCGACGATGAGGTCGCGCACGGAGAACAGGCCGACAAGCACCATCCAGGCCGGCGCGCCGATGAACATCAGAATGGCGAAGACGAGCTGAAAGCGGCTGATCGGTTTGATGCCTTCCATCGCAAGCAGACGCCAATACTGCATGTTGCCTTCGCACCAACGCAGGTCGCGGCGCATGAACTCCAGCAGCGTCGGCGGGTTCTCTTCCCAGGTGCCGTCTTCGAGTGGCAGCACGCGCACCTCGTAGCTGGCGCGGCGCATCAGCACGGCCTCGACCTGGTCATGGCTGAGGATCGGCTTGCCGCTGGCAAGCTTGGGCAGATGGCAATGCGCGATAAAGGGCGCCAGACGAATGATCGCGTTGTGGCCCCAATAGGGTCCGCAATCGCCCTGCCAGAAAGCGGCGCCGAGCGTGTAGCTGCGCATGCCGAGGCGCATACCAAACTGGAAAACGCGGGCAAAGGGACTGGCGCTCGGCATGCCGACGGTCAGGCTCTGGGCGATGCCGAGATCGTCCTTGGATTGCATGACGCGGATCATCCGCACCATGGCGGCGGCGCTCATGTAGCTGTCGGCGTCGAGCACGATGAGAAAATCGTAGCCGTCGCCCCAGCGGTCGCAGAAGTCGCGGATATTGCCGGCCTTGAAGTCCGTATTCACGGCGCGGCGGCGATAGGTCACCGGAATGCGCCCAGCGAAGGAGGCCGCGAGATCGTCGGCGACGCTTTCCTCAGCAACCGCGATGTCGGCCTTGTTGGTGTCGCTAAGGACGAAGCAGGCGACATGGCCGAGACCGGCGCTGCCTTCGAGGTCAGCGAGCATGGCCGAGAGGTTGCGGCGCAAACGGGCCGGTTCCTCATTACGCACGCAGATGGCGATGGCGGTCTTTGTCGTGATCGGCGAGTCATTGTCGCCGAGGCGCGCGATCGGCGAGGCAGCGGCTTCCGGATCGCGCGCGAACAGCATTAGACCGAGCCCGCAAGCCGCGTTCCACAAGCCGAGCGTCGGCCAGGGCAGGGTGAGCGCATAGGCCACGAGGATCAAGCCATCGACCCAATCGATCCCGCCATCCGACAGCGCATAGGCCATCAGGGCAAACATCCCGGCCATGGTGAGGCCGACAAGCGTAAAGAAAAGGGCGCGGCGGGCGGAAAGCTGCACGGGTAAACCTGAAGACAATTTTGCCAGACGGAGGTTACGGCTTATTGTTCGCGCCGTGGAGGTCCACGGATCAATCTGGCGGCCAATTCGGAGCGTAATAAAGCGGTATGGCGAAACAGGGGCAAGCAGAAGCGCTGTGGTACACGGCGCCGGGACAAGCCGAATGGCGCAGCGAAAGCTTGCCGCCGTTGGACGGCGCGCATCTGCGCGTGCGCAGCCTGTTCAGCGCCCTCAGCCGCGGCACCGAAAGCCTTGTTTTCCATGGTAAAGTCCCCGCCAGCGAGCATCAGCGTATGCGCGCCCCGCTGCAGGCCGGCGACTTCCCCTTTCCGGTCAAATACGGCTATGCGGCGGTCGGCCGCATCGAGGACGGTCCCGCAAATGTGATCGGCCAGACCGTCTTTGCGTTGCATCCGCATCAGACCCTGTTCGATCTGCCGCTCGATGGCGGTGCCGTGCTGCCCGAAGGTCTGCCGCCCATGCGAGCGGTGCTCGCCGCCAATATGGAGACGGCGCTCAATACGCTCTGGGATTCAGGCGCGACGGCGGCGCAGCGCATCAACGTGATCGGCGGCGGCGTGGTCGGCCTGCTGGTCGGCTATCTCGCCGGTCGCCTGCCGGGCTCCGACGTGACACTGGTGGACGTTGAGCCGGCTCGGGCTAAACAAGCGGCGGCGCTTGGCCTTCGATTCGCGTTGCCCAGCGCGGCGCCCGGCGATTGCGACGTGGTCTTTCATGCCAGCGGCGTCGGCAGCGGGCTGGCCACGGCGATCGACTGCGCTGGCGACGAGGCGACGGTGATCGAGATGAGCTGGTACGGCGACGGGCAAATTCCCGTGGCCCTTGGCGGCGCCTTCCACAGCCGCCGCTTGCGGCTGATCGCCAGCCAAGTCGGCAAGGTGGCGCCCAATCAGCGCGCCCGCTGGAGCTATCGCCGCCGCTTGATCGCGGCGCTGAATCTGCTGCGCGACGACCGCCTCGACATCCTGCTCGAATCGCCGATCGCCGCCGCTAATCTGCCGAGCAGACTGCCCGAAATCCTCAAGCCGGGGGGTGGCGTTCTGTGCCAGCCCATCGCCTACCCACTATCTTAACTTATCCCCATATCCATCTGAGGCTTATATGTTTTATGTCGAAGTGCGTGACCATGTGATGATCGCCCATAGTTTCCAGGGCGAGGTGTTCGGCCCGGCCCAGCGCTTGCACGGCGCGACCTTCGTGATCGATGCGGCATTTTATTCCAAGGAGCTCGACGCCGCCGGCCTGGTGGTCGATATCGGCCTCGCCGTGAATGTCCTGAAGGAAACCATCGAGCCGATCAACTACCGCAACCTCGACGACATTCCCGAGTTCAAAGGCAAGAACACGACGACGGAATTCCTCTGTAAGGCGCTATTCGATCGGCTGGCCATCCGCGCCAAGGCCGGCGACCTTGGCCGCCCCGGCAAAGAGATCGCCGCCATCCGCGTTACCATCGGCGAATCCCACACGGCCCGCGCGGCCTACGAGGGCCCGCTTGCCTAAACAGGACGTCCTGCGGCTCGGCTTCGTCATCCCTGGAAGCATCGACACCCCGACCGGCGGATACCGCTATGACCGACAGGTCGTGAGCGGACTTCGCGCGGCGGGCCACCGGGTCGATCTGCTGACCTTGGGCGATCGTTTCCCGCAGCCCGACGAGCCGACCTTGGTTTCAAGCTATCGGGCTTGCGCCGGCTTGCTGCCTGGCCCGGTGGTGATCGACGGACTGGCGCTCGGCGCCTTGCCGGAGATCGGCCGCCATTTGCCGGTCCATGCGCCGCTGATCGCCCTGGTCCATCATCCGCTCGCCCTCGAAAGCGGTTTGGAGCCGCGGCTGGCAGCGACTTTGCGCGCCAGCGAACGCCAGGCGCTCACCGCCGCGCGCCATGTCATCGTCACCAGCCCGGCCACAGCCGATATCCTGGTGGCGGACTATGGTTTATCCCAGGATCGGATCAGCATCGCCTTACCGGGAGTCGAAGCCGCCCGGTTTTCCGTCGGCGGCGATGGCAAGACGGTGCAGCTGCTCAGCGTCGGCTCGGTGATCGCCCGCAAAGGCCATGACCTGCTGGTCGAAGCGCTGGCGCCGCTGGCAGAGCTTCCCTGGCATCTCACCATCGTCGGGGACGTCTCGCGCGACAGCGCGGCAACAGAGTCGTTACAGGCCGCCATCCGCCGCCACGGTTTGGAAGCCCGGGTCACCTTGACCGGCGCGCTCTCCGACGAAGACTTGGCGTCGCGCTATTACGGTGCCGACCTGTTCGTGCTGGCCTCGCGCTACGAGGGCTACGGCATGGTGTTCAGCGAGGCCCTGGCCCACGGCCTGCCCATCGTCGCCACGGCGGTGGGCGAGGCGGCAAGCTTGCTGCCCACGGCGGCAGGCAGATTGGTCGCGCCGGAAAATGTCGCGGCCATGACCACCGCGTTGCGTCCCATGATCGCCGACCGCGCAATTCGCCTTGCCGCGGCGCAAGCGGCGCGAAACGCGCGCTTGCCGCGCTGGTCCGACTGTGTGACGGTTTTCATAGATGTGCTGCGACGTTATCAACCGGCGAGGGCGATATGAGTTTCTCTACCGAGTGGCTGGCCTTGCGTGAACCGGCCGACCATGCTGCGCGCAACAAAGATTTGCTCGCCGCTATCGCAACATACTTCGCCGGACGTAGCGATTTGGCGGTGACGGATTTGGCGAGCGGGCAGGGTTCGACCTTGCGCGCGGTAGCGCCGCATCTGCCGCCTGGGCAAAGCTGGACGCTGGTCGATTATGACGAGGCCTTGCTCGATTCTGCGACTCGTCTCGGCGCCGGAGACACTGTCGAAATTTCGACACAACGTGCCGATTTGAGCGACGACGTCGCTTCCGTGCTCGCCTTGCCGACGGACCTTCTGACGACGTCCGCTTTCTTCGATCTCGTGTCCAAACCGTGGTTGACGCAGTTCGTCAAACAAGCCGCCAAGCGCAAACTGCCGGTCTATGCCGCGCTGACCTATGACGGCCGCATGACCTGCGCCCCGCACGACGAACATAACGCAGCGGCCGTCGCCGCCTTCAACCGCCATCAGCGCCACGACAAGGGCTTCGGTCCTGCTTTGGGGCCGACAGCGCCGGAAACGGCGCAGCGCCTGTTCGAAGCCGCCGGCTACAAAGTGATGCTCGGTCCATCCGACTGGAAGCTGGGTCCAAACGATGCCGAACTGCAGCGTCAACTAATTGGCGGCTGGCATGACGCGATCGCCGAATTGAAGGAAATACCTGCCGCCGCGCTCGCCGCTTGGCACGCCGCGCGCCTTGCCGCCATCGATGCGGGGAAGGCCGAACTGATGGTCGGCCATCAGGATCTCTGGGCTTTCCCAGCCTGATAGCGGAACGGCCTATCGGTTAAACCCGCAGATCGCAGTCGAACAACACGTCCGAACCGAGCTGAAAAATGCCGGTCGGCGGACGGATCGCCGCATCGAGTTTCTCGATCGGCGGTAGCATGAGACCGAGTTGGCCGGAGCCGATGATCAATGGCGCGACCACCAAATGCAGGCGATCCAAGCAGCCGGCGGCCAGGAACGACGATAGGGTTGCGGCACCGCCTTCCACCAAAATCCGGCGGAACCCCAATCCATTGAGCGCTGTGACTATATCCTCCGGCGCAAACTTGCCATCCGGCCCGACGGGGAGTGGAACGATTTCAATAGCTTTCGCAACATCCAGTCGGTGGCCTGCCTTCGTAAGAATGCAACGACGGGTGCCATCCGGCGTTAATGATTTGGCGGTGGCCGGCAAGCGTCCTGATGGGTCGATAACAATGCGGGCCGGGTTTTTTCCCTCAACATGGCGAACCGTGAGCAACGGATCGTCGGCGAGGGCAGTGCCGATACCGACGACCACCGCGTCCACCAAAGCGCGCAAGCGGTGCAGGTGGACAATGGCCTTCGGGCCGTTGATGTAGTGGGAATGGCCGGCGGGCGTTGCGATACGGCCGTCAAGCGATTGACCGAGTTGGCCGACGATGAAAGACGGCCGGCAGAAGGGGGCGAACAGATCCCGCCAAGGTTTGGCGACCGCGATGGACAATTCATCGTTGGCGCGCGCGGCGGAGCGAATAGTTGCCCAGACGGCGTCGGGGACGTCGGCGGCAGAGGCAAAGGAGTTCGGGAGATTGAACGGCATGTTTTTGATTAATAAGCGCAATCAAGGCTTTGTGATGACCCGGCGATTGGCGGCGGATGGTCAGCCCGTATCGTTCAATGATAACCTGAATCAATTGTTTCGCCATGCGTAAGAACAGCATCCCCCCAGCACAAACTGTCTCAAAAAAAACACTTCGATTAGATGGCGCCGCTCATTCGCGGCAGGAAGGCTTTGGCGTGTTTGATCTTTCATTCGGCGATGCCGCCACGCTCTCGGTCAATCGCGTGCTCAGCGATTTTCGCGCCGGCGCTCCCGTGCTGTTGCGCGACGGCGACGACCAACAACTCGCGTTAACCGTTGAAGGTCTGGACGATGCGCGCCTGGCGCAGCTCCGCCGCGCGACGACGCAGCCGCTCGGCCTTGCCATCACTGCCAACCGCGCCGCAGCGCTCGGCTCGACGGCGGGCGTCGTCGCCATTGTGCCGCTTGATGGCGACATGAGCGCCGCTCGCATCCAGGATTTGACCGCGGCACCGGGCACGCGCCTCAGCGCACCGGCGCGCGCCGCCGGCAGCGCCGCCGTCGCCGCCATTGAATTGGCCAAGCTTGCGCAAATTCTCCCGGCAGCCTTGATCCTCTCGGCCACAGACGAGGCGCGCGCCGCCATTGCGCCTCTGGCAAGCGAAGCCGCAGCTGCCGACGTCATGCATTTCCGTGCCGCAGCCACGCGCTCCATGCGCTTAATCTCGCGCGCCCGCGTGCCGCTGCACAAAAACATCGCCACCGAATTCGTCATTTTCCGCGACATGCTTGGCCGCAACATGACGGCCGTGGTGATCGGCACGCCCGATCTCAGCAAGCCTGTGCCCGTGCGTCTGCATAGCTGCTGCCTGACCGGAGATGTCTTCGCCTCCAAGCGCTGCGACTGCGGCGATCAATTGCAGATGTCGCTTGAAATCCTGTCCGACAAAGGCGGCGGCGTGCTGCTCTACTTGGACCAGGAAGGCTGCGGCATCGGCCTCGCCAATAAGATGCGCGCTTACGGCCTGCAGGATCGTGGACTCGACACCATCGACGCCAATACCACGCTCGGCTTCGCCAGCGATGAGCGGCGCTATGACGGCGCCGCGCGCATGCTGGAACTGCTCGGGATCAGCCGGGTCTCGCTGCTGACCAACAACCCGGCCAAGCTGTCCGGTCTTGCCGAATACGGCATCGAGATCGTGGGCCGCATTCCGCTGCTGGCACCGGTCAACGCGACCAATCAGCGCTATCTCGACACCAAGTCGAAGCGCGCCGGCCACATGCTTGAAGACTTGAACGACCACTCCCTCAAGGTGCATTCTCGCGCTTAGTCGCTGTCCCCGCTCGGGACGGCTTGTGGGGGAGAGGCAGGAATGTCAGGGATCGCTAGCGGAAAAACGCCAGGCGCCGCCTATTCGCATGGCGCGATCGGCTTTCATTGGCTGACTGCCGCGATCGTCCTGACGATCATCCCGCTCGGCGTCGCCATGGGCCGCGTCGATCCCGGCCCAACCCAAGACTGGCTTTACAGCCTGCATGAATCGCTCGGCATTGTGGTCTGGCCGATTGCGCTTCTGCGACTCATGTACCGATTCAAAAATCCGCCGCCGCCGATGCAGGACGACATCCCGCAACTGATGAAGCTCGCCGCGGAATTGACCCACTGGGCCCTTTACGCAGGTTTGTTGGTCAATCCCATTCTCGGCTGGCTGGGCGTCTCGACGTTCGGCGCCACTATCAATTTTTTCTGGCTGTTCGAGTTGCCCAGCATCGCCGCCAAGGACGAAGCCCTGTCGAAGCTAATTCTCTGGGCGCATGGCTGGATCGGCATCTTGATGGCGCTAGCACTGTGCGCTCATATCGGCGGCGCGCTGTTCCATCACTTCGTGCGCAAGGATCGCACGATGTTGCGGATGCTGGGGCGCTAAGGCGCGTCTTTGAGATTCGCCAGCGGATAGGCGGAGATTTCCGCCAGTAAAAGCGCGAGCTTTGCCGCCATGTGGTCAAGGATCGCTTGACCCGCTGCGGCAGTCGCTAGACGGGCGTCGCCGCAGGCGCCGTTGGCGTTGAGGTCCTGCGTCATCCAGCCGATTTGCACCGCTTCGCTCTCGAGACGCAGCAGCTTGTGCGCCGCCTCGACCTTGGCGGCGGCGGAGGGGAAATGAGCGATCTCGTCTTGCCGCACAGCGCTGGGGTTCAGATACAGCATCAACGAAGTCTCGACCGCACCGCCGTGGATACCGTGGCGCAGTTCCTCGTCCGGGAAGAGGCCACCAGGAAGCACGGGGGGCAGGCCGAGGGCGAAACTGGCCGTCGTCACCACCATCATGTCCGCCGCGGCGCGCAGTTCGCGGGCGACGATGCCGGCGACCTGCGGCTGACCACCGTGGGAATTGAGGATCAGAAGCTTTCTAAATCCGGCGCGGCGCACCGACTGGCCGATCTCGACCCAAACGCGGCGCAGCGTTTCGGGATCGTGCGACAGCGTCCCGGGGAAATCCGTGTGCTCCAGGCTGTAGCCGATGACCTGCGGCGGCAGCAGGAGAATGGGAAGGTCGGGCGGGACGATCTCCAGCGTCCGCGCCAGCAGGCCGGCGTTGATCTCGGCATCGACCGACAGCGGCAAATGGGGGCCATGCTGCTCGATAGCGGCGACCGGCAGCACGGCCACCGTGCGCTCAGGATCGAGGGCCTGAATTTCGGGCCAGGTCAGGTCTTGCCAGAGGCGGGACGGGGCGTTCATGACCCTATTCTAGGGTCTCAGCCGGCAAAATCATCGTCTATTCGCCTTAAGCCTAAGATCGCGCTATAGAATTGCCCCATGAAGTTCCTTCGCATCTATGGCCGCGTGCTCGGCCTGCTCCGCCCCGAAAGAAACCTGGCCATCATCCTGGCCTTGGCCGACCTGGCGCTCGCCAGTTTGCAGTTCCTTGAGCCTGTCCTGTTTGGCCGCGTCGTCGATACCTTGTCCAATGCCACCGGCAAGTCGTCCGACGAGATCTGGACCGCCAGCTTCAACCTGCTGACGATCTGGGGCGTCGTGGGCATCGGCGGCATCGTCGCGAATATCTTCGTCGCGCTGCATTCCGACCGCATGGCGCACCGCCGCCGCCTGGCCTCGCTGTCGATGTATTTCGAGCATGTGCTGTCGTTGCCGCTGTCGTTCCACGGCTCGACCCATTCCGGCCGCCTGCTCAAGATCATGCTGGAGGGCGCCGACAATCTGTTCGGCATCTGGCTGTCGTTCTTTCGCGAGCATCTCTCGACCTTCGTGATCCTGGTCGTGCTGCTGCCGATGACGCTGCTGATGAACTGGCGGCTGTCGCTGCTGATCATCGTGCTGATGGTGATCTTCTCGGCGCTCTCCGTGCTGGTCATCAGCCGCACCGAGAAGGCCCAATCCTCGGTCCAGGAGTTCCATTCGGAGCTGGCCGAGCGCGCCGGCGACGCGCTGGGCAACATCAACCTGATTCAGAGCTTCGTCCGACTGGCGCTCGAAGTGCAGCAACTCGGCGATTTGACGCAGCGCGTGCTGCGCGCGCAATTCCCCGTACTGACCTGGTGGGCCGTCGTCACCGTATTGACGCGCGCCTCCTCGACGCTCACCGTCATTTCCATCTTCCTGCTCGGGACCTGGCTGTTCCTGCAGGGCCTCACGACGGTCGGCGAGATCGTCAGCTTTATGGGTTTCGCCACGCTGCTGATCGGCCGTCTCGAACAGGCCATGGGTTTTGCTGGCAAGCTGTTCTTCCAAATGCATTCGCTGGAAGAATTCTTCGGCGTTCTCGATTCGCGTTCCTCGGTGGTCGAACGGCCGGACGCGATCGAATTGACCGACGTGCGCGGCGACGTCTCGTTCAAGGATGTGGCGCTCTCCTACGACGGCGTGCGCGACACCCTGGCGGATCTGACGTTCGACGTGAAAGCCGGCCAAATGGTCGCCATCGTCGGTCCGACGGGCGCCGGCAAGAGCTCCGCGATGGGCCTGCTGCACCGCCTGTGGGACCCGCGCAAAGGCACCATCACGGTTGATGGCCATGATATCCGCGACATTACGCTGACCTCGCTGCGCCGCAATATCGGCGTGGTGTTCCAGGAAAGCACATTGTTTTACCGCTCGATCGCCACCAACCTGCGCGTCGGCAAGCCCGACGCGACGGATGAAGAATTGATCGCCGCCGCCAAGCTCGCCCAGGCCCATGAGTTCATCATGGCGCAACCGAACGGCTACGGGACCTTGGTCGGCGAGCGCGGCCGCTCGCTGTCCGGCGGCGAGCGCCAGCGCATCGCCATCGCCCGCGCATTGCTGAAGAATCCGCCGATCCTGATTCTCGACGAGGCGACCAGCGCCCTCGACACTGTCACCGAGGCCAAGGTGCAGACTGCGCTCGATGCCTTGATGACCGGCCGCACCACCTTCGTCATCGCCCACCGACTGTCGACGATCCGCCGCGCCGATCTCGTGCTGGTGATGGAAGACGGCCGCATCGTCGAGCGCGGCGCCTACAAGGATCTGATGGCGCGAGGCGGCGCCTTCGCCAGCCTGGTCAACGCGCAATCGCTGGCGAGCGACCGGCCCGGCGTGCCGACAACGACTTAAGCAGGTTGCAGGGCAGCCTTGGATCGCCGCTGGCGCAGATAGATTGCTTTGCCGCCCTCCAGCAGCAAGAGCAGCGCCACGCCGCTCGCGAGCATTACGGCAAGATCTGTGGCGGGCAGCGGAGCGAAGCGGAAGAGATCGCGGGCAAAGGGCCATTCCAAAGTGATGGCCAGCATGGCGATCACGCCGGATCCGACGAAGAGGAATATGCGGTTGGGCCGCTTCAGCGCCGTCCACAAGGATGCGCTGAAGGAGCGATTGACCAGGATGAGGCTGACGATCGCCACGACCAACGACACGAAGGTCAAGGCGCGCACTTCCTCCTCCGGCATGCCGCGTCCGAGCGACACGACAAAAATGGCCGCAACCAGCGCAAAAGCGCAGAAGCCCTGCAAAACGCCCCAGACGATCAATCGGCCGGGCAGTAACTTTTCGTCGGGGCCGCGCGGCGGACGCTTCATGACGTCGTCTTCCTCGGTTTCGGCTTCGAAGACGAGCGAGCATACCGGATCGATAACCATTTCAAGGAACGCGATATGCATGGGCCCGAAGAGAATCGGCAGGCCGAATAGCAGCGGCATCAACGCCAACGCTACGATCGGGACATGCACCGCAAAAATGAAGCACATGGCTTTACGCAAATTGTCGTAGATGCGCCTACCAAAGCGAACCGATTTGACGATCGAGCCGAAGTCATCATCGAGCAGCACGATAGACGACGCCTCGCGCGCCACATCGGTGCCGCGGCCGCCCATGGCGATGCCGATATGTGCAGCCTTTAAGGACGGCGCGTCGTTGACGCCGTCACCCGTCATCGCGACGATCTCTCCATTGGCCTTCAGCGCATTGACGATGCGCAGTTTTTGTTCGGGCAGAATGCGTGCGAAGACGCTCGCTGTTCTCACACGACTCGCCAGCTCGCTGTCGCTCAATGTCTCAAGTTCGACGCCACTGACGATATCAGTGTCCTCAATGCCGGCCAGACGGGCGATCGCACCGGCCGTGGCCGGATAATCCCCCGTGATCATCACGACATTGATGCCCGCCGAGCGGCATTCGGCGACAGCGGCAGGCACGCTTGCCCTTAGCGGATCGGCAAGACCGACAAGTCCCAGAAACTCGTAGGCGAAGTCGCGCTGGGACTCCGGAAATGCCGATCCGGCGAGGGACGCTCGGGCCACTCCCAAGACGCGCAAGCCCGCTTCGCCCATCTCGTTGACCATAGCTGTGATCCGTTGGCGATCCGCAGCGCCGAGACGACAAAGCTCGGCGATCGCTTCCGGTGCGCCTTTGGCGGCTATGATCGCCTCGCTCTCGCTGCCGCCATGCCAGACATTCGACATGGCGAGAAGATCTGGCCGCAGGCCGTAGGTCCGCAGCAAACGCCAGTCAGGGGCAGGGAAGGGCGAGCCCGCCGAACCCTGCTGTCCGAGATCATGGAAAGCCTTCTCCATCGGATCGAAGGGTTCGCGCGCGCTTGCCAGCAAACCGAATTCTGCCAGGGCACGAAACGCTTCTGGGATGCTCTGCGGCGTGACCGCTTCGGTCCGGCAGGTCGCCCCATCTTTCAAGCGCAGCTCCATAACCGACATGCGGTTCTCGGTCAGAGTCCCGGTTTTATCGGTGCAAAGCACCGTCGCCGACCCCAGGCTTTCGATCGCGGCCGCTCGACGGGTCAGAACCCGCGCCCGCGAGATTCGCCAAGCCCCCATGGCCATGAAGACCGTGAGAACGACGGGAATCTCTTCCGGTAGCATGGACATGCCGAGCGCGATGCCGCCCAGCACGGCATCGAGCCAGCTGCCGCGAAGGATGCCATACAGCAGCACGGCAAGGACGCTCGCAATGCCGCCGACGATTGCGAATAGACGGACGAGGGCGCGCGTTTGCGCCAGAAGCCTGGGCGGCTCGCTTTCCATCATGCTCAGCGACTGCCCGATCTTGCCGATTTCGCTTTGAGCAGCGACTGCCGTGACCTCTCCGATGGCCGAACCGCGGACAATCAAGGATCCGGAAAAGACGAACGGCATATCGTCGCCGCCCGGCCTCAGCGCCGCCACAGAGACATCGCCACTCCGCGCGAGCTTACGCACTGGGGCCGATTCTCCGGTCAAAAGCGATTCGTCCGCCTGCACGTCATGGCTTTGCAGTAGCACCGCGTCGGCCGGCACCCGGTCGCCTTCTGCCAAGACGATGATGTCGCCGCGGACCACTTCGCGGCCGGCGATACGCTTGCGTACGCCGTCCCGGATGACGAGGGCGCGCGGACTGGTAAGGTCGCGCAAGGCCTCCAAAACGCGCTCGGTCCGGCTTTCCTGAATGACCGTTATGACGACCGACATGGTCGCGAAGGCAAGAAGGATGAGCGCCTCCTTCATGTCGCCAAGCAGCAGATAAATCATCCCGCCGCCGAGCAGCAAGAGCAGCATCGGCTCGCGCAGAACTTCGAATACGATCTTCAGCGGTGTGCGGGGCGCCTGTCGGGGAAGCTCGTTGTAGCCTTCCGAGCGGAGACGTGCCTGGGCAACGGCCGTATCAAGACCGCGCGCAGCGGGCGTGGAGGATTCGGACATCTCGTCTATCCACTCATAAAATGGCAGGCTTAGCGACCTGTATGCCTCAGAAAGACGAACCCGGCTGCTGAAGGAATTCGAGTTCCTCGGGCGTCGATTCACGTCCCAAGATCGCATTGCGATGGGGAAAGCGGCCGAAGCGCTTGATCACGTCATAATGCCGCTTGGCGTAATCCTTCACTTCGTCATGCTCGGGCGTCGCAGGCAGAGACCCGAACAGCGCCAGGCTCCGCGTCTGATCGGCCAAGCTCTCGCTATGCTCGAAGGGCAAATAAACGAACCAGCGCCAGACTGGCGGCAGCTGTTGATCGAAACCGCGCGGTACCGTAATGCCGGCCAGCTCACTCGCGCGAGCGTCGGTCGCGAAGGCCTGCGGCTTGTCGCGATAAAGATTCCGTGGCAATTGATCGAGCAGCAAAAGAAGGGCGACGCTGCCTTCCGGCGTATTGGTCCAAAAGTCATACTCGCCGGCGGCAGCGCGTTGCTGATCTTCCAGAAATCTCTCGCGCAGCGCCGCGTCGTAAGCCGGATCGGACTTAAACCACACCTCGCGCGAGCGTTCGCGCTCAGGTGAGCCGGGCGGATCGAACCAGAAATCGAGAATGTCCTGCTGCAAGCTCACCGCAAGAGCCCTTGGTCGGCGCGGCGCAGACCTTCGAAGACATGCACCATGAAGGCGGCGACGACCGCCGGCATGAACCAACCGACGATCGGGATGCTGAACAGGCCGGCAGATATCAAACCCACCATGAAAAGCCCGCCCGAATGGCGCTTGCGCATCGCCTTCGCCTCATCGGCGGACATGCGGCGCAGTGCCACCAGCTCAAAATATTCCCGACCGTAGAGGTAGCCGTTGAGGGCGTAGAATACGACGAGGTTCACCAGCGGGATGAAGTAGAGCGGCAAGACCAGAAGATTCAACAGAACCGTGGCGAGGGCGAGCCGCAGCGAGGCCCAGACCGAGACCGCCAGCGTCGGCGCGGCCGCCGAGACATTCGGATAATGACGCATTTCAACCGCTTCGGCCGCGTCATCAAGCAACACGCCCTGCACGGCGATCATGGCGCCGGGAAACAGCAGTACGGCCAGCACGGCGACCGCCACGCCGCCGAAAACGGTCACCAGCGTATCGGCCCAGCCGATATCGAAGAAGGTCAAGGCCGAAAGGCCCCACCAACAGAGCGCCAGCAGGAGGCCGAACAGCACGGCTGAATAGCCGAGGCCGCGCCACATGACGCGGCGCAAGGCCGGATCGTCGAGCTGCCCAAAGGCCTTGAACAGGGCGGGGATGAGAATGACGATCACAGCACTGTAACCTGATAAGGGGGAGCGCCATCATCGGGAGCGACGGGCCTGTCGTCAACGGTGGCCGTGCCTGGGCGTTCCCATTTCGCAGACGGCGCTAGCATGAGACCCAGAGTTGCGCTGAAATAGCCACAAGAACCAAAAGCAGGGGAGAAGGACATGGGCGAGTTCGCATTGGGCCAGAGCGTGCCGCGCTCGGAAGATCCGCGCCTGCTCCGCGGCGGCGGCCGCTATGTCGGCGATATCGTCCTGCCGCGCATGGCCCATGGCTATTTCGTCCGTTCGCCGCACGCCCACGCCAAGATCCTATCGCTCGACACGGCCGCCGCGCTGGCGCTGCCCGGCGTCATCGCCGTGCTGACCCACGCCGATTGGGCGGCGTCCGGTTACCGCGACATTCCGGGCGGCGGCGCCTACAAGCGGCCTGATGGATCGCCGCAATATGCCACGCCATCGCCGGCCTTGGCGAAGGACCGCGTGCGCCGCGTCGGCGATCCGGTCGCCTTCGTGATTGCCGAAACCCTGGCACAAGCGATGGACGCCGCCGAAGCGGTCGCCATCGAATATGCGATCTTACCCGCCGTCACCGACACGGCGGCGGCGGCCGAGCCCGGCGCGCCTCTGGTGTGGGACGATTGCGCCGGCAATGTCTGCTTCGTTCACGAGATCGGTGACAAGGCATTGGTGGCGGATGGATTCGCCAAAGCCAAACATGTGATCGCCGAGCGCTTCATCATCAACCGGGTGGCGCCGAGCGCCATGGAGCCGCGCGGCTGCGTCGCCGCCTGGGACGCGGAAGACGAAGCTTTCACCGTCCACACGCCGGTGCAAGGCGCGCACCCGTACCGCGCCCAGCTCGCGCGCCTCGTCAAAGTGAACGAGGGGCAGTTGCGCGTCATCGCCGGCGACGTCGGTGGTAGCTTCGGCATGAAGTCTGCCATCTACCCGGAAATTCCGCTCTGCATGCTGGCGGCCAAGCTCACCGGCCGGCCGGTCAAATGGATGAGCAACCGCGCCGAGGCGTTCATGAGCGACTCGCACGGCCGCGACAATGTCATCGACATTTCCCTCGGGCTCGACAGCGACGGCAAATTCCTCGCGCTCAAGCTCAAGAGCCTAGCCAATCTCGGCAGCCATCTGATGCAGGGCACGACCAATCCGCCGGTCAACAACATCGGCTCGGTGGCCGGCGTCTACACCACGCCGGCGATTCATGTGCATATCGTCGCATTGTTCAGCAACACCAATCCGACGCGGCCCTATCGCGGCGCCGGGCGGCCGGAAGCGGCCTACATGATCGAGCGCATTGTCGACATGGCCGCCGACAAGCTCGGCATCGACCCGGCGGAGCTGCGCCGGCGCAACACCATTCCGCCCTCAGCCATGCCCTACAAAACCGGCCTGACGTTTAAGTATGATTCCGGCGAGTTCGAAAAGAACATGACCATGGCGCTGGATCTGGCCGGCTACGGCGATTTCGCCAAGCGCCGCGCTGAGGCCAAGTCGCGCGGCAAGCTGCGTGGCCTCGGCTTCTCCAACACCATTGAGAAAGCCGCCAACAACGGCGTCGAGGGCGCCGAGCTACGCTTCGACCGCTCGGGCGGCGCGACGATCTACGCCGGCTCGGTGTCGAACGGGCAGGGCCATGAGACCGTGTTCAAGCAGATCGTCTGCGACAAGCTCGGCTTGGCCATGAGCGACGTGCGCTACATCTCGGGCGATACCGACAAGGTCGCCTTCGGCCATGGCTCGGGCGGCTCGCGCTCGGCCACCTTGGGCGGCGGCGCCGTCCTGCTGGCGACCGACAAGGTGCTGGCGAAAGCCACCACTATCGCCGCGCACACCCTGGAGACGACGCCGGAGCAAATCAAGTTCGTCGACGGGCTGTTCACCGCGCCGGGCAGCAACCGCAGCCTGACGATCAAGGAGATCGCCAAGATCGCACTCGCCCCCAAGGAAATCCCCAAGGGCATGGAGCCGGGCCTGATCGAGCAGGCGGTCTACACCGCACATGCCGCGAACTATCCCAACGGCTGCCATGTTTGCGAGTTGGAGATCGACGAGGAGACCGGCCAGATCCAGGTCGTCGCCTACAAGGTGGTAGACGACGTTGGCACGGTGATGAATCCGCTGCTGCTCAAGGGCCAGATCCATGGCGGCATCGCTCAGGGTCTCGGCCAGATCCTGATGGAAGACGTGCGCTATGACGCCGACGGCCAGCTCACCACGGCGAGCTTCCTCGATTACGGCATGCCGCGTGCCGCCCACATGTGCCACATCGACGTGGTGTGCAATCCGGTGCCGACTGCGACAAATCCGCTCGGCGTCAAAGGCGCCGGCGAAGCGGGGACGGTGGGCTCCATGCCGGCGGTGGCCAATGCGGTGGTCGACGCGCTATCGGTTTACGGTATCACCCATATCGATATGCCGATGACACCCGAAAAAGTGTGGCGGGCCATTCAGGCGGCTAAAAAGAGCGCGGCTTAACTCGCCAGTCTGTCATTCAGGCGTCTGCATCATTGCTGAGCACTCCGACAGGGCAGACCGATGGCGGCGTAGGGCAGTGTTGTCGAAGTCTGCGTTGTTGCCGATAAAGCGGGCGATTGCCAGTTTGAAAGTATTTTCGAATCGCGGCTAAGTGTCCAAGAAGTAACGGCTTACTCCGTCGTGATACCGCAATGCAGCATCGAATCAGCGTTGCGGACGATTCTCCATCCGGCTAGTGTAAATACGCTGCGGGGGGGATATCGCAGAATAGCGGTTGCAACCGCGGCCAGAAAAAAACTCTGACCGGAGGTTTTCCCTATGTCTGTTGCGAGCTCTGCAGCCACGGCTGCACCCGCGACTCGCGCCGAAGAACGACGGGTCATTTTCGCCTCGTCGCTCGGCACGGTGTTCGAGTGGTACGACTTTTATCTCTATGCAACCCTGGCGCCTTTCTTTGCGGCGCTTTTTTTTCCGCCGGGCAATGATACGGCGGCGCTGCTCTCCGCGTTCGCCACTTACGCGGCGGGCTTCCTGGTCCGTCCGTTCGGTGCCGTCTTCTTCGGCCGCATCGGCGATCTCGTTGGGCGTAAATACACCTTCTTGATCACCATCGTGGTGATGGGTGCCGCGACGGCGTCGGTCGGCCTCATGCCGACCTACGCGCAGATCGGCATCTTCGCGCCGATCATCCTCGTCACGCTGCGCTTGCTGCAGGGCCTTGCGCTCGGCGGCGAATATGGCGGCGCCGCCACCTACGTGGCCGAACATGCCCCCGACAACCGTCGTGGTTATGCCACCAGCTGGATTCAGACGACAGCCACACTCGGCTTCTTCTTGTCGCTGCTGGTCATCGGCCTCTGCCGCGTCAACATGGACACGACGACCTTCGCGAGCTGGGGCTGGCGCGTGCCGTTCCTCATCTCGATCATCCTGCTGATCTTCTCGGTTTACATCCGGCTCAAGCTCAACGAATCGCCGGTGTTCCAGCGTATGAAGGCCGAAGGCAAGGGCTCCAAGCAGCCGTTGACCGACAGCTTCCTGCGTTATCCGAACAATAAGTTCGTGTTGCTCGCTCTGCTCGGCGCCACCGCCGGCCAGGGCGTGGTCTGGTACACGGGGCAGTTCTACGCCTTGTTCTTCCTGACCATCACGCTGAAGGTCGACTACCTGACCGCTTACACGCTGATCGCTGTGTCGTTGCTCATCGGCACGCCGTTCTTCGTGTTCTTCGGCTGGCTGTCCGATCGCATCGGCCGCTTGAAGATCATCCTGGCAGGTTGCGCCATCGCGGCATTGACCTACTTCCCGCTGTTCCAGGGCCTGACGCACTACGTCAACCCGGCCTTGGAAAACTACCAGGCGCAAACGAAGATCACGGTCGCTGCCACCGATTGCAACTTCCACATCTTCATCTTCCCGGGCACGGACTTCACGGCTTGCGACCGGGCCAAGGACTTCCTGACCAAATCGGGCCTGTCCTTCCAATCCGTGCCCGCCGTCGGCGGACAGGATGTGGTGACGACGATCGGCAACACCACGCTCAACGGCTGGAACGCCGCGGCTTACGCCGAAGCGCTCAAGGCGTCGGGCTATCCGGCCTCGGCCGACAAGTCGAAGATCAACTACCCGATGACGCTGTTGATCCTGGTCATCATGGTGCTCTACGTCACCATGGTGTACGGGCCCATCGCGGCCTATCTCGTCGAGTTGTTCCCGACAAAGATCCGCTACACATCCATGTCTCTGCCATACCACATCGGCAACGGCTGGTTCGGCGGCATGCTGCCCTTGCTGGCGACGGCCATCGTCGCCGCCTCGGGCAACATCTACCAAGGCCTCTGGTATCCGATCGGCATCGCCGTGATGACTTTGGTCGTCGGTGTGCTGTTCCTGAAGGAAACCAAGAACAGATCGCTACACCACGAGTGAGCGGCCTGACAGGCAAGGAGAAGGGCGCGGTTCACACCGCGCCCTTTTTCTTTGCGGCTCGAATCTGCTCGTCGGCATTCATCGCGAAGCGGGTATGGTCCTAGATCTATCGACGCCCTTCGGGCCCTATGGCAAGGTGAGGCGCATGTCCATCCGCACTCCAAAAACGGCCCTGTCCATCGGC